>NZ_JCBDGK010000018.1:0-347692 GCF_059834005.1 Vibrio sp. R12-SW3-ISO1
TGACGGTCTGAACATGAATGGTAAAAACGGATTAGCCTGCATTACACCACTATCGGCATTGCAAGGTGACAAGATTGTCATCCGTCCACTGCCGGGATTGCCTGTCGTGCGTGATCTAATCGTTGACATGACGCAGTTCTATGATAACTATGCGAAAGTTAAGCCATTCTTGATTGACGACGGCGCACTTCCCCCATCAAGAGAGAACCTACAATCTCCTGATGAACGTGCTCATTTGGATGGATTGTACGAATGTATTATGTGTGCATGTTGTACGACATCCTGTCCGTCTTTCTGGTGGAATCCTGATAAATTCATCGGCCCAGCGGGCCTACTTGCCGCTTACCGTTGGCTGATTGACAGCCGCGATACGGCAACAGATGAACGCTTATCAAATCTTGATGACGCATTTAGCGTTTTCCGTTGCCACGGCATCATGAACTGTGTAAGTGTTTGTCCGAAAGGGTTAAATCCGACGAAAGCGATTGGTCACATTAAGACCATGCTCGTGAACCGCTCGGTTTAATGGATAATAAAATTGCCGGTCATAATGTCGTGACCGGCTCTTATTAGCTCGGCGCAGACCGAAGCAAACGTGAAAACTACTGGTTAAGGGAAAATATGCACAACGGCGTGATGAAGGCATGGCTCGAGTCTTCACACTTGGCTGGCGCCAATGCAACGTATGTAGAGGACCTCTACGAACTGTATCTAAGTGATCCCGATCTGGTAAGTGAGGAGTGGAAACGCGTATTCGATGGCTTGCCCAAGCCTGACAATGAAGTGGTTGAACAGCCACATTCGCGTGTCCGTGACTACTTCCGACGACTCGCTCAAGAAACAAAGCATTACAATGTCCAAGTTAGTGATCCAGATGTCGACGCTAAACAAGTAAAAGTACTTCAGTTAATTAATGCTTACCGCTTTCGTGGACACGAAGCGGCTCAATTAGACCCCCTAGGATTATGGCAGCGCCCACCTGTGGCTGAGCTTGATCCTGCTTTCCACTCTCTCACAGAAGACGATCTAGAAGAATCCTTCAACGTAGGTTCATTTGCTATTGGTCAAGAGACCATGCCGTTGAAAGACATCTACTCTTCGCTGAAAAAAATCTACTGTGGTTCAGTGGGTGCTGAATACATGCACATGACCGACACCGAGCAAAAGCGTTGGATTCAACAACGTCTCGAGTCGGTCGTCGGCCAGCCGACGTTCAGCCAAGACGAGAAGCGAACATTCCTTGACGAGCTTACCGCAGCGGAAGGCCTAGAGCGTTACCTTGGCGCGAAGTTCCCTGGCGCGAAGCGTTTCTCACTCGAAGGTGGGGATGCCCTAATCCCTATGACCAAAGAGCTGATTCGTCACGCAGGCTCAAGTGGTATGCGTGAAGTCGTGATTGGTATGGCGCACCGTGGCCGTTTGAACATGTTGGTCAACGTGCTCGGTAAAAAGCCACAAGATTTGTTTGATGAATTTGCGGGCAAACACGACGAAACATGGGGAACGGGTGATGTGAAATACCATCAAGGCTTCTCTGCTGACTTCGCTACCCCAGGTGGTGATGTCCACCTCGCGCTTGCTTTTAACCCGTCTCACCTTGAAATCGTCAACCCAGTTGTCATGGGCTCAGTACGTGCACGTCAAGACCGTTTAGGTGATAAAGACGGCAGTACCGTTTTGCCAATCACCATTCACGGTGACTCAGCGATTGCCGGTCAAGGTGTCGTGGCAGAGACGTTCAACATGTCTCAAGCACGCGGCTTCCAAGTGGGTGGTACGGTTCGTATCGTGGTGAACAACCAAGTCGGCTTTACGACGTCTAACCCAAGAGATACGCGCTCAACCATGTACTGTACGGACATCGCTAAGATGGTCCAAGCACCGATCTTCCATGTCAACGCAGACGATCCAGAAGCGGTGGCGTTTGTGACGCGTATCGCCCTTGACTACCGTAACGAATTCAAACGCGATGTGGTGATTGACCTGGTGTGTTACCGTCGTCACGGTCACAACGAAGCGGACGAGCCGAACGCGACTCAGCCGCTGATGTATCAAAAAATTAAGAAGCATCCAACACCACGTAAGCTCTACGCCGATGTGTTGATGGAGCGCGGTGATTTCGGTATCGACGTGGCCACGCAACTGGTCAATGAATACCGTGATGCGCTTGATCGTGGTGAAGTGGTGGTCAAAGAGTGGCGCCCGATGGCTCTGCACTCAGTGGACTGGTCTCCATACCTTGGACACGAGTGGGATATGCCGTGGAGCAATACCTTTGATAAAGCGCGTCTGCTTGAACTAGGCAAACGTATTTGTCAGTACCCAGAGAGCCACAAGCTCCAGAGCCGAGTGAATAAGCTCTACAACGATCGTCAAGCTATGTTAAGCGGTGAGAAAGCGGTCGACTGGGGTATGGCTGAAACCTTAGCCTATGCCACCTTGGTTGACGATGGTAAGCGAATTCGTATCTCCGGTCAGGATTCAGGTCGTGGCACCTTCTTCCACCGTCATGCAGTACTGCACAACCAAGCGGACGCCAGCACGTATGTGCCACTGTCTAACATCCACGACAAACAAGGCCCGTTCCAGGTATTTGACTCGGTGCTGTCTGAAGAAGCCGTGCTTGCGTTTGAATATGGTTATGCGACCGCTGAGCCGGGCGGCCTGACGCTATGGGAAGCGCAGTTTGGTGACTTTGCCAACGGCGCGCAGGTCGTGATTGACCAGTTTATCTCGTCAGGTGAACAGAAGTGGGCCCGTTTGTGTGGTTTGACGATGTTGTTGCCACACGGTTATGAAGGTCAAGGACCAGAGCACTCTTCTGCACGCCTAGAACGTTATCTACAGCTATGTGCAGAGCAAAACATGCAAGTGGTTGTGCCGTCTACGCCAGCTCAGGTGTACCACATGATTCGCCGTCAAGTGGTTCGCCCGATGCGTCGTCCTCTGATTGTGATGTCTCCGAAGTCGTTGCTGCGTCATCCTTTGTGTACGTCTACCATGGATGAATTGGCCGATGGCACATTCCAAGCGGCAATTGGCGAAATCGACAACTTAGAGCCAGCCAAAGTGAAACGTGTCGTGTTCTGTTCCGGTAAGGTCTACTTTGATCTGCTTGAGCAGCGTCGTAGCAATGAACAAGACGACGTCGCGATTGTTCGTATCGAACAGCTTTACCCATTCCCGCTGGAAGAGGTGAAAGCCGCTATCGAACAATACACCAACGTGGAAGATTTTGTCTGGTGTCAGGAAGAGCCACAAAACCAAGGGGCTTGGTACTGCAGTCAACACAACTTCCGTGCTGCTATTCCGAAAGGCGCAGATCTTAAATACGCAGGCCGTCCTGCGTCAGCATCTCCTGCGGTCGGCTATATGTCAGTACACTTGAAACAGCAAAAGGCGCTAGTTGAAGACGCGCTAAACGTGAATACAAAAACTTCGGATTAAGAACTAGAAGTTAAAGGAAGAAACCGATATGACAATTGAAATTCTGGTTCCAGATTTACCTGAATCTGTTGCTGACGCTACGGTCGCGACGTGGCACAAACAACCTGGTGACGTTGTAGAGCGTGACGAGGTGTTGGTGGATATTGAAACGGACAAAGTGGTTCTAGAAGTCCCAGCGCCAGAAGCGGGTGTACTTGAAGCCATTATTGAAGTCGAAGGCGCAACCGTGCTCTCTAAGCAGCTTCTTGCCAAACTTAAGCCAGGTGCGGTCGCCGGTGAGCCAACGACTGACACGACAGAAGCGTCAGAAGCGTCACCAGACAAGCGTCACAAGGCATCGTTGAGCGAAGAAAGCAACGATGCACTTAGCCCAGCAGTGCGTCGCCTGCTCGGTGAGCATGGCCTTGAAGCAAGCCAAGTCAAAGGCACGGGAGTAGGTGGTCGCATCACGCGTGAAGATGTTGAAGCGCACCTTGCGAACGCGAAAGCAGCACCTCAAGCGGCAGCACCTGCAGCCGTTGAAGCGCCAGCAGCGGCACGTAGCCAAAAACGTGTGCCTATGACGCGTCTTCGTAAGACAGTGGCAAACCGTCTACTGGAAGCGAAGAACAACACCGCGATGCTGACAACGTTTAACGAAGTGAACATGAAACCTATCATGGACCTGCGTAAACAGTACAAAGATCAGTTCGAAGAGCGCCACGGCACTCGCCTTGGCTTTATGTCTTTCTACGTCAAAGCGGTGACGGAAGCATTGAAGCGTTTCCCAGAAGTGAACGCGTCAATTGATGGTGACGATATCGTTTACCACAACTACTTCGACATCAGCATGGCGGTATCGACGCCACGTGGCCTAGTGACGCCAGTATTGAAAGACTGTGACACTCTAGGCTTTGCCGATATCGAGAAAGGCATCAAAGAGCTTGCGATTAAAGGTCGTGATGGCAAGTTGACGGTCGACGAATTGATGGGCGGTAACTTCACTATCACTAACGGTGGTGTATTTGGGTCATTGATGTCAACGCCAATCATCAACCCACCTCAGTCAGCAATCTTGGGTATGCATAAAATTCAAGATCGTCCAATGGCGGTGGATGGTAAAGTCGAGATCTTGCCGATGATGTATCTCGCGCTTTCATACGACCACCGTCTGATTGATGGCCGTGAATCCGTTGGCTTCCTAGTGACCATCAAAGAGCTATTGGAAGATCCTGCACGTCTGTTATTAGACGTTTAATATCGCTGAAACGTCTAGCTGTCTTAGATAGCTAGACGTCTAAAGTTTCAAAGGCTAGACTCGCTCAACTGTCTGGCCTTCATTTGAATCGCAGTGTCGGTAACGAGATATGCGGTTGATTTGAGAAGACCCTACAGACGTAATGCAGTTCGCTGCGACGTTATGGAAATAATAATCCCTTAAGGGAACATAAACGGAATATCAAAATGAATTTGCATGAATATCAAGCCAAACAGCTGTTTGCAGAATTCGGTTTGCCTGTACCTAAAGGTTACGCGTGCAGCACGCCTCAAGAAGCGTACGAAGCAGCCGGTCGAATTTCGACAACCAAGAAAGTAGTCAAATGTCAGGTTCACGCGGGTGGACGTGGTAAAGCGGGCGGTGTAGAACTGCACGAAACCAAAGACGGCGTAAAAGAGTTTGCGCAAAAGTGGCTAGGTAAGAACCTAGTGACTTACCAAACTGATGCGAATGGCCAACCGGTTACTAAGATCTTGGTTGAAGAAGCGTCTAACATCGCCAATGAACTCTACCTTGGCGCAGTCGTCGACCGTGCAAGTCGTAAAATCGTATTTATGGCCTCAACCGAAGGCGGTGTGGAAATCGAGAAAGTGGCAGAAGAAACGCCAGAACTGATCCACAAAGCGGCGATTGACCCATTGGTTGGCCCTCAAGCTTATCAAGGCCGTGAACTTGCCTTCAAACTTGGCCTTGAAGGTGACCAAATTAAACAATTTGTGAAGATCTTTATGGGTCTTGGCACTATGTTCTCTCAATATGATCTTGCTCTGCTTGAGATCAACCCGTTGGTGATTACCGGTGAAGGCAGCCTGCTTTGCTTAGACGGTAAGATTAACATCGACTCCAACGCACTTTACCGTCAGCCTAAACTGCGTGAAATGCACGATCCTTCACAAGAAGATGAGCGTGAAGCTCACGCTGCTCAGTGGGAGCTTAACTACGTTGCCCTTGATGGTAACGTTGGCTGTATGGTCAATGGTGCTGGCCTAGCGATGGGTACGATGGATATCGTTAACCTACATGGTGGCAAGCCTGCAAACTTCCTAGATGTGGGTGGCGGCGCGACGAAAGAGCGTGTTGCTGAAGCCTTTAAGATCATCTTATCTGATGACAATGTTAAAGCCGTACTCGTCAACATCTTTGGTGGTATCGTGCGCTGTGACATGATCGCAGAGGGCATCATCGGTGCGGTTAAAGAAGTAGGTGTAAACGTACCGGTTGTGGTTCGTTTAGAAGGTACAAACGCCGATCTCGGTCGTGAAGTGCTTGCGAATTCTGATGTTGATATCATTGCAGCTGAGTCGCTCACCGACGCAGCTCAGAAAGTTGTTGCTGCTGCGGAGGGCAAATAATGTCTGTACTAATTAACAAAGACACCAAAGTAATTTGTCAGGGTTTCACCGGCGGTCAAGGCACTTTCCACTCTGAACAAGCGATTGCTTACGGCACGCAAATGGTCGGTGGCGTTTCTCCGGGCAAAGGTGGCCAAACTCACCTCGGCCTACCGGTATTCAATACCGTACGTGAAGCGGTTGAGGCGACAGGCGCAACAGCCACTGTGATTTATGTACCAGCACCGTTCTGTAAAGACGCGATCTTAGAAGCGATCGACGCGGGTATTGAGCTTATCGTTACCATTACCGAAGGCATCCCAACCACGGACATGATCGACGTGAAAGTGAAGTTGGAAGAAACCGGCGTTCGCATGATTGGTCCAAACTGTCCAGGCGTTATTACTCCTGACGAATGTAAGATCGGTATCATGCCGGGTCACATTCATAAGAAGGGTAAAGTCGGTATTGTGTCTCGTTCTGGCACGCTTACTTACGAAGCGGTTAAGCAGACGACAGACGAAGGCTTTGGTCAGTCAACATGTGTGGGTATCGGCGGCGACCCAATTCCAGGTTCAAACTTCATTGATATCCTGAAATTGTTCCAAGAAGACCCTGAAACGGAAGCGATTGTCATGATCGGTGAGATCGGCGGTACTGCGGAAGAAGAAGCGGCGGCGTACATTAAAGAAAATGTCACTAAGCCAGTTGTCTCTTACATCGCGGGTGTCACTGCGCCTCCTGGCAAACGTATGGGCCACGCGGGTGCGATCATTTCAGGTGGTAAAGGAACAGCGGAAGATAAATTTGCTGCGCTTGAAGCGGCAGGTGTTAAGACGGTGAAATCACTGGCTGAGATCGGTAAAGGTCTACGCGAAGTGACGGGCTGGTAATCTTAGCATTACGCTAACGTATACAAACAAAGGCTTGGCAGTGAAATGCCAAGCCTTTTTATTTGTCGGGCTCGTTGGATTATAAGCCTAGCTTCGCTTCAATGGCCGCTAATCGGGCGGTGAGCTCGCGTACTTGCTGCTCAAGTTGAGCAACGCGATCTTCTTCAAGCGGCGGCTTGGCCGCGACTTCAACTTTTGGTACGCGCTGTGACGATTTCCAGCTTTTAATCGTTGTGATCAGCGCTGGCATGGGAATGGGAGTAGAAAGTCGGGCTTTGACCAAGGCAACCGTCGGCTCTTTGCCTTCTTGGCTGAGTTGTTCTAATACCTGTTTGAGCTCTTGGCTCACATCCTGAGTAAGCATAGTGACTCCTTGTGTGTAATCGATCACATGATACTCGTCGGCGATGAAGAAAACGAATAGAAAATTTGGTAATTGCGTGTGCGAGATCTCGCACAAAGCGTGTGAGAAAAATTCGTCATTTTGTTAGCTCTTATATCAATAGTGCAATCTAAATAACTGATAGTATTTGATTATTTATGTTGTTTATGAGTTGTAAACATAAAAAAAATGACCATCAGACTTGTCCAAAATCGTCAATCACGTAAATTAATCCCTGTCGGAAGGATGCTGACACGGAACAGGAAACAGCACGGATTGCACACTTCAGGATGAAGAGAGATTGACCAGGATGGACAATCGCGCAGGATGCTAGGATAGCCGTACGGACACGGTTTCGCTGATAGGACATTAGCGATCAAGGAACGAAATGGACCCCTCTAGGATGAGGCAGGACAGCATCAGGAAGATGCCAAGGACACCGCTCAAGGAACAAGTGATGAGCGCTAACGGGGAAGGTTAGCACAAAGGACAAACAGGACACCGCTAGGATGGCGAAGTAGGAAGAGACTGACGGATCACAGTCACTATTAAGGAAGATGCATGGAGCACCTTTTGTAGCCGGACTGCTGCGAGTAAGACTATAGCCCCGATACGTAAGTATCGGGGCTTTTCTTATTCCACGCTTTTTCCTATCGATGCTTTTGCCTACGGACGTTAGTCCAGCGGCGCTACGGGTTTAATCCCTAGTGCGTCTACAGGCGATGTGGCTCTAACCAGATATCACGCAGGTGAAACCCTTGCATGGTGATCTTTCCTTGATAACAGTCGTCACCAAGCGACGAAAATTCAAACAGGTAAATCGTATGCCAACGCCACTGACCTTGTGGCGTTTTTAGTTTGTGTCCATCTAGCGCCACACTTAAGAGCTGTAAGCCTAATTGGTCGCACTTACGTATGGCGATCGCTTTGGCGATCTCGGCCTGGCGACGATGTTGCCAAAAAATAAAGCAGCCAAAGCTCAGTGCCAAGATGGCCAGTAAGTTGTCAATCATACGCCCTCTTTTCTATTCGGCTTTGGTCGCTTTCTGAAGGTTCAGCAGCGCTTGAGCCAACTCAGGGGAGGGGCTAGTGTGGAGCAACGGCAGCAGGACCATACGCAGCTCTGGTAGCATCACCAAATCGGCAAACAGCTGATTAAAGAGTGTTTGATTACCAGTTTGCGCCAGTCTCAGCAAGAACTGCTCTGCGATGTCTTGATCTGACAGCCAGTGCCAGCAGCGGCCAGCGATAGCGATGAGCACTTCTTGATGACTGAGCAGTGGCGAGGCTAAGAGGGTTTCAACCAAGCGGTGACTCAGTTGATGGTGACTGCCCGATAAGGCGCGAGTCAGTGCGGAGAGCAAAAACAGATCCGGCGTTTTGGTCTCCATCTCCTTGTGCGCCATTTCACTGAGTCGCTCGGCTAATTTGCTTGGTAGTGGTGATGTATGTTCGAGAACCCCAAGCAGAGCATACAGGGGCTGGCTAGGTAGCGATGTGAGGGACTTACGTATATGCTCGCCATTTTGGTCACTTCCTAGACGTGCGCACATATCACTGATCCCTTGAAGCCCGACAGTCTGCCACTGTTCAAAGCCTAATCCACCTGAGAAATAGTGTTGCGCGTGTTCATAGTACTGACTACAAGGAAGGTCGAGCTCAGCGCGAATTTGACTATGGAAAACCGCCATCTTGTCATCGCTGGGTTTGAACGTATAGGGGTTGTTGGATAGCTTCTGTTGCTGCTCCTCACTCATCTCTTGATGTAAGCGTGAGCCCATCGCCTCGATGACGTATTTAATAAATTGGCCAATGTCCGCTTGTTGAAACAAGCCACGCTCATCCAACTCGAATTTTAAAAACCAAATCCAAGGTTGCTTGTGTTCATTCCAATAGGCGATCGCGAGGTGTGCTTTACGTTGAAGTGGGTAAGGGTAGGGTTTCTGTCCTTGTTCCACATCAGAAAATGTCTGAGCATCAATGACGCTGATGCGACGGCCTAAATCGAAGACACGGTAGTCGCAATGGCTGTTTTTCAGCAGGTCAGTGAGTGAGTGAATGGTATCCATCGATGAATTGTCCTAACTTTCTTTCCTCTATAAATGGTACTCTTATCATTAATTTCAAGGTTTCACGTTTAGGTTTATGACACAGCAACAACAATTGCTCACCTTGTTTGCGTCTATTCAAGCGCAACTGCAAGCATTACAACTCTGGCAACATACTCGACCTGATGAGTCACAATTTGTGAGCGCACAGCCCTTTGCGATGGATAAGCTTGCGCCTGAAGCATGGCTTCAATGGATCTTTGTCGACAAAATGACCGCAATGATCGAGAACGGTGAGCCTCTTCCGAGCGGTTTTGCTATCGCGCCCTATTTTGAGCAGTGTTGGCAGTCAAACAGCGACTATCAGCCGTTGATTGAACTGATAAGACAGGTGGATGAGGTGTGTCAATGACGCTAGAGATTCTTTACCAAGATGCGTATTTTGTCGCGGTCAATAAGCCTGCGGGTATGTTGGTGCACCGCAGTTGGCTGGACAAACACGAAACGCAATTTGTGATGCAGACGCTTCGCGATCAAATTGGTCAGCATGTATTTCCTCTTCATCGCTTAGATAGACCCACATCGGGCGTGCTGATGTTTGCGTTGTCCAGTGAAGTGGCAGCAGAGGCGATGCCGATGTTCGCTGAACATCAAATGGAGAAAACGTACCATGCCGTTGTGCGCGGTTGGATTCATGAGGCGGCTCGCCTCGACTACGCGCTTAAGTTAGAGTTGGATAAAATCGCCGACAAGTTCGCGAGCCAAGAAAAGGAAGCGCAAGAGGCCATTACCGATTATCGTCCACTGGCAACAGCGGAGGTGCCTTATTCCACAGGACCGTTCCCTACGTCTCGCTACGCGTTAATGGAGTTAAAGCCTCTTACCGGTCGCAAGCACCAGCTTAGACGCCATATGGCCCACCTGAGGCACCCTATCGTCGGTGATACTACACATGGTGATGGTAAGCATAATCGATTATTTCGTGACGTCTTTGATGCACACAGGTTGATGCTGCATGCCTCGCGGTTGAGTTTTGTTCATCCTTATACCCAAGAGCCCATTACCATCGTTGCGCCAGTCGATGAGTGTTGGCTGAGGATCATGGCGTCGATGTCTTGGCCGCTCGAACGTTTAACGGATTGATGAGAACACAAACGCAAAGAGCGCAGACTGGGTCTGCGCTCTTTTATGACTTGAATTGTTATGGCTTGAATTGTTAGGGCAAGTGCGTGAAATGGTAAAGTACGCGCTTAGCAAGCAAGATAATCGCGAATCGCGCGCTCTATGCCCTTTGCATCTAGGCCAAGCTCTTGATGCAACTCTTCTTGTGTACCTTGAGCAATAAACTCATCCGGTAAACCCAGGTTAAGCACAGGTTTGAGTAGCTTATTCTTCATCATGAACTCAATCACGCCTGCACCTGCGCCGCCCGCAATCGCGTTTTCTTCAATGGTAACCAGCACATCGTGTTGCGCTGCCAGTTCACGAATCAGAGCTTCATCAAGCGGTTTAACAAAGCGCATGTCAGCAACTGTGGCATCTAGGCCCTCAGCCGCCTCGAGTGCGTTCGCAAGGAAGGTACCAAAACTCAAGATAGCGACACTCGGGCCCTCTTGAGAGTGGCGAGATTGACGAACCACTCGCCCTTTACCGATCTCCAGTGCCGTGAACTCGGTTTCAATCTCAACGCCCATGCCGCTGCCTCTCGGATAACGAACGGCACTAGGACCTTGATGCTGATGGCCGGTGTAAAGCATTTGTCGGCATTCATTCTCATCACTCGGCGCCATGATGACCATATTCGGAATGCAACGCATAAAGCTTAAGTCAAACGCCCCTTGGTGGGTCTGACCGTCAGCGCCCACCAGACCAGCGCGATCGATGGCAAACATGACGGGCAAATCCATGATCGCGACGTCATGAATCAGTTGATCGTAACCGCGCTGCAAGAAGGTCGAGTAGATCGCGACGATAGGGTGATTGCCCGCAATCGCCATGCCCGTTGCTAGTGTCACAGCATGCTGCTCTGCGATCGCAACGTCGAAATACTGTTTGGGGAACTCTTTAGAGAAGCGCACCATACCGGAGCCTTCGCGCATGGCTGGCGTGATGGCCATCAATTTCGGGTCGATGGCCGCCATGTCACACAGGAAGTCACCGAAGATTTTTGAGAATGTCGGCTTACCGCCGCTGCTTTTTGGCAGCGAGCTGTGGCTTGGATCAAATTTAGGCACACCGTGATAACCGATGGGATCTTTTTCTGCGGGTTCATAACCTTTGCCTTTTTTGGTCATGATATGCAAAAACTGCGGCCCACTGAGTTCACGCATGTTTTTCAGCGTTTTCACTAGTTCATTAACGTCATGGCCGTCAACAGGACCAATGTAGTTAAAGCCCAGCTCTTCAAACAGAGTCCCTGGTACCACCATGCCTTTTAGATGCTCTTCGGTACGACGAACCAGCTCTTTAATCGGCGGTACGCCAGAGAGGACTTTTTTGCCCCCTTCACGAATCGAGGTGTACAAGCTGCCAGACAGCACTTGCGCAAGGTGGTTGTTAAGTGCACCAACGTTTTCTGAAATGGACATTTCATTGTCGTTGAGGATCACCAGCATGTCAGGGTGAACGTCACCGGCGTGGTTCATCGCTTCAAACGCCATACCTGCGGTGATGGCACCATCACCAATCACGCTAACGACTTTACGATCTTTCCCTTCACGCCCAGCGCTGATCGCCATGCCGAGCGCAGCACTGATCGATGTGGATGAGTGTCCGACAGAGAGGGTGTCATACTCACTCTCTTCACGCCAAGGAAAGGGGTGCAGACCGTCTTTTTGACGAATAGTCGGCATTTGTTCACGGCGACCCGTTAGAATCTTGTGTGGGTAAGCTTGATGACCCACGTCCCAAATCAACTTGTCAAATGGCGTATTGTAGACATAGTGTAAAGCGACCGTGAGTTCCACCGTACCAAGGCCGGAGGCAAGGTGACCACTCGATTGGCTCACCGAGTTGAGTAAGTAGGTGCGTAGCTCGTCACACAACGCTGTCAGCACATCTTTCGGCAGCGAGCGTAGCTCCTGCGGTGTGTCAGCCAGTGCAAGTGTCGGATACTTTGAAATATCAAGAGTCATAGTTATGCGCGCTTATAGTGTTAGTTCTTGCGCTCGATGACATATCGGGCGAACTCTTCCAGTAATTCTGTATTGTAGGGGATCGCTTCCAATGCTTGAAGCGCCTCATTAAACAGAGTGTGAGCTTTGTTGATGGCTCCCTCTAATCCTAGCAAAGCGGGATAGGTACTTTTGTTGAGCGCTTGGTCTGAGCCTTGCGGTTTGCCGAGCGTTTGCGTATCACTGATGATGTCCAAAATGTCATCTTGGACTTGAAACGCCAGTCCAATGGCATCGGCGTAACGATCAAGATGTGGCAGTACCTCGACTCCTCGTTCACCGGCGGCGAGTGCGCCAAGACGAATTGCAGACTTCATCAGTGCCCCGGTCTTGTTCCGATGGATGTTTTCGAGCTCCTCAAGAGACACGGCGCGGTTTTCCGCTGCTAAATCCAACGCTTGACCTAAACACATGCCATTGGCGCCCGAGGCATTCGCCAACTCCTGTACCATCTTTATACGCAGACTTTCGGCCTCAGGGTGTAATGGACCTTGCGCTAAAATGGTAAAGGCGAGCGTTTGCAATGCGTCACCCGTGAGCACAGCGGTCGCTTCGTCGAACTTAATGTGGCAAGTCGGTTGGCCACGGCGAAGCTCATCGTCATCCATCGCGGGTAGGTCGTCATGAATCAAGGAATAAGCGTGGATGCATTCCACCGCCGCTGCAGGCGTGTCCAATGACTCCAACTCACATCCGAGCATCTGGCCGGTGATGTACACTAAAAAAGGTCGCGCGCGTTTTCCACCAAGCAGTAAGCCATAGCGCATGGCCTCCAGTAGCGGAAGATGCTGGTGTGGGTAGCGATCGAGCCAAGCTTGCAGCTGAGCGTTATTGCGCTGTTGAAGAGAGGTTAAGGCCTCAATCATAGGAGAATCTTCTAAAACCGTTATTCAGGCTGGGCATCAAAATCAACGAGCGGTGCGTCATCGTCATTACGAAGTAGCAGGCTGACACGTTGTTCTGCATCGCTCAATTTAGCTTGACCAGCACGAGCAAGAGTGATGCCGCGTTCGAATTTCTTTAATGCGTCGTCGAGCGATAAATCGCCATTCTCTAAATTTGCAACAATTGTATCCAGTTCTTCAATTGTTGCCTCGAATGTCATATTTTCGGGTTTCTTGCTCGCCATAACTTTTCTACATTTGTAAAGATGGACGAAAGTTACCTTAGCCGCCAATGATGGTCAAATTTAACCGAGTAAATTTGTCAGAAAAATCGAGCTTGCGCGGTGGCTTCGGTCAAGCAAAGATGGATGTTGTGACGCGCAACTTATAAAAAACTAAAGATCTGAACATGTTGCCGATATAATTTGGTAGAAGCTTGGAGTTAGCATGAGGAGTGCTTTGTGGATTTAGCAACGCTTTTGGGATTGCTTGGCGGATTTGCCTTCGTCATCATGGCAATGATACTTGGCGGAAGCATCATGATGTTTATCGATGTCACATCGATATTGATCGTGGTCGGCGGTTCGACCTTTGTTGTACTGATGAAGTTTACCATGGGGCAATTCTTTGGCGCGGCGAAGATTGCTGGCAAAGCCTTCATGTTCAAGGTGGACGAGCCAGAAGATCTCATCGCTAAAGTGGTCGAAATGGCTGACGCTGCTCGTAAAGGTGGCTTCCTTGCACTCGAAGAGATGGAAATTACCAACAGTTTCATGCAAAAGGGCATCGACTTATTGGTCGACGGTCATGACGCCGATGTCGTGCGCGCCGCGTTGCAAAAAGACATCTCCTTGACGGACGAACGACATGAATTTGGTACCAGCGTATTTCGCGCCTTTGGTGACGTAGCACCGGCGATGGGTATGATTGGTACCTTGGTCGGTCTGGTGGCGATGCTGTCGAACATGGACGATCCCAAAGCGATCGGTCCTGCTATGGCGGTGGCGTTGTTGACAACGCTGTACGGGGCGATCTTGTCTAACATGGTGTTCTTCCCAATTGCCGACAAACTTTCCCTGCGCCGAGAACAAGAGAAGTTAAACCGTCGCTTGATCATGGATGGCGTACTGGCTATTCAAGACGGTCAGAACCCTCGTGTTATCGACAGCTATCTGAAAAATTACCTCAATGAAGGTAAGCGTGCCCTTGACGTCGATAACGAGTAAGGAATAAAGATGGACGACGAGAACGATTGCAAATGTCCGCCACCTGGCTTGCCCTTGTGGATGGGGACGTTTGCCGACTTGATGTCGCTGCTCATGTGTTTCTTCGTACTGCTGTTGTCATTCTCTGAAATGGACGTACTGAAGTTCAAACAGATCGCGGGATCAATGAAGTTTGCGTTTGGTGTGCAAAACCGCTTGGAAGTGAAAGACATCCCGAAGGGGACCAGTATCATTGCTCAAGAGTTCAGACCAGGTCGACCTGAACCAACGCCGATTGACGTCATCATGCAGCAAACCATCGACATCACTCAGCAAACGCTGGAGTTTCATGAAGGCGAGTCCGATCGCGCCGGGGGAACCCAACGTGACAAAGGAAAGCTGACTGGCGGTAAATCACCCGACACGTCAACGCAAGACAACCAGAACTCTGAATCAGACAACGAACAACAGCAATCGGCAGAGAAGTCACAAGAGCTTGAAACCTTGATGGAAAGCATCAAGAAAGCGCTAGAACGTGAAATTGAGCAAGGGGCGATTGAGGTAGAAAATCTTGGCCAACAGATCGATATCCGAATTCGTGAAAAAGGTGCCTTCCCTGAAGGTTCTGCCTTCTTGCAGCCGAAGTTCCGTCCTTTAGTGCGCCAGATAGCGGATCTTGTTAAAGACATTCCTGGTGTGGTGCGCGTCTCTGGTCATACGGACAACCAAAGGTTGGATTCGGAGCTCTACCGCTCGAACTGGGATCTCTCCGCCCAGCGTGCGGTATCAGTAGCACAGGAAATGGAGCGTGTGAGAGGGTTTGACCATAGCCGTTTAGAAGTGCGTGGTATGGCGGATACTCAGCCGCTCGGACCTAATGACACCGAAGCGCAGCGCTCACGCAATCGCCGAGTTGAAATCAGCATCTTGCAAGGGGAAGCCCTGCTCAGTGATGAAGTGCCTGTACTGGACAACTAAGCTAAAGCAAAAGTAAGCAAAAGTAGTCAGGGCAAAAATAGTTAGGATAAAAGCGCGATTCGTGAGGCGGAAACTTAGCGTCATCGAGAATGGTCAAAAGGCGAGCGATGGCTCGTCTTTTTTATGAGCACTCATTCGTGTATAATCCTGCGCCCTTAGCCAGCGCAACGCGTTAAGGCTAACCTCTATTTATGTGCGAAACAGAACTTGTGAAGTGAACTATGAAATTTATTGTTAAGCCCCATCCAGAAATCTTCGTAAAAAGTGAATCGGTGCGCAAGCGCTTCACCAAGATTCTAGAGTGTAATATTCGCAACATTATCAAAAGCCGAACGGAGTCTGTAGCGGTATTTAACCGTCGTGATCACATCGAAGTGACCTCCGAGTCTGATAAGTACTACAACGAAACCATCGAAGTGTTGACGCACACGCCGGGCATTCATCATATCTTAGAGGTTAAGCAGTCAGAGTTTAAAGACTTGCACGACATCTACGAGCAAGTGCTAGAACTTAATCGCCCCAACATTGAAGGTAAGACGTTCGTGGTGCGCGCAAAGCGTCGTGGCAAGCATGATTTCACCTCTATCGAACTGGAACGCTATGTCGGTGGTGGCCTTAACCAAGCGGTGGAAAGTGCCAGCGTTAAGCTGCAAAACCCAGATGTAACAGTCAAGGTTGAAGTCGCAGGCGACAAACTTAACCAAGTGATCGCACGCCACAAAGGCTTGGGCGGCTTCCCATTAGGGACGCAAGAAGATGTGCTGAGCCTGATTTCAGGTGGTTTTGATTCCGGTGTTTCTAGCTACCTGCACATCAAGCGTGGCTCAAAAGTGCATTACTGCTTCTTTAACTTGGGCGGTCCGGCGCATGAAATCGGCGTTAAACAAGTCTCTTATTACTTGTGGAACAAATACGGCTCGTCGGCCAAAGTGCGCTTTATTTCGGTCGATTTTGAACCTGTGGTCGCAGAGATCTTGGAAAAGGTCGACGATGGTCAAATGGGCGTGGTGCTAAAGCGTATGTTTATGCGCGCAGCCGGTATGATTGCTGAGAAGTTTGGTATTCAGGCCTTGGTCACAGGTGAGGCGCTTGGCCAAGTATCAAGCCAAACCTTAACCAACCTGCGTCATATTGACGGCGTGACCGATACCTTGATTCTTCGTCCGCTGATCAACTGGGACAAAGAAGACATCATCAACCTAGCGCGTAACATCGGCACCGAAGATTTCGCTAAGACCATGCCAGAATATTGTGGGGTGATCTCTAAAAAGCCAACCGTCAAAGCGGTGAAAGGCAAGCTAGAAGCGGAAGAGGCCAACTTCAACTTTGATATTCTTGAGCAAGTGGTGCGCGAAGCGCGTCAAATGGATATCCGAGATATTGCGAAAGAGACAGAGCAAGCGGCGCCTGAAGTTGAGCAAGTTCAAGCGGTGGAAGATCACGCAGTGGTTTTGGATATTCGTAGTCCAGAAGAGGAAGACGATAAGCCATTAGAAATAGAGGGTGTCGAGGTTAAGCACATCCCGTTCTACAAGCTAGCCACGCAATTTGGCGATCTCGATCAGTCGCACACGTATCTGCTTTACTGTGAGCGTGGGGTGATGAGTCGCTTACAAGCGCTCTACCTGCAAGAGCAAGGCTTTAGTAACGTCAAAGTCTATCGCCCATAGTGGTTTTTTAAACCCTATAAACGCGCAGCCTGAATTGTCTCACGCTGCGCGTTTTTGTTTGACTGGGTAAGTGAGCAGATAAGGAAGCGTTAAGCCGTTATTGTCTGAAGAACACGAATACAGGGCATAAAAAAACACCGCCATAAGGCGGTGCTAAAAAATTTGACAGACAGGTCAAAATAAATACAGGAAGTATGCGCTTTGATAGTTATCAAAGCGGGTAGAATACTACCGAACTCGAAATTCGAGTTTGCAAACACAACATCGCAACAAGAAGCCAATTGATACCGAAATATCAAGCCGTTCAGGCTCTTGGTGCGGTGAGAAATATAGAATTTCTCTAGTCGTCAGGCAATGGACAATTTATAATGTTTCAGATTAAAAAAACTAATCCATCTAGAGGCGACCCTAATGTCCAGAAGATTGCCCCCTTTGAACTCATTAAAAGTGTTCGAGGCCGCCGCACGTCATTTGAGCTTTACCCGTGCTGCCGAAGAGTTGTTTGTGACTCAAGCGGCAGTGAGCCACCAGATTAAAGCGCTGGAAGAGTTTCTCGGCTTGAAACTGTTTCGTCGCCGAAATCGTTCGTTACTGCTCACCGAGGAAGGTCAAAGTTATTTCCTTGATATCAAAGATATCTTCTCTTCACTGGCCGAAGCGACAGATAAAGTTCTGGAAAGAAGTGAGAAAGGTGCCCTAACCATCAGCTTACCGCCGAGCTTTGCGATCCAATGGCTTGTTCCAAGACTGGCGGACTTTAACCAGCAAGAGCCAGATATCGACGTGCGTATTAAAGCTGTTGATATGGATGAGGGGTCTCTGACCGATGATGTCGATGTGGCTATTTACTACGGGCGCGGTAATTGGCCCGGGCTTCGGGCAGACAAACTTTACCAAGAATTTTTAATCCCACTTTGTTCTCCGTCGTTACTTTTAGGTAACAAACCATTAGAAACATTAAGTGACCTCAAGCAACATACTCTGCTTCACGATACCTCGCGCAAAGATTGGAAGCAGTTTGCGAAAGAGCATGACATTGAAGGCGTCAATGTCAACCACGGCCCCATCTTTAGCCACTCAACCATGGTGCTGCAGGCGGCTGCTCACGGCCAAGGGGTCGCCTTGGGTAACAACGTTCTTGCCCAACCAGAGTTGGAGGCAGGACGCTTAATTGCACCATTCGATGAGGTATTGGTCTCCAAGAACGCCTTTTATGTGGTCTGCCATGAGAAGCAGGCGGATATGGGGCGTATTGCCACTTTCCGTGATTGGATGCTGGCCAAGGCGCACAAAGAACAAGAGGTATTGCTGGATGAATAATCGACGTATTGACGGCCACAGCCATGATCCTGTGTTTATTTTTGCTCATGGCGCGGGGGCGGGAATGGATCATGCGTTCATGGATGCCGTCGCCAAGGGGCTCGCGAGTCACGGTATTCAAGTGATTCGTTTTAATTTTCCCTATATGGAAAAGTGCGAACAAGATGGCAAGCGCCGCCCGCCAGACAGAGCGCCCAAGTTACTGGAAGCCTATCAACAGGTACTTGAGCAACATGCCGCTTCCCCTGTGGTGATCGGCGGTAAGTCGATGGGAGGACGCATGGCGAGTTTATTGGCTGATGACGATAAGGTGCGCGCGGTGGCATGTTTGGGGTTTCCTTTTCATCCGCCGGGCAAGCCAGAGAACTTTAAGGGCGACCACCTAAGCACTATCCACAAACCCACCTTGATTTTGCAAGGTGAGCGTGATGCGTTCGGCTCAAAAGATGAGTGCGTGAATTTCTCTTTGTCGTCATGTACCGAGCTTGTGTTCATTCCAGATGGCGATCATAGCTTTAAACCTCGCAAACGCTCTGGGCATACTGAGCAAAGGAATATCGCCTTAGCGGTCGAGAAGTTGGCCGAGTTTATTCAAGGAGTCTACAGTGAAAAGTAACCACTTACTTGCCTTGGGGGGCACGTTTTCCGGTCTTGGTGTCGCGTTAGGAGCCTTTGCTGCTCATGGTTTAAAAGCCATGCTGCCGCCTTATCTTCTGGAGGTGTTCCAAACCGGCGTCCATTATCAGTTCCTCCACGCTATCGCGATCATGCTCTGCGCGCTTTTCCTTCGGTTGACGTCATTTTCCGCGGGAGAAAAAAATTTCGCACGTGCGGCAATTTGCTTTATCATCGGCATCTTTTGTTTTAGCGGCAGCTTATACGCACTCGCGATCACGGGCATCAAATGGTTTGGCCCGATCACTCCGTTCGGTGGAGTGATGTTTCTGATTGGTTGGGCGCTGTTTGTTGTCGCCGCACTGCAAAGTAACGAGGTGAATCAGTGAAACAGTTAATGCTCTATTGCCGTTCTGGGTTTGAGAAAGAGTGTGCCGGAGAAATTCAAGATCGCGCCACCCAGTTGGAAGTGTATGGTTTCCCTCGCCTGAAAAAGAATTCGGGATACGTGCTGTTTGAATGCTATCAAGAGGGCGATGCCGAGAAGTTGGTCAAAGAGCTCGACTTTAAGTCGCTCATTTTTGCCCGTCAGATGTTTGCGGTGGCGGTAGAGATTGACGAGCTGCCTCGTGAAGATCGCATCACGCCGATTTTACAATCTATGGCTGAGGTCGAAGATTTTCCTCGTTGCGGCGATATCCGAATTGAGACGCCAGACACCAATGAGGCCAAAGAGCTACTCAAGTTCTGCCGAAAATTTACCGTACCGATGCGCCAAGCGATGCGCGGCAAAGGCATTCTTTTTGATAGAGAGAGCCCGAAAAAACCAGTCTTGCACCTCTGCTTTGTGGCGCCAGGGCACTGTTTTGTTGGCTACTCGTTACCTAGCAACAACTCCCAATTCTTTATGGGCATCCCGCGTCTTAAGTTCCCTGCTGATGCGCCTAGTCGTTCGACGTTGAAGCTTGAAGAAGCGTTTCATGTCTTTATCCCAAGAGAAGAGTGGGACGAGCGTCTTGCCTCTGGCATGTGGGGTGTGGACTTAGGAGCGTGTCCGGGCGGTTGGACCTATCAACTGGTCAAGCGTTCGATGTTTGTCCATGCGGTTGATAACGGCATGATGGCGGACAGCTTGATGGAAACGGGGCAGGTGAAACACCACCAAGAAGATGGTTTTAAGTTCGAACCCGCGCGTAAGAACGTCACTTGGCTCGTGTGTGATATGATTGAAAAACCGTCACGTGTGGCGCAATTGATGGGCGAATGGATCATCAGTGGCTGGGCGAAAGAGGCGATCTTTAATTTAAAGTTGCCGATGAAAGGGCGTTACGATGAAGTGTTGGAAGATATTGAAAACTTGAAGATTTTCCTGATTGAAAACAAGGTAAAATTCAAGCTGCAAGCGAAGCACTTGTATCATGATCGAGAAGAGATCACCGTACACGTCCAGTGTTTATCGAACATCTCGCCGCACTAAGCTAACCGATAAAGGTCAAGTTACAGCCCTGCATCGTCAGGGCTGTTTTTTTATCCTTGTTCGGGCGGTGAATAGCGCAAATCTTGTAAGTTGAATCCAAGCTCGATATCGGTTTTCAGCGCGGCAACTTGGCGGCACAGTTTGGCTTGCTCAATATGCTCGTCCAATTTTTTACGATATTTGGGCGCTAAACTCTCGCTGGTGTAGGCCTCATCGATGTTGGCAAATTGGGTCAGGATCTCTTTGGCGGCTTTCGGGCCAATGCCCGGAACTCCAGTCACTTGGCTTGAGCTAATGCCAGCCAATCCCCAGTAGTCGGCCAATTGCTCGGGTTTGACACCAAATTCTTGTTCGATAAATGGCGCATCCAACCAACGATGCTGAAAATAGTCGCGAATTTGCAAGGTGGGAGAGAGCAATTGGCAATAGCCTTTATCGGTGGAAATGATGGTCACTTTTTCGCCGTGACTCGCGACCTTCATCGCCAGTGTAGCGACCAGATCGTCCGCTTCATCACCTTCAGATAACAGCGAATCCACCCCCAATTGCCACCATGCTTCTTGAATGCTCTCTAGGCCCTCTTGCAGTGGTTCGGGCATCGGTTTGCGGTTTTGTTTGTATTCAGGCAACAGTTCGGCGCGCCAGCCTCGCTCTTGCAGGTGATGATCAAACACCGCAATGATGTGGGTGGGTTGGCTTTCATTGATGATGCGACTTAAAGTGCGCGAGGTGGTTTGAGCGGTACGTGCGATGTCTGACGGATCGGGCTGCGCTGAGTGGACTCGGCGAATCAAATTGAGGGCATCGATGATCACAAGGTGTATAGACATAACAGCGTTACCAAAACGGCATAAAATAAGGGCTCTAAGGCCCTTATTGTAATGATTGAGTGATAGATTGCTAGGCGGTCTTAATCCGATAGCACGGTTCGTAGGCACTGCCTCCGGGCAGTTTCATCCGGTCTTGGCTGACAAAGTCTTTTAATAGTCTGTCCATCTTTTTCATCAGCTCACTATCGCCATCGAGTTCGAACGGGCCGTGGCGTTCAATCTCACGAATACCTTCTGCCTTAACATTACCCGCCACAATACCCGAGAACGCTTGACGCAGAGAAGCGGCGAGGTTTTCAGGTCGTTGATTGAGGTGCAAATCCAAACTTGCCATGTTGTCGTGGGTCGGTTCAAAGGGCAGTTGGAACTCAGGCTCAATTTTAAGTGACCAGTTGTAGCTGTATGCATCGCCGGTTTCTTTACGATGAGCACGCACTTCACTCATTCCATGTTTCATGATTTGCGCCACACGCGCGGGATCATCAATCACGATTTCGTAGTGTTGTTGTGCAGCTTTTCCTAGCGTGGCACCGATAAACTGGTCAATGGAGCGGAAGTACTCTTCACTCTCTTTTGGCCCGGTCAGTACGATGGGCAGCGGCTGATCGGCGTTTTCTGGGTGCATCATAATGCCTAACACGTAAAGCAGCTCTTCCGCTGTGCCCGCACCGCCGGGGAAAATCACAATGCCGTGCGCCATACGCACAAAGGCTTCGAGGCGCTTTTCAATGTCCGGCATGATGACCAGTTCATTGACGATCGGGTTTGGCGGCTCAGCAGCAATGATCGATGGCTCAGTGAGGCCAAGATAACGCTGCTCGTAGTAGCGCTGTTTGGCATGACCGATCGCAGCCCCCTTCATTGGGCCTTCCATCGCACCAGGACCACAGCCGGTACAGATGTTCATTTCACGCAGACCCAGCTCGTTACCCACTTCGCGCGTGTATTGGTACTCCGTCGCATTGATAGAATGGCCGCCCCAACAGACGACTAAGTTAGGCTCAAGCCCAGGGATTAGGGCTCCGGCGTTACGCAAAATGCCAAACACCAAGTTGGTAATGTGGCTGGCATTGGTCAGGTTTAGACGTTGATTGTCCGCTAAGTGCATGTTGACATAGACAATGTCGCGCAGCACAGAGAAGAGATGCTCCTGAATACCTTTGATGATTTCCCCGTCAACAAAGGCGTGCTCTGGTGCATTGATGAGTTCGAGTTTGATGCCTCGCTCACGGCGTAAAACATTGACATCAAAGGATTTGTATTTGTCGAGTAGCTCTTTTGAGTTGTCCGTGTGGCTGCCGGAGTTAAGCACCGCCAGCGTGCAGTTGCGATACAGTTGGTAGAGATCACTCGAGGCCGTTTTTTTAAGGCGCTCAACTTCAAGTTGAGACAGTAAGTCCATACTACCGGCTGGGCTGATATGTGTGATCATGAAGTCTCCTTAACCAGAATTGTTTCATGCGGTGATTTATTATTGTTAGTGCTCAGTGGAAAATGGAGAGGGAGTGAATAACTGAGTTACTACTAGCTTAGCATGCTTTAACAGATAATAAAGGCTAAGTATTTGATATGTTTATATCAAGCTGAGAAATGAGGGGAGGGTTATTTCCAAACCAGTTGGCTTTTGCCGACGGATTTCGCTTCTTTCAGTGAAAGGTTTAGGCGTTCGAGTACTTCTTCTGGGGTATCGGACTCTTTGAAGGAGGTGCTGGCCGCCGACAAGGTGATAGAGAGGTTTTGGTCGCGGAACTTGAATGGCAGCTTCGAGACCTGAGACTGAACAGTTTGGATGAGCTTAAAGCTGGCGTTGTCATCGGATTCAGGCAGTAAAATGATGAACTCTTCGCCTGAGAAACGGGCAACAGTATCTGTGCTATTCAACTGGCTCTTAATAGTGCGTGCAATGATTTTGAGTGCTTTGTCGCCCGCAGAATACCCAAAGCTGTCATTGATGACTTTAAAACCATCAATATCAAACATCACCACGCGAAGATTATGTTGCGCGCGAATCCAGCGGCGATATTCAAGCTCTAAACGATCGTTAAAGGCAGTGCGGTTGTAGACCTTGGTCAGTGGGTCAAGTAACATGCGCTGCGCTTGATCTTCAAGTCGACGACGGTAATCTTGCGTCACTTCGAACAGCGCTTCCAACTGATTATTGCCATATTCCATCCGCTCGATGAGGGCTTGCTCACGCTGCTCCGCTAAGTGTAACCGTTCGGTTAATGCATTGAGCTGACTCAACAGTGGATTGAGATCTTGCTTGAGATCATCGAGCGACTGCGCGTTGTTGACCTTAGATTGAGTACTGCCCAGTAACTCGGAGAGCTCGATATTCATCTCTTTACGCTGCTCAAAGTAGCTTTCCGACTGCTGCGTATTTTGCGCGCTACTTTTTAGTGTCGTCGCGAGAGAAGTGTTCACTTGCTCTAAAAACTGCTCAGAGGTTTTACGTTCATACTTGGTGCCTTCGATGACCAACTTGAGCGTTTGTAAGGTGAGCTCAAGCAGTACATGTGAAGAGACACCAATCAGCAGTTTGGCACGGATATCCGCTAAGAGATCCCCTGACTCACCTTCAAAATCCAATTCAGTGATGAGATGTTGCAGTTCATCCGAAAGGCGCAGAAGCAGTTCGCGATCCGAGCTATTGGCGATTTGATTGATGGAAGTGTCAGGGTTGGAAGTAATGATTTTGATGGAGCGTTCGTAGAGGCCAAGTAGAGTCAAAGCTTGTTCTGCTTTTGGCCGCTCAATGCCGTTGGAATAACTGAGTAAATCGCGCAGATCACGCTTAATCTTGGCAGGCAAACCTGTCAAGCGTAGCAGGGTTTCACCGCTTGCTTTGATTTTCGAGTCTAAATTGTCGCTCTGTTTGTCCATCGCTATGCTCTGCTGTTTAAGCAGGCGTTCAAGAACGGCGAGCTTCGGTATCATGGTAGTGACATCTTGCTGCTGTTCTAAGGCTCGACGCAGTTCTATCAAGCCATCTTGAAGCCTAGGGTTCTCATAAGTATAGGCGCTACTTAGGGACGCGACGATTCGCTTCAATACCTTTTGTTCTCGTTGAAACTTGAACGAGGTATCTCTGTGATTCAATCGGACTTGTTCCAATTGAGATTTCAGATTGTACAGCTGTGACTGAAGATCTTGCTCAAGAACGCCCATGAAAATCTAAACTTAAGACGGATAGGAAAAGCCTAACCTTAATAACGAATTTAACGATAATATCAAAATAAATCCGCCCGTCACGACATACCGACGTCGTTTGCCCAGGTTTTACTCATCTTTTAATAGTTTTTTGATACTGTCCTCATTCTTGAACGATGAATGGACCTTTATTAACCCTTGATTAATGGAATGTTTACACGCTTTACGTATGTTACCAGTTGCAAGGCTCGCCGCCGGGGCATTCTCAATCGCCTTGAGGTAAACCCACTGACTACTGTGTTCTTTCATACTTAAGGTACGCGCCGTGCTGGTGGACATCAACAACACATCAATCAACTCTTTATCATTCACGGCCGTATAAGCCCTTGGTAGGAAGGGGTAATCCGCCATACCAATTCGTACGATGCGGTTAAGCGAGCGTTGAGGCTCAAACTCACAGATCCACTGCTGAATGCGTTCAAACAGTCGTTCAGGATCTCGGTTCTCTTCGCTGGCTGGCTCAATGTAGAGGAGGTTGGCATCGGAAAAGTGATACATACGCGCCGGAGATTCAATTCGGCTGTGCAGATAATCACCAAAGGCTTTTTCCAGTTTTAACCCCTCTGCGTAGCCGTGTTGCAAATACATGTTACGCAGGAAAGGGACATCAATCATGACAAAGCGCAGACGGTCATTGAGTGGTTCATGAATCAGCTCGCCAACATGCCATTTCTCAAATTTATGGCTGCTCTCTTCCAATGACGCCGGTAGTTTCGCGTTCAACATGCGTAGGTTTTTCAAGCCAGAACGTGAATGGGTGTAGATCAGCTCGTTGAGCAGATCCAACTCCTCACGTTGAACATTGATGACATGCCCTCGACGTATTAAGAAGATAAACAGCAGCGCGCACACCACAAACAGCGTCACTGTGATTTTCTGAAATTTGAGGTACTCGGCGTGGGTTTCAATCAGCTCTTCTTTTTGGCCCGCTAGATGAAGCGATTGCTCGACGAACTCTTTTTGTTGGCGAAACGCGTCTTCGCTTATGATGTCGAGTTGCTGCTGCTCAATAATGGATAGGGAGTTAAATTGTTTTAGAAACTCTAACGCTTCTTTGTATTCCCCACTCAGTTCATAGCCGTAGTAGAGCAGTTGGAACGCGTGTTTACGGATGGTGATGTCATTGAGCGATTCACCGATAGCGAGCGCTTTGAAGGCGCGATCCAACACCACTTTTGCGAGCTTTTGATGACGCGCCAAACCGGCTTCAAGCAACAGAGCGTGTGCCTTTAGACGTGGGGTATCTGTGTACTGCAACAGATCTTGCGCGCGCTCTAAATATTGCTCTGCCAGTGGGTAGTTGACCAAATTTAGATAAGTGGTCGCGAGCGAGAGACGAATGTCGATGACACTTTCGATATTGGTGCGCATCTTTTCATGGTCCATGGCGTTGAAGTAGTGCACCAACGCCAAGTTGTATTTCCCTTGCTGGTAGTAGATATCGCCCATACGTTTGAGCAAGGGGGCTAATCGAGGTGAGGAGTCAAAGTTGTCATAAAAATCCGCTGCTTGGGAGAGGTGGTCCGCCGCTTTATCCAGCACTCGGCGCTCAAAAAAGAGTTGCCCCAGCACTTGGTTGACCTCTGCCAATTGTTGCCCTGAGTCCACTTCAATCGCTTTCCAATAACTAGCAAGAAGCTCGGAGAGCGCTTGGTTGTACTGTTTATGCGCGAGTAAGTGCTGTCCATAGGTGGTGTGAAAGCGGATAAACGTACGGTCAGAATTGGAGTTGTCCACATACTCTTTACTTTGCAGGTAGAGTTGATTGGCGAGATCCAATTGCCCTTCCTGTGACGCTATCGCGGCGCGCAACATGGCAGTGCGGTATTGCAATCCGCGCGCAAATTGCTGTGGATTGGCGATTTGACTGATTTCTTGCTCGACCAGCTCGAGCCCTTCACGGGCGGCGGCGCCATCAGCGCTGATTTGCCAACGCAGTTGAATTTCATCGATACGCACGTCAAGCAGCAGATAGGGGAGTTGGTATTTCGCTGCTAATTCTTCCGCTTGCTCAAGGTGCAGGAGCGCGTTTCTTGGGTTGTGCAGATTGTATTCGGCTTTTGACAGAATTCGCAGAGCGTCAATGGTGCTACCTGGTGAGCGAGTGCGGCTCTCAGAATCGTCACGGGATAAAGCGTTCGGGCTTTGCTCCGTCTGACCAATTAAATCACGCTGCTCTAAGAAATTTTGCACCAACTGGCGGGCTTGCGCTGGCACGACATCCACCACGCCGCTGGCCTCGTTCAACGCGGCGGATGAATAGATCGTGTTGGCCCATAACGGGCGAGAAATCAGCAAAACAAACGCAAAGACAATCGAGCGCCAGCGAAGTGAAATCATGGTGGTAGCTATCCTTGTTGACCAAATTAAGAGGAGCGAATGTTATTGGCGCGCCATGCGTTGGTTGTGCAACGGTTCTGGGTATTGATTCGAGCGGTATGGGTTGATATCAAGACCACCACGGCGCGTGTAACGGGCATAGACCGTGAGCTTCTCTGGTTGGCAGTAGGTCATGATGTCGGTAAAGATTCGTTCCACACACTGCTCGTGAAACTCATTGTGCTCACGGAAAGAGACAAGGTAACGCAGCAGCGCTTCACGATCGATCTGCTTGCCCTGGTACTGAATCTCGACGCTGCCCCAGTCAGGTTGATTGGTGATCAAACAGTTCGATTTCAATAGATGGCTGTGGAGGCTCTCTTCCACGTCCTCCGCGAGCGTGGCATTTTCCAGCAGGCTCGCATCAAAGTCGTAGTGGGTGATTTCGATGTCTTGGTGATCGATACACTCGCCATTCATGGTCACAATCACGCTGTCGGTATAGTCCTCAACGCTGTGCAGGGTGACGGACACGGTTTCACCTGCGCAGGCCGAGAGATCGCGGGTCAACGTGCGTTCGACCTCATCCCAACTGTCGAAGCGGGATTGGTTAAGGCTGTTAAGGTAAAGCTTGAACGACTTCGACTCAATCAAGTTGGCGCTAGTGGCAGGGATGGCGACGTCACCAATCGCGACTTGAGGCAGCCCTTTACTGTTTAGCCATGAGAGCTCATACAAAGTCCAAAGATCGCAGCCCATAAATGGCAAGGTGTCACCCAACTGAAGATCGTCGCGGTTGAGGCTGCGCGGGACCGGTTGAAGCAAGCTTGGGTCGTACTGGTTGGCGTAGTCGGTTTTTTGTCCAAGGGTTAGGCCAGCCAGCTCTTTGGCATCAGAATATTTGCTCATACTTTTGTTCATTTTCCATTAGAATGGCGAGAATTTTACGCAATCCCGCCCCTAAAAGCGAACATTGATGTTGGAGATTTGAATGCAAGATATCGTAGCTGAGGCGTTGCTCTCGTTGAGTGACCGCTACCGCCAAGCCTACCTTGATCGTCAAGGTCATTTGCCGAAAAGCGCAGAGTTGGCGGACTTGGTCTCACCCTGTGTTGTACACAAGGATGAGGACGCAGTCTGGTGGCAAGCTCAGCCGAGAGAGCGTCAAGCGGATTTTTCCAACGTTGAGCAAGCGATTGAGCTGACCCTTCACGATGACATCAAAATCTTTTACGGCACTCAATACAGCGCCGATATGGACGTGACCTGGCAAGGCAATGAGCTGACGCTCTTGCAAGTGTGGAGTGATGACGACTTTGAGCGCCTGCAAGAGAACATTCTGGGGCATTTGGTTACCCAGCGTCGTTTAAAACTCAAACCTACGGTGTTTATCGGAGCGACAGAGGCGGAGCTCGATGTGGTCTCGATCTGCAATTTGACGGGGAACGTGATTCTTGAGCGCCTCGGCACGTCAAAGCGAGACGTCCTCGCGCCAAGTATCGATGAGTTTCTTTCCCAGTTAGAGCCGGTGGTATCAATCGATGTACGTGGTTGAGTTACAGTTTGAGTGTTTTGATAACACCACCATCAGTGCGGTCGACAAAGCCATTAACGGTTTGATGGATGCGCTACGTTACAACGGTCAGGTGCTCGGCAGAGAGTTCCCTATTGTGATGGGCGATGGCGAATTTTTTGTCCGTGTCGTCTGCCCAGAGAAAGAGAGCTTACACCCAAGACATCATTCCGATTTTGTCAAAGTGTGTCTCAAGCGCCTAGCTGAGGCGGCGCTGCTGGCTCCCAAAATGCGTCTGTTGGGCCGAGACATGAACTCGGAAGAGGCCGCCGATGACAGTACACCAAGCTGGCAGGTGCTCTACACCACGTATGTGCATACTTGCTCGCCGCTTCGTAGTGGCGATACCTTGCTGCCTATCCCTTTATACCGCAATGGTCCAACGCTCAATGGCGATCATAAAGCGGTGATCAAATGGCAGACGGAATGGCAAGCGTGCGATGAGCTGCAAATGGCCGGTGCGTGCCGCGCCGAACATGCGGCCTTGCATGAGATTGGTGACGTGGACAGCGTGCTATTTAAGCGTGGCTGGGATTTGCGCGGCCGGATTGAGTACATCACGCAAATCCCCACTTACTACTATCAGTATCGCGTCGGAGGCGAGAGCCTCGCGACTGAGCAGGCTAGGTTGTGCCCCAAGTGTGGTGGCGACTGGCGCTTAGACGAGCCGCTTCATGATGTGTTTCATTTTAAATGCGACGAGTGCCGATTGGTCTCAAACATGTCGTGGGATCATATCAAATAGATCGCTGGGCTAAACCGACTTGGCTGATACGCGGAGGTGGCTCCGCGTAATGCTCAGAATAGGAGAGGTAACTTAGTCTTTGTTCTGCGGGTGAGTGGTGTTGCTAGTGGCACTATTATTGGTCATTGGGTCGCTGCCCTCTGGCGTGCTTTCCTCGCTTTCTTCGAGTAGCTCTTTGAGTAGCGCTTCATCGCTGCGTCGCTCTTGCTCTGCGTCTGTTGGCTGCGTTTTGCTAGTCGGCTTGAGTTTCAAGTAGGAGACATAGCGCAGTGCCGCGATGTTGCCGACCATAAAACAGACGACCAGAATGATGATAAACCAAGGGTTAGTGAACAGTTCCATTGCAAGCCTACGCGCTAATATTGGTGATAAACTGAGTATACAGCGTATCGACGTTTGAGATCAGGTACTCTTTTCCCAGTAGCTCGGGATCGTGCCACTGCTCAGTCAGCAAGGCCGGGGTGAGGTGGCTAAGGCAAGCATCTGCAGTCGCTCGGTGACTGATGTGCCAAGGCTCGGGAGCGACACCGCCACGATCGGTGTGATAGGGGAAGAAAAAACCGGAGTCCTGCAGGGTGTGACTAAGCCACAGATAGAAAGGCTGCTGGTGACCGGTGTGATATTCCCAAGGTTCCAGTTTTAGAGAAGTATGCCGAGGAAGTAAGTTACGCGCATACACGTCGAAATCCGTACCCCAATGATGGCGGCTCGCGCCTGGCACCGCAGACCAGCGCATGATGGCATGGATGCGCTCTTCAATGGTGAGCGACTGAGCGTCGAGCGGACGGCTGTGGCTGTCGAGCACGGCAGCCTCTCCGCTCATTTTTCGATTCCAAATCGCTTTTTGCCGATCATAATCCCGAAAACCGCTCGCAACGCACAGGTCAAATCCAGCCTCAAGCGCCGCTTCTCTTAACGTCAGCAATGCGTGTGTGGCGTTCGGGTGTACCAGAAACGCTTTTTCTCCCACCAACACCTCTTTTAGGTGATCGGAGGCTTTGCCGGTCAGTTGCGAGGGCGTCATGACTACACCAGCAGATTTTCGAGCGTTTTCTGGTACATCAATGTCAGCTTTTCAAGATCATCGACTTTTACACACTCATTCACTTTGTGGATGGTTGCGTTGACCGGACCAAGCTCAACCACTTGCCCCCCCATTCGGGCAATAAATCGGCCGTCTGAGGTGCCGCCCGTCGTGAGGAGTTGCGGTTTCGTTTGGTTGACCGCATCCACCGCATCCACAACAGCGTCAAGTAGCGCTCCGGTATCGGTTAGGAACGGGTCGCCATTGAATGTCCATTTCAGAACGTAGTCGAGTTGGTGCTTGTCTAACGTGTCGTGGACGCGTTTGACGATGGTGTCGTTATTGAGTTCGGTACTAAAACGCAAGTTAAATTGAACGTTGAATTCCCCCGGGATGACGTTAGATGCTCCGGTACCTGCGTGCACATTGGGGATCTGAAAGCTGGTGGGTGGGAAATAATCGTTCCCTTGGTCCCACTCTGTCGTGGCCAGTTCATGAATGGCGAGCAGCGACTCATGCACTGGGTTTTTGGCAAGATGCGGGTAGGCAACGTGGCCTTGAATACCTTTAACGGTCAAATCGCCGGTGATGGAGCCACGACGACCATTTTTCACTACGTCGCCAACGATGTCTGTGCTGGATGGTTCGCCAACGATACACATATCAATGTGCTCATTGCGTGCCATTAAGGTTTCAACCACGCGCACTGTGCCATTGATGAAGGGGCCTTCTTCGTCTGAGGTAATCAAAAAACCAATCGACCCCTTATGATCAGGATGTTCAGCAATAAACTGCTCCACCGCCACAATCATACTGGCCAGTGAGCCTTTCATGTCCGCTGCACCGCGACCAAATAAGACGCCATCTTTGATGGTCGGCTCAAAAGGGGGCGTCTGCCACTGTTCTATCTTACCCGCTGGCACGACGTCGGTGTGGCCTGCAAAGGCAAACAGCGGCGCATCAGTTCCTCGTCTTGCCCAGAAGTTGGTGGTGTCTTCAAATACCATTACTTCGATGTCAAACCCCAAGGCTTTTAAGCGTTCGATCATTACATCTTGGCAGCCGGCATCTTCTGGGGTCACCGACTGGCGGCTAATTAAATCTTTTGCGAGAGCCAATGTTGGGCTATCTGTCATCCTTGAGTTCCTTAATTATTCATTTCAATACAATGTGGGTGATGCAATATGAGGGATTCTACGAAAAAATCGCTGTGTACTGGTCTGCTTTGAAACCAAGGTGGAGCGTACCGTCGACATCGAGAATCGGACGTTTGATCATCGCTGGCATCTCAACGAGCAGCGACACGGCCGTTTCTTTGTCTAAAGTGGCTTTTTGCTCATCGCTGAGCTGGCGGTATGTGGTGCCGCGTTTGTTGAGGACTTGCTGCCAGTCAAGCTGTTGGCAAAAGCGCTCGACGAGCTCCGTTTCTATACCTTGTTTGCGATAGTCATGAAATTGGTACTCAATGCCTTGTTGTTCCAACCATTTTTTGGCTTTTTTGATCGTATCGCAGTTAGGAATTCCGTACATAGTGATGGTCATGACTTACCTTTTTATGACTGTTTTTATTGTTTTCGCATCGTAGCAGGAACTGGGCAACGAGACAAAAGTGTGATCGATATATTTCATTGAGCAAAAAAAATGTGTTGCAACGAATTTCGATTGTCGAGTTATTGATCAAACGCAACACATCGCTAGGCAAAACAGAAATAATGACCATAGAAATCTTTAGGAGGTTATCAATGGAGTTGAGTCCTGTGTTTGCAAGACGCCTGTATCTTGCACTGCTCGTTGAAAATTTAGAAAGGCCCAATGTCCCCAAGCTGATTGAACAGACGGGGTGGCCACGCCGCACCATACAAGATGTGATCAAAGCGTTGCCCGGTATCGGTATTGAATTGATGTTTGTTCAAGATGGACGCCGCCATAATGACGGCTATTACCAGCTTTCAGACTGGGGTCCGTTTGACAGCCAGTGGGTGATTGAGCGACGCTCAGACATCGCAGCCAGTTTGGGCTTTAAAGCTTAGCCAGTGAGTGGAACCCACTTGGGGCACCGCTCATACCAAGTACTCGTTTACGGACACAAATAGGCGTTGCCCATGAGTGTAAATGAAGTCACGAAATCTTGCGGAGAAACCATATACACCGTGTTTGCGCCTAGTGCGTGAGCACGGTTTTTGATGTCATTGGTTGCACCTTGGATCATCACATCGTTGGCAAAGAACCAGTAGCTGTACCAATGGCCTTCACTGCCGGTCACTTCACCAAGGAACTGACATCGCAGAGGATCAAAGGTGGCATCTTGGCGAAGATGAACGTGCTGCGCCGCAGGGTTGAGGCTCATGCTCGGTGACGCGCACCCTACCAATGCAAGTCCGCAAAAGGTGAGCGCGCAAAAGTTAAGTAAAGTGCGATGTTTATTGGCTAACGACATAAGCAATAAATCCTATCCAACTGATGATAAGTAGCCCCCAAGGGAGCCAAGTGTTGGTCTTTGAGCGAGAAGGAACCGATTGTGGTTCAGGGGAAAGCGCCACTTCCTGTGTCGGCGCGGTTTTGGCTTTCTGATTTTTCTTACGAGCCTTATCCGCTTGGCGAGCTTTCTCTTTTTGCTGCTTTTTATACAATGCGATGCCTTTCTCGATCCCTTGAGCAATAAGTTTGGTTTGCTCTTTGGTCTGCCCCGGCTTTTGCGTCGCTTTTGCGATGGCTAGCGCGTCTTGCTTGGTTTCAGGTGAAGGGGAAGGGCTGGTTTTCATGGCTGTCTTTATTGAGAAAGTAAACAAAGGCTTATCATAGCACGCCGCTTTGGCTTGTGGGGGCTTGCGGGTCGCAAAGTGGCGGCTTTTACTTTACAGTGTGGGTTAGTCGTCTTAGAAAATGAATAACGTCGTGCGTTACGCCATCGAACACTATGATCAACACGGTTTTTTAAAAGCGCCAAAATGGCTATGGCTAGGGTGGTTTTTTCTTGCTCGCGCTTGGATTGTCTTCGTCGTCGCTGGCGCCAGTCGAGAGTCCGGAAGTGAAATACTGACTATCGTGTACCCTAATCAAACAGGGCTCTATCTTGGATTACTGATGGGGTTGCCGACGATTGCGTTGATGTGGCTTTATGGTTTGCGCAGTCCCGAGCGCACTTGGCTCACTCGTGTGTTGTATTACGGTCGCCCGCTCACCTTAGTCATTGCGGTTGCTCAGTGGCTGCAGTGGGCTTACCAGGTATACTTGCATCACGGTGCCTTCAGTTGGACACAGGGTGGTATCGGGTTATTGCTGACTTGGCTCATTATCTATCTAATTAATAGTCGCAGTGTGAAAGATTGCTTTCAGCTTGGCGTCGAAAATGAGTCAATCAAGTCATCTACGTAAATCGTGCATTCACCATTAAAGAAGAATTGAACAGATACTGATTTCCCAACGTACTGGGATAAAGAACAATAAATACGTGAGGTTATAACAATGTCATCGCCACAAAGTGCCATTCTCCCTGAGGCTGGCCCATTTGCTCAATACACACTTCTCAAAATCAAACAGAATCCGCAAAAGGTACTTGAAAAGCTTCAAGCTCTGCCGCAAAAGGTGGCTGAGCTCAATCAGCAGCAACCGGGCGCACAGTTAACCCTGTCGATTGCGTTTACGCACGCATTTTGGTCGCAGCTCGATGCGCCAATGCCAAGTGAATTGATGGCGTTCCCTGTTTTGGGAACGGGAAGTGTGGTGGCGCCAAGCAGTGATGTCGATGTGCTGATTCACTGTCACTCACTGCGTCATGATCTGCATTTTTACCTTCTGCGTACGCTGATGGCGGAGGTGGCCGATGAGGTCGAGATTGTGGATGAGACATACGGTTACCGCTACCTAGACTCTCGTGATATGACCGATTTCGTCGATGGCACAGAAAACCCGAAAGAGGGGCAACGTCATGAAGTGGCGATCATCCCTGAAGGTGAATTCGCCGGCGGTAGTTACGTGATGGTTCAGCGTTTCGTGCACAATTTACCTGCATGGAATCGCCTTAACGTGTCAGCGCAAGAAAAAGTGGTCGGTCGTACAAAACCGGATTCTATTGAGTTAGATGACGTGCCAGCGGCATCGCATGTTGGCCGCGTTGACATCAAAGAAGACGGGAAAGGACTGAAAATTGTGCGTCACAGCTTACCGTATGGTTCAGTATCGGGTGAGCATGGTCTGCTCTTCATTGCTTACTGTAATACGCTGCACAATTTCAAAGCGATGCTTGAGAGTATGTACGGTGTGACAGATGGCAAGACGGATCAACTGTTGCGTTTTACCACCGCGGTAACCGGGGCTTACTTCTTCGCGCCTTCTGAGGAAATGTTAACGGCGTTAAGCGTCAAATAATCTCCCCCATAAAGCTTAAACTCGAGAGCCGAAGCATCCAGCTTCGGCTTTTTCATATTTGTCATTAAAGAATGGCGTGATTGGCCGATATAACCTGTAGGACTTTAATTGAATTTGTAGTGAAATCATGGCGATCACCGTAAACACCAACGTGTCAGCAATGACGGCGCAGCGATATTTGAGTAGCGCGACAGAGATGCTCAATCAATCGTTGGAGCGGCTCTCTTCGGGCAGCCGGATCAATAGCGCCAAAGATGACGCGGCGGGTTTACAAATCTCTAATCGTCTTGAGTCACAAATGCGCGGGCTCGATGTTGCAATGCGCAATGCCAATGATGGCATTTCAATCATGCAAACCGCGGAAGGGGCGATGCAAAAGACGACCTCCATCTTACAGCGTATGCGCGATCTCTCTTTGCAGTCGGCCAACGGTTCGAACAGTCAAGCTGAAAGGCAGGCGTTACAAGAAGAAATGGGCGCTTTAAACGACGAATTGAATCGAATAGCAGAAACGACCTCTTTTGGTGGGCGAAAATTGCTCAATGGTGGCTTTGAAACCTCTTCGTTTCAAATCGGTGCTAGCTCAGGGGAGGCGGTTCAGGTGTCACTAAAAAGCATGCGCACCGACACCCTAGCGATGGGCGGGTTTAGCTACCGTGCTGGCTTATCTGCAGGTTCAGATTGGCAGGTCTCGCAAGGGGCATCAATGCTCAATATTCAGTACACCAACGCCGCAGGTGAGCAAGAACAAATCCAAATAAAAGCCAAACAGGGTGATGACATAGAGCAACTGGCGACTTACATCAATGGGCAAACGGATACAGTCTCCGCCTCGGTGAATGACGACGGGCAACTGCAACTGTTTATCGCCGGTAAAGAAACATCAGGAACCTTATCTTTCTCGGGCAGCTTAGCCAATGAATTGCAACTGGGGCTGGTGGGTTACGAGGCGGTCGATAATCTAGATATTTCCAACGTCGGCGGAGCGCAACGAGCGGTATCAGTGATTGATACGGCGCTGCAGTACGTCGATAGCCATCGAGCAGAATTAGGCGCAATGCAAAACCGCTTTGATCATGCGATCAACAACCTAGGCAACATCAACGAAAACCTTGCCGCCTCCAACAGCCGCATCAAGGATACCGACTACGCACGTGAAACGACGCAGATGGTCAAACAGCAAATCTTGCAACAAGTGAGTACCTCTATCCTTGCCCAGGCGAAACAGCAACCCAATCTGGCGTTAACGCTGTTGAATTAATGACCATTATTGAGAAAACAAAAATCTCAAAAAAGAGAAAGGTATCGACAGGTCTAAATAAAGCTTTAGCGAAAAAATGAATTTTTTAACGATTATTGCTCGTTAATCACGTTTTCCTCCCCAACTGCCTTTTTTTCGAAAAAAACAAAAAAAATGTCTCAAGCTTTTCCGCCTCACGCCGTTAATAAAAGTAACTTTGAGAGAACTACTTTGGTTTTCCGAGACGTCGGAAACCGGATACATCGGAAAATCAATTTGGAGAAATCACCATGGCAGTGAATGTAAATACTAACGTAGCAGCAATGACAGCACAGCGTTACCTAAATAGCGCGAACAATGCACAACAAGCTTCAATGGAGCGTCTATCTTCTGGTTTTAAAATCAACAGTGCGAAAGACGACGCAGCAGGTCTACAGATCTCAAACCGTTTGAATGTGCAAAGCCGCGGTCTTGATGTCGCTGTACGTAACGCGAACGACGGTATCTCTATCGCGCAAACTGCTGAAGGTGCGATGAACGAGACAACCAACATCTTGCAACGTATGCGTGACCTATCGCTACAATCAGCGAATGGCTCGAACTCAAAATCTGAGCGCGTGGCGATTCAAGAAGAAGTCACAGCTCTAAACGACGAGCTAAACCGTATCGCGGAAACGACCTCTTTTGGTGGTAACAAGTTGCTTAACGGTACTTACGCAACGAAATCGTTCCAAATCGGTGCAGACAACGGTGAAGCCGTTATGCTGACGCTCAACGACATGCGTTCTGACAACGTTGGCATGGGCGGTACTAGCTACGTTGCACAAAACGGTAAAGATAAGGACTGGTCTGTTCAAGCGGGTACCAATGACCTAACGATCAACCTGACTGACACCGACGGCCAAGCACAAACCATCAATATCACCGCGAAAGAAGGGGATGATATTGAAGAGCTTGCGACTTACATCAACGGTCAAACTGACATGGTAAAAGCCTCGGTTGATGAAGATGGCCAACTGCAAATCTTTGCAGGTACCAACAAAGTTGACGGCGCAGTGAGCTTCTCTGGTGGTCTAGCGGGCGAGCTAAACATGGGCCCAGGTCAAGACGTAACAGTGAACACCATTGACGTGACGACGGTAGGCGGCGCGCAAGAGTCTGTCGCGATTGTTGATGCGGCGCTTAAATATGTGGATAGTCACCGTGCAGAGTTGGGTGCGTTCCAAAACCGCTTCAACCACGCGATCAACAACTTGGACAACATCAACGAAAACGTCAACGCGTCGAAGAGCCGAATCAAAGACACTGACTTCGCGAAAGAGACAACAGCACTGACCAAATCTCAGATTCTGTCTCAGGCGTCAAGCTCAATCTTGGCTCAAGCGAAACAGGCGCCAAACTCGGCACTCAGCCTACTTGGCTAATCGCCCTCCGCGCTTATCAAATAAAAATCCAGCTTCGGCTGGATTTTTTACGTTTGATGTTTGCAAGAATTTTCATGGTAGTTAGATCAGTTTCACGAAATTGTACGGATGTGAGGCAAAGAGAAAAAAACTTCATTTTTTTTCTAAAGGTATTTTTTGCTTCGCCGTTACAAGACTGAGAGAAATGAGATGCGCTGAAGTGAGGTGAGAGACACGACAGCGCATCACCCCTAATGCCAAAGGAGATCAATATATGGCAATTAACGTAAACACGAACGTGTCTGCGATGACCGCTCAACGCTACCTCAATGGGGCGTCGGATGGTATGCAGAAATCCATGGAGCGTTTGTCATCGGGTTACAAAATCAACAGTGCCCGTGATGATGCTGCCGGTCTACAAATCTCAAACCGTTTAACGTCTCAGAGTCGTGGTCTTGACATGGCGGTGAAGAATGCCAATGACGGTATCTCTATTGCTCAGACGGCTGAAGGTGCGATGAATGAAACCACCAACATCCTTCAACGTATGCGTGATTTGGCACTACAATCGTCAAATGGTTCGAACTCGCGCTCAGAGCGAATTGCGATCCAAGAAGAAGTCACGGCGCTGAACGATGAATTGAATCGTATCGCCGAAACCACTTCGTTTGGTGGCAATAAGTTGCTCAATGGTACTTATGGCAGTCAGTCGTTCCAGATTGGTGCTAGTTCCGGTGAGGCGGTGATGTTATCCATGGGCAACATGCGTTCTGATACAGCAGACATGGGCGGTAAAGCGTATATTGCTACGGCGGGTAAAACACCCGATTGGACAGTGAGTGCAGGGGCGAGCGACCTGACTTTAGACTATACTGACGTGCACGGTGAGGCGAAAAGCTTGACCATCAACGCGAAAGAAGGCGACGACATCGAGCAATTGGCCACTTACATCAATGGTCAAAGTGAAGATGTGAAAGCGTCGGTTGGCGAAGATGGCAAACTGCAACTGTTCGCTGCGACCAATAAAGTCTCTGGTGATGTCACCATTGGCGGTGGTCTTGGTGGAGAGATCGGCTTTGGCGCCGCGCAAGATAAAACTGTCGCAGATGTCGATGTCACGACCGTTGCGGGCTCGCAACTGGCAGTGTCAGTGATTGATGGCGCGCTAAAGAGCGTGGACAGCCAGCGCGCGGAGCTCGGTGCGTTCCAGAACCGCTTTGGTCATGCGATCAGTAACTTGGATAACATCAACGAGAACGTCAATGCGTCTCGTAGCCGTATCCTTGATACAGATTACGCCAAAGAGACGACAGCGATGACCAAATCGCAAATTCTCCAGCAAGCGAGTACGTCGGTTCTAGCGCAAGCTAAGCAGTCACCGTCGGCAGCTCTTAGCTTATTAGGTTAATCGGTAGGTTCGCAGGAGCTTATTGGTAGTAGCATGCGCTACTGACCTATGAGGTGGAAGGGAGATTGTTATGGACATACCATCTAACACATCGAACATCCAGCCTTACGGCTCAGAAAGTGGCACTAAAATTGCTTCTAAGTATGATGGTGCGCAGTCCATTTCTTTAAGTAAAGAAAAGGCCTCTACCCAGGAAATGAGCAAGCAGTCTGCCGAGTCTGTCACGCAAGCGATAGAAGCGGCGAAAGCTCGTGAAAAGCTCAATAGCCAAGAAAGGCAACGTTTGGTCGAGGAGATGAATGATTTCATTTCGTCCATCAACAAAGGGTTGTCCTTTCGAGTGGATGAAGAGTCGGGGAGAGATGTGGTCACTATTTACGAAGCGAGTACTGGCGATATTATCCGCCAGATACCCGACGAAGAGATGCTGGTAATATTGCGGCGCCTAAGGGAACAAACGGCTCGATACTCATCGGGCTTAGTAAACCAAACGGTGTGATCGTACTTCGAGGTGATTGAATGAGTTTTGGCCCTATTGGGATGAACACTGGCATGGACATCAATTCCATGGTCAGCAAAATTGTTGATTCGGAGCGTGTGCCTAAGCAGCAACGTATCGACAATGAGCGAGCCGAAATTGAGTCTAGTATCAGTGCCTATGGGCGACTCAGAGAGTCGCTGGATACGATGAGAAGCTTGATGCAAAACTTTCGTACAGAGAAAGCGTTTGCAGCAAGAAAGGTCGATACGACCGATGACTCTGTTGTCTCCGCGACGGCAACCACAGAAGCTATCGCTGGTCGATACGCTATCGATGTGTTGCAGCTTGCCCAAAGTCATAAAATTGCGTCTGATGTTTTGCCAGCAGATGGCAAATTTGGACCGGGCAAGCTGCAGATTTCGATGGGCAACCGAAGTTTTGATGTCGATGTTCAATCCGGCTCGAAACTGGTCGATATTGTACGTGGTATCAACAACGATAAAGCCAATCCAGGCGTTCGCGCCTCAATCATTAACGACGTAGACGGCCCTCGTCTTATCGTCGCCTCCAATAAATCCGGTGAAGAGAACAGCGTATCGCTGCTTGCAGACGCACAGCCGGGTGATCTACTTAAAAATCTAGAATACAAAACGCTTGAGCAGCGCGTGAAAGATCTCGAACGTGCACGTGCTCAGGCGCAAGAACTGCTTGTCCCTCTCACTCCAGAAGAGCAAGCGGTTGCCGACAACATCGCGCAAAGAAACATCGAAGCGGCAAAACTTGTCGATCAGGAAATTGCCGATGCCTCAAAGCAAGCGGCCATTCAAGCCGACCCTAACGCCGCCAAAGATGCGTCAGCAGGGAATGAGCTGTCCGATAGTGCAGCAGCAGCGGCGGCCGGCGCGGGTGTTGAGGCGAACAAGTACATCAAACCAGAAGATCGCATTCCAGGTTGGACGGAAACCGCTTCAGGGACTTTGCTCGACTCTTATTGGGAACCAGAGCCTGAGCTCGATGCCAAAGCGCGCGAGAAAGCCGGTGATGTCCCTGGGTGGAGTAACACCGCGTCAGGCACACTGACAGACTCCTACGTGACGCCGAAAGAGGCGCAAGCCAAGCTCGAAGCAGAACAAGCCCGTATTGAGCAGAAGGTGGCCGACGAAAAAGCCGCGCTTCAGCAGCGCGTTGATGCTGGCGAATTGACGGCGGAACAAGCCAAAGAGTTGGAGCGAGCAAAATTACCGAAAGAAGAGCGCGAATATCTAGAACGTGTCGATGCAGCGCAAAAAGCCCTTGAGGACGCACAACGCTCTTTTGAGTCTTATCGCGGGATGACGCAGGTCCAAGCAGCCCAAGACTCCAAAGTGATGCTTGATGGTGTCGCCCAGTTGTCGAGTGACAACAACATTATCGAAAATGCCATTGAAGGGGTCGATTTAACCTTAAAAGGTCGTACGACACCCGGAAAACCCGCATCGGAAATCGATATTGAGTATGACCGAGAAGGTGTACGCGAAGATATTGAGCAATTCGTTGCTGCTTACAATCAGTTCTATCAAGTCTCAAAAGAACTGTCTGGAGTCGATCCCCGTACAGGTATGGCGGGCCCACTATCAGGCGACAGTATCGTCCGCAATGCCGATGCTAGGTTGAAATCTGTCTTCTCATCCGCTATCGAGCCTGCGCCCGATGACCTCAAAACATTAACCGAGTTTGGTATCACCACCACACGTCAGGGTAATCTTGAGATTAATTACGCGATGCTCGACAGGCAAATCAACAATAACTTCAATAAGCTTGAAGCCTTTTTTGGCGGCAATCAAGGGTTTGCCAAGAAAGTGGAAGATGCCATTCAAGGGTTAACTGGCGCGACAGGCTCGATTCGAACTCGTGAGCAGAGCATGATTGAGCGCAACTATGGTCTTCGAGATGATCAGGCGGCACTGGATCGCCGCATGGCGAGTTTGGAGCAGCGAACTCACGCCAAATTTTCGGCGATGCAGGACGCGACCGGTAAAATGCAATCACAGTTAGCAGGGATGATGAATGCACTTGGCGGATGATTTTTCGGCGCAACTGGCCACTTTGTGTGATATTGATCAAGCTATTGGCCATCTGCTTTCAATAGATGACATAAATACTGAAGAAATCACCGCCCAAGTCGATACAAGGGAACAGATATTGCAGAAGTTACTCTGCATGATCGAACAGTGCCCTGAGTTGGCGCAATTGCCGGCTTGGCAACGCGCCATAGATGACACTGCGGCCATGGTGCAGTTGATGCAACAGAAAACGGCCCTCGCAGGCCAAGCGCTAAAACAGTATCGTCATGGTCAACGCTCGGTTCAGCAGTACAAAAAGTTTTTATAAAAGAGGATAGTTATGCGTGGTTCTTTACAGGCTTACAAGAAGGTATCGGTTGATAGCCAGCTCAGTGCGGCCTCCCCGCATAAGATAGTGCAAATGCTGATGGCTGGAGCTATCGAGCGTCTTATTCAAGGGAAAGCAGCAATGCAAGCTGGCAATGTCCCAGTGAAGGGAGAGCGTTTGGGTAAAGCGTTAGACATCATCATCAGCTTACGCAGCTGCTTATCGATGGATGATGGCGGTGACATTGCACAGAATCTCGACCAACTCTATGAGTTTATGATCACTCAGATCACGGAAGCGAATCATAAAAATGATCCTCAGCCTATTGATGATGTGATTGAGATTATCCGTGAAATCAAATCAGCATGGGATCAAATACCCACTGAGTTTCATAATCTTACCGCAGCAGATGTGGGCATTTAACCCGCATTTCGGTCAAGAAATGTTAAGTCGAAAGCCTTTCATTAACGCGCTTTTGGCTTAACATCACACCGAGTTATTGCTCGGTTGCCTTTTGCTATTTATCACATAGAATATAAGCCACTACGTAGCCTAGTGGCTTATTTTTGTTGTAGAAGTTTATACATTCTCTGTCGTTACACCTACACTGTAATTGAAAGACGTTAGAACAGATAAAACAGCCACAACGTTTCTGATAAAAGGCAAATATTCTCACCTATGCAAGGTTTAGCAAAAATTCTCGTGATTGAGGATGACGCGCAGGCGCGAATCAATCTGAGTAACATATTGGAGTTTGTAGGAGAACAGTGTGAGGCCATCTCTTCTCGCCAATTAGAAGAGCCCAATTGGTCTGGTTTGTGGGGCGGCTGTATCGTCGGTTCCCTGATTGGAGACTCACTGCCTGCAAGCCTGAGTGAAAAACTGGCCTCTGCCAACCATATCCCTTTACTGATAGCCGGTACGCATTCTTATCCCGTCGATGAGCTGACCAATTATGTTGGCGATCTCGAATACCCATTAAATTACCCGCAACTCAGTGAAGCCTTACGCCACTGCAAAGACTTTCTAGGCCGCAAAGGTGTGAATGTCTCTGCATCGACTCGAAAAAACACCTTGTTCCGAAGTCTGGTTGGCCAGAGCATGGGCATTAAGGAAGTGCGTCACCTAATCGAGCAAGTGTCTGGCACGGAAGCGAATGTGTTGATTCTGGGTGAGTCCGGTACAGGTAAAGAAGTGGTGGCACGCAATATTCATTACCACTCAGCGCGACGCAATGGGCCTTTTGTGCCGATCAACTGCGGCGCTATTCCACCGGACCTGCTGGAAAGCGAACTGTTTGGTCATGAAAAGGGCGCGTTTACCGGCGCGATCACTTCAAGAAAAGGGCGCTTTGAGCTGGCAGAAGGCGGTACGCTCTTTTTGGATGAAATCGGCGATATGCCGATGCCGATGCAGGTTAAACTGTTGCGGGTTTTGCAAGAGCGAACATTTGAACGTGTTGGTGGCAACACCACGATTCGTGTCAACGTACGAGTGATTGCCGCTACTCACCGTAACCTTGATAATATGATTGTGGATCAATCTTTCCGCGAAGACCTCTACTATCGTCTCAACGTTTTTCCAATCGAAATGCCCGCTCTGCGTGATCGTAAAGAAGACATTCCGTTGCTATTGCAAGAGTTGATGACGCGAATGGAATCGGAAGGATCGCAGCCTATTTGCTTCACGCCTCGTTCTATCAATTCATTGATGGAACATGAGTGGCCTGGCAATGTCCGCGAGCTCGCGAACTTGGTAGAGCGTATGATTATCCTCTATCCCAACAGTTTGGTTGACGTTAACCACTTACCCACCAAGTATCGTTATAGTGACATTCCTGAGTTTCAACCAGAGTACCACTCCACGGAGTCGGTTGAAGAGCAGGAGCGTGATGCCTTGCATGATATTTTCTCTGAAGACTTTAGCTTCGAAGGGAGCGACCCATTTCAAGAGTTTGATAACGCGCCGCAAGATCTGCCGCCCGAAGGCGTCAATCTTAAAGAGATGCTCGCAGAGCTTGAGGTCAACATGATCAATCAAGCCCTTGAAGCGCAAAGTGGTGTTGTGGCACGCGCAGCGGACATGCTAGGCATGCGACGCACCACCTTAGTTGAGAAAATGCGCAAATATAATTTGCAGCGCTAAAGCGACAAAAACTCAACTGTCAAATAATCGACTTTTGTAAGTCTTTGAAAAATATATAAAATAGCCTGGTATGCAATTTGCATTTCAGGCTATTGTTGTATTTACGATAAGAATGTCGACATGACCTCAAACCCACCGACAGAACCCGCGATGCCATTGGGCACGCTCGAAGAGCAAGTAGCACGTTATCAGCAAGTGTTGGATGTGATGCCTGCAGGCGTCATTTTGCTCGATACACAAGGTGTTGTGCGAGAAGCCAACCCTGAAGCGCAAAAATTACTTGAAGTTCCGCTGGTGGGGTCGCGTTGGTTTGAAGTGATTCAGCACGCGTTTGCGCCGCGTGAGGACGACGGCCATGAAATTTCTTTGCGCAACGGGCGCAAAGTCCGATTGGCGATTTCCGCCTCGGCGACGGGGCAATTGATTCTCATCACTGACCTTACCGAGACGCGTTTGCTGCAGTCGCGCATCAGTGATTTGCAGCGGCTCTCTTCGCTCGGACGCATGGTGGCGTCGCTGGCCCATCAGGTGAGAACGCCTCTGTCGAGTGCCATGTTGTACGCTTCCAATTTGGCGGCGCCGAATCTGCCTCCTGTAACGAAAGACCGCTTCCAATCCAAATTAATGGATCGATTGCACGATTTGGAAAAACAGGTCAATGACATGTTGCTGTTTGCCAAAGGTGGCGACAACAAAGTCGTTAAACCTTTTTGCATTGGCGAGTTAGTGGATGAGTTCTCCCCCATGGTGGAGACCGCGTTAAAGAACAATCAGATAGACTATCATTTAGAAGTAGAGCAAGAAGAGACATTACTACTCGGCAATGCCAATGCGCTAGCCTCAGCTTTGAGCAATTTGGTGATGAATGCGATCCAAATTGCAGGCAAAGAGTCTCAACTCGACGTCTTTTTTAGGCCCGTGAAGGGTGAACTGAAAATCTCGGTTCAAGACAGTGGCCCAGGGGTACCCCCTGAGCTGCAAAGCAAAATCATGGAGCCCTTTTTCACCACACGCTCCCAAGGTACTGGGCTTGGCCTTGCGGTGGTACAGATGGTGTGTCGAGCGCACGATGGGCGTTTAGAGCTCATATCAGAACCGGGTGATGGCGCATGCTTCACCATGTGTATTCCGTTGCAGCGCAACGTGGAACCCAATCAAGATTTAAGCACTGGAGAATAACAATGGCTCAAAGCAAAGTACTAATCGTTGAAGACGATGAAGGTCTACGCGAAGCGTTGGTCGATACGTTAGCGCTGGCGGGGTACGAATGGCTTGAAGCGGACAGCGCCGAAGATGCGTTGGTTAAGCTGAAAAGCCAAGAGGTGGATATCGTTGTTTCCGATGTGCAAATGGCAGGCATGGGCGGTCTCGCCTTGCTAAGAAACATCAAGCAGCACTGGCCTAACTTGCCGGTGCTATTGATGACGGCCTACGCCAATATCGAAGATGCCGTGTCAGCGATGAAAGAGGGCGCCATTGACTACATGGCAAAACCTTTTGCTCCAGAAGTCCTACTTAATATGGTCAGCCGATACGCGCCGATCAAATCGGATGACAATGGCGACGCTGTAGTCGCGGACCAAAAAAGCCTTAAGCTGCTGGCGTTGGCCGATAAAGTGGCGAAAACCGATGCGAGCGTGATGGTGCTTGGCCCAAGCGGTTCGGGCAAAGAGGTGATGTCGCGCTACATACATAATGCGTCATTGCGCAAAGAGGGCCCTTTTGTCGCGATTAACTGCGCCGCGATCCCTGATAACATGCTCGAAGCCACCTTATTTGGTTATGAAAAAGGGGCCTTTACGGGTGCCGTTCAAGCGTGTCCGGGTAAGTTTGAGCAAGCGCAAGGCGGTACGATTTTGCTCGACGAAATCAGTGAGATGGACTTGAGCCTACAAGCCAAACTGCTGCGTGTTTTGCAAGAGCGAGAAGTGGAACGTTTGGGGAGTCGCAAAAGCATCAAACTGGACGTGCGCGTACTGGCGACCAGTAACCGCGATCTTAAGCAATACGTCCAAGAAGGGCATTTTCGCGAAGATTTGTACTACCGCCTCAATGTCTTTCCGATTACTTGGCCAGCACTGTGTGACCGACCGGGGGATATTGAACCGCTCGCTAATCACTTGATCCAGCGTCACTGTTCAAAACTTGGGATGCCGGTTCCGCAGTTGGAGCAAAGTGCGATTCATAAATTGCTGACTTACCGTTGGCCTGGCAACGTACGTGAATTGGATAACGTGGTGCAACGTGCCCTGATTCTTAGCGATCAAGGGCAGATTCGCGCTGAGCACATTCTTTTGGAAGGGCACGATTGGCATGATGCGTCAAGCTTACAACAAGCCGTTCAAGAGAGTCATGTGATGGCGCCGGACGTCAAGCCGATTGCTGAAGCGGAGGCATCGCGTCAGCTCTCAGGGGGAAGTGGCTTGGGAGGCGAGCTTCGTGACCAAGAATACGCGATCATTTTGGAGACCATGGCCGAGTGCCAAGGCCGCCGCAAAGAGATGGCCGAGAAGCTGGGTATCAGCCCACGTACCTTGCGCTACAAGTTAGCGAAAATGCGTGATGCGGGGATTGATATTCCTAACTAACGTGCTATTTTTCGTCTCATTCAAACGTGGCATGCAGTTTGCAGCGTCAGAGAAACAGCAGAACAAAATGTCAAAGAGTTGACAATCGAGGTACGGATGAAAATTGACGGTTTTCAAGGCGAAATGCAAGCCATGATGTTTGAAGCAAGTAACACCAGACCTGCTGCCACTGGTCATACGGTCGGGGCGGATTTTGGCGACTTACTCAACAACGCCATCAATAACGTCAATCAACTTTCGAAAACCTCGAGCAACTTACAAATGCGCTTTGACCGCGGTGATGAAGATGTCTCTTTGTCTGATGTCATGATTGCCCGCAACAAATCGAGCGTGGCTTTTGATGCGACAATCCAAGTACGAAACAAGTTTGTTGAAGCGTACAAAGAATTGATGAATATGCCAGTTTAATAGTAGGTATCGACGGTGGCAGAACCAACTCAATCCACAGACCTAACCGTAGCGGATGACCATGTCGATAGCACTATGCTATCTACGGATATCGATAGCGGTGGTCAAAACCCCGATCTTGATGAAAAAAGCAGCTCCAAGTTTGATATGGCGGTGGGCGATCTCGACCTGCTGCGTCAAGTGGTGCTGGTTCTGTCGATCTCAATCTGTGTCGCATTGATTGTGATGCTGTTTTTTTGGGTCAAAGAGCCCGATATGCGTCCACTCGGTGCGTACGATACCGAGGAATTGATTCCTGTCTTAGACTACCTTGACCAGCAAAAGCTAGACTACAAACTCGACGGCAACACTATTTTGGTGCCTGCGAGCGATTACAACTCACTCAAACTCAATATGGTCCGCGCGGGGCTCAACACCGAGAAACAGGCGGGCGACGAGATCTTATTGCAAGACATGGGATTTGGGGTTTCGCAACGTCTCGAGCAAGAGCGTCTTAAGCTCAGCCGTGAGCGCCAACTCTCTAAAGCGATAGAAGAGATGACCCAAGTACGCAAAGCGCGTGTGCTGCTTGCGCTGCCTAAGCAAAGTGTGTTTGTGCGTCACAATCAAGAGGCTTCAGCGTCGGTATTTTTGACTTTGCGTACCGGCACCAGCCTTAAGCAAGAAGAGGTTGACTCGATTGTGGATATGGTTGCGAGCGCAGTTCCGGGCATGAAGCCGACCCGCATTACCGTGACTGATCAGCATGGTCGCTTACTGAGCTCTGGCTCGCAAGATCCAGCCTCTGCGGCAAGACGAAAAGAGCATGAATTAGAGCGTAAACAAGAACAAGCCTTGCGTGACAAAATTGATTCCGTATTGATCCCGATATTAGGTTTTGGTAACTACACCGCGCAGGTCGATATCCAACTTGATTTTAGTGCGGTCGAACAAACGCGTAAGAGCTTTGACCCTAATACGCCGGCAACGCGCAGTGAATACACCCTTGAAGATTACAACAATGGTAATGTGGTCGCTGGCGTGCCAGGCGCACTGAGTAACCAACCGCCTGCTGACGCCTCCATTCCTCAAGATGTGGCCCAAATGAAAGATGGGTCGCTACTTGGCCAAGGTTCTGTGCATAAAGAGGCGACGCGCAACTTCGAACTCGATACCACCATCAGTCATGAGCGTCGTCAAACCGGTGTCGTGAATCGCCAAACGGTCGCCGTCGCGATAAAAAATCGTGCTGTGGTCAATCCTGAAACCGGTGAGACGACCTACCAGCCGCTCTCGGATGCGAACCTAAACTCGATTCGACAAGTGTTGGTCGGCGCTGTTGGCTTTAACGAAAATCGCGGTGATTTATTGAATGTGCTGAGCATGCAATTTGCTGAGCCAGAGATGGATATCGTCCAAGATGTGCCACTATGGGAACACCCGAATTTCAACGACTGGGTACGTTGGTTTGCTAGTGCGCTCGTGATTATCGTGGTGGTACTGGTACTTGTGCGCCCAGCCATGAAGAAACTGCTCAACCCAGCATCGGATGACGACGATCAATTGTATGGCCCAGATGGCTTACCGATTGGCGCCGATGGTGAAACAAGTTTAATTGGGAGTGATTTAGAAGGTGGCGAGCTGTTTGAGTTTGGCTCAAGTATTGACCTTCCAAATCTACACAAAGATGAAGACGTGCTGAAAGCGGTTCGTGCATTGGTTGCGAATGAGCCGGAACTCGCGGCACAAGTTGTGAAGAACTGGATGCAAAATGCCTAACGAAATGGTCCCACAGGGTGGCGGTGAAGAATCTGAAAACACCGTGGATATTGAATCAATACCGGGTGAGGAGCGCGCGGCGATTCTATTGTTGAGTCTCAACGAAGAGGACGCAGCAGGCATTATTCGCCACTTAGAGCCCAAACAAGTACAACGCGTGGGTAGCGCTATGGCGCGCGCGTCGGATTTAAGTCAAGACAAAGTTGGGGCGGTGCACCGTGCTTTTCTTGAAGATATCCAAAAATACACCAACATTGGTATGGGTAGCGAAGACTTCATGCGTAATGCCCTAGTGGCGGCGCTCGGTGAAGACAAAGCGAATAACTTGGTTGACCAAATCCTACTGGGTACGGGCTCAAAAGGCCTTGATTCCCTCAAGTGGATGGACCCACGTCAAGTGGCCAGCATCATCGTCAACGAACACCCACAGATTCAAACGATTGTCTTGTCTTACCTAGAGCCCGATCAATCGGCGGAGATTTTGTCTCAATTTGCCGAGCGCGATCGTCTCGATTTGATGATGCGTATTGCGAACCTCGAGGAAGTGCAGCCTTCAGCATTGGCCGAGCTAAACGAAATCATGGAGAAGCAGTTTGCGGGTCAAGCAGGGGCGCAAGCCGCCAAGATTGGTGGCCTGAAAGCCGCAGCCGAAATCATGAACTACATGGACAACAACATCGAAGGCGTCTTGATGGAGCAGATGCGCGATCAAGACGAAGATATGGCGACACAGATCCAAGATTTGATGTTCGTGTTCGAGAACTTGATCGAGGTCGACGACCAAGGTATCCAAAAATTGCTGCGTGATGTTCCGCAAGATGCGTTGCAGCGTGCACTCAAAGGTGCCGATGACGCATTGCGCGAGAAGATCTTCAAGAACATGTCTAAGCGTGCAGCTGAGATGATGCGTGATGATCTTGAAGCCATGCCTCCGATCAAGGTGTCGGACGTGGAAACCGCTCAAAAAGAAGTCTTGGCGATTGCCCGTCGCATGGCCGATGCGGGCGAAATTATGCTTGGTGGCGGCGCAGACGAGTTCTTGTAATGGTTTGGGTCATCACCGCTCAACCGAGTGATGACCGCAACGCAAATCAACGCGAAGAGCGATCAGTAATTCAGTGAACGATCAGTAACTCAGTGAGTAAAAGTGTTATGGCCGGAGAAAGAAAGCGCGGTTTTTTACGATTGGATGATGAAGAAGTGGTGGTCCAAAAAGCGGAGCGCTGGGGCATGCCTGACTACACGTCACACACTCACAAGCAAGCCAAAGAAACGGCGCTGAATTACGATCCGAGCTGGATGCCTTTGCCCACCGAACCTGAAGAAGAGGCGCCCGTTGAGCTGACCGATGAGCAAATTGAGCACATCAAGCAGCAGGCGTATCAAGACGGATTGCTGCAAGGTCAAGAAGCCGGTTTCAAGCAAGGTTATGAGAAAGGCAAAGAGCAAGGCTTAGCGGAAGGCCATCAAGAAGGGCTCGAAGCGGGCCGTCAAGAAGGTGTCACGGCAGGCGAAGCCTTTATCAAAGAACAAGTGGATACCTTCATCAACTTAGCCAACCAATTCGCTCAGCCGCTTGAACTGATGAATGCCCAAGTGGAAAAACAGTTAGTCGATATGGTCCTCGTCTTGGTGAAAGAGGTGGTGCATGTCGAAGTTCAAACCAATCCTCAAGTCATTCTAGACACCATCAAACAGTCGGTGGAATCTCTGCCTATTTCCGGTCACGCGATTACCTTAAAACTTCACCCCGACGATGTCGCTATTATCCGTTCTGCCTATGGCGAAGACGAATTGAACCTGCGTAATTGGAGCTTGATGAGTGAGCCTGCTCTTAATCGGGGCGATGTACAAATTGAAGCGGGGGAGTCGAGTGTCAACTATCGCCTTGAAGATAGGATTCGCAGCGTGATCCAAAGCTTTTGTGGTGTCAATCGTCATCAAGGTGGTGAGTGATGCTCGAGCTCGCTCAGCGTCTTGGCCAGTACAAAACCCACGGGTTAACGTGTCGCCCAGTGGCGTCCGGTAAGTTGATTCGCGTGGTGGGATTAACGCTCGAAGCGACCGGGTGCCGGGCTCCGATCGGCAGTTTGTGTACCGTGGAAACCATGCACGGTGAAATGGAAGCCGAAGTGGTCGGTTTTTCTGGCGACAACCTTTTTTTGATGCCGAGTGAGCAGATCACCGGCGTGCTGCCCGGGGCGAAAGTGACGCCGCTGACCAGTGATGCAGGCCTGCCTGTTGGTATGGAGCTTCTTGGTCGAGTGATTGACGGCGTAGGCAACCCACTCGATGGTCTTGGCCCGATTTATACCGAGAAAAAAGCCTCGTTTAATGTGGAACCGATTAATCCGCTGGCACGTAAACCGATCACGGAGCCGCTGGATGTCGGCATTAAAGCGATCAACGGCTTATTGACAGTGGGCAAAGGCCAACGTATTGGTCTGTTCGCCGGTTCTGGTGTCGGTAAATCGGTGACACTCGGTATGATGACTCGAGGCACAACTGCGCAAGTGGTGGTGGTCGGCTTGATCGGTGAACGTGGCCGAGAAGTGAAAGAGTTTATCGAAGAAATTTTGGGCGTGGATGGTCGCCAACGCTCCGTGGTGGTTGCAGCGCCCGCCGACGCCTCACCGTTGATGCGTTTGAAAGGGTGCCAGACTGCCCTGACCATCGCAGAATATTTTCGCGATCAAGGGCTCGATGTCCTGCTTCTAATGGACTCCTTAACCCGTTTTGCTCAAGCGCAGCGTGAAATTGCGCTATCGGTTGGCGAACCGCCCGCAACCAAAGGTTACCCGCCCTCGGTCTTTGCCAAATTGCCCGCTTTGGTGGAGCGAGCCGGTAACGGTGGCCCCGATCAGGGCTCCATTACCGCATTTTTTACCGTACTGACCGAAGGGGATGACCTGCAGGACCCGATAGCAGACGCATCGCGAGCCATTCTCGATGGTCACGTTGTGCTCTCGCGAGAAATGGCCGATGCGGGTCATTATCCAGCGATTGATGTCGAAAAATCGGTCAGTCGTGTCATGCCACAGATCACCACCGATGAGCATATTTTGATGTCCAAAGCGGTGAGACAAATCCTCTCGATTTGTCGCAAGAATCAAGATCTGGTCTCTATTGGTGCTTACAAACCGGGTACCGATGCAGCGATTGATGGCGCGTTTACTATCAAGCCGAAACTCGATGGTTATCTACAGCAAGGAATGAAAGAGAGCGTGCCGTACGATATGTGCGTAAATATGCTCAAGAACTTGCTGCAAGGGGAGTGATAGTCGATGGATAACGCGTTGGCATTCTTGCTAGAGCAGGCGAAAGAACAGGAAAATCAGGCGGTCATGGCGCTTACACAGGCTCGCGGTGAGCTAGAAGGCTATTACCGACAGCTCAAACAGATTGAGCAATACCGTTTAGATTACTGCCAGCAACTGGTTGAAAGAGGTCAGCAAGGGTTAACGGCTAGCCAATATACCCACTTAAACCGCTTTTTAACCACGCTCGATGAGACCCTCGCCAAGCAGCAGAAAGCCGAGCACCATTTTAAGAGTCAGGTAGAAAGCTGTGAGCAGCACTGGCTGGAGCGTCGCAAACAGCGACGTTCGTATGAATGGCTGATGGAGAAAAAACGCAGTGAAAAAGCGCGTGAACAAGAGCATCGCGAGCAAAAGCTGATGGATGAGTTTGCCACCTTGCAATATTCACGTCGAAAGCCGAACTGATCGCTCATTATCATCGTAAAAACTTCGTATTAGCATCCAACTATGGCGTGATTTTTGCTGATATCTAGCTAACCCCTGTTCCGTCTCTGCGCTGTTTCGAGATGATTAACTGTGAGTAGCTCAACTATGAATATCAATTTATCGTCTGTTTCTGACAGCGGAAAAGCCGCTAAGGTCGCGCCAAGCACGGGTGAGGCCAGCACTGAGAAAAACAGTGGAGAAGGCTTTTTTTCTAAACTCGCTGGGCTGATTAAAGGTGAAGGCGGAAAAGGCGACGGCTCCGGTGATGGGGTAAAAGCGCAAGGCAAAGTCCCTGTAGAGAAAGCACCCGCAGAAAAAGCCTCCACAGAGCAAGCAAGCGCAAGTGAAACGTCAAAGTCAACGTCTAACAGCGATAAGTCGACATCGACTGCCAATCAATCTACCGACGAGTTACTCGAGGCCGAATCGGTAAGTTCGAAAGCCGACGGTGCAAAAGGCGAAAGTGACCATGCAGCCTCAGCTAAGGTGTTGGCTGCGACGGATGATAGCGACGCCTCCCTACCGAAAGACCAAGCGGCGAAAATTGTGTCCGACAATGACCAAGTATTGCAGCGTCTGGATGAATCTAATCGCGCCCTCAAGGCAAAAGACGGCAAGAACTTGCCTCATGAAGCCAATGCCGCCAAGCTCGATCCTGCAACGGATACGCCTAAAGTGTCTGCTGAAGGGCAAGTGTCTGTTCAAGCCGCCGCCATCTCCGCTCAAGGCGATGAAAAGACCCAACCAGAATCCTTTGTGCGCTCAAATGAGAGTGAAACGGTGAGAGTGCACGGCGAAACCCTGCACGCAAATAGCCAGGCGAGAGATGAAGGTCAAGATACAAATGTAGTGCAAGCCGCCGCGTCTTCGGCCTCGGCCACTGGCAGCGATGGCGAATCGCTTGCTGTAAGCGAGGTATCTGAGCAGGCGAAAGCGGAATCGGCGAAAAAGTACCTTAATGTGGAGTCTCCACTTGTGGATAGCGAACAAGATGGTGCTTCGCCTCAGGTTGCCGCTGCAGTGACCGCGAGTGTGGCGGCAAAAGCGGGACAAGAACCCACACCAACCGATGCACTGCCTGTAGATAAGTCGACTCAACACGGTTTCAACACCGAGCAACATCAAGCCGATGCGACCGCAGCGCCAAACGCACTGAATGCCAGCGCCATGACGGTAGGCACGGAATTAAGCGAAGCTGGCGTTGATACGAACAGAGCAGAGCAAGCGGCCAATGTCTCTGCTGCCTCCTTGACTGCAGAGCCCCAAACCGTATCGGCCGATACTCTTACGGATACCGAAACGCCAACGCAAGCAACAGCCATTCCATGGGCCGTACAAGGTGAGGCGGTGGTCAAAGAGGAGGTCAATCTGGCCCGAGATCCGCAAGTGAAATCTCAGCAAGCGGTGCTCGCACACTCAGTACAACAAGCGATGCATCAAACGCAGTCAGTGACACCTACGCCGCTGCAACAGGCTGCCACTTCGCCTATTCCTAACGCTGCCGCGCAAGCGATTCCCACATCGCCCATACCCACCGACCTAAGCGCCAGCGTGATGCCGAATGTGGCAGCGAACCCGGCACTGCAAGAGCAGGCACTGTTAAAATCGGCGTTGGGAGCGAAAGTCGCGATGGGCGCCGCCCAAAGTGGGGAGAGCAAAGAGGCGGCATCGGGCGAGCATTTTGCTCAGCAGTTGGCTGCCGCGAGTGGGCAGCAGCTTGGCACTCAACCTAATGGCATGCGTGCGGAGCAAGCCAATCCTGCGCAAGTTCCTTTGCAGCTCAGCCGTGATGTAGCCGCGGATCAAGTGGCAGAGCGCGTACAGATGATGATGTCGAAAAACTTGAAAAACATCGACATTCGCCTTGATCCACCTGAGCTAGGCCGCTTACAAATTCGCATGAACATGAATGGTGACGGCGCCACTGTCCACTTTACTGTCGCCAACCAAGGCGCGCGCGATATTATCGAGCAATCGATGCCAAGACTGCGTGAAATGCTCGCTCAGCAAGGGGTTCAGCTGGGAGACACCTCCGTTCAGCAACAGGCCTCTGGCCAGCAGCAAGGACGCTATGCAACAGGCAGTGGGCAAGGAAATGGTCAAGGGAGCAGCAATCACGCCTTTGGCGGTGAAGAAAACCTTGAACCAGACACCAATCTTGATTTGAATGTAGCAACAAAGCGTGATGGAATCAGTTATTACGCTTAAACTGTTAGAAAAACTAGGATTTAGAGACCGTTAAGTTATGGCAGACGAAGATATCACCGCAGAAGCTCCCAAAGGGAAAGGCAAATTACTGATCATAGTGGCCGTTGTTGTTGTCTTGCTGCTTGGCGGTGGTGGTGCCGCGTTCTTTTTGATGGGGTCAGATGAGCCCTCGGGTGAACAGGCTGCAACGCAACAGCAAGTGGTGACGCCCGCCGAGCCTGTCTCTTATGTCAATATTCCTCAGCCGTTTTTGTTTAACGTGACGGGCGATAAACGTGACCGCATGGTACAGATCAAAGTGCAGTTGATGGTGCGTGGCAGCGAAAATGAAAACCTTGCCCGCTATCACTCGCCACTGATCGAGAGTTCCCTGCTGAGCACGTTTGCCTCGGCAACGGTGGACCAACTACGCAGCGTCAATGGACGCGTGGAGTTGCGCGACAAAGCGACGGATGACATCAAGGCCAGTTTGACCAGAGCTGTGGGTCAGCCTGTGATTGAACGTGTGCTATTTACTGATTTTGTAATGCAATAGGTGACGCGTGACTGATCTATTAAGCCAAGATGAGATCGATGCGCTGCTTCACGGCGTCGATGACGTCGATGAGATAGAAGAAGAGAGTAACGAGCAAGACGCGAGCGCCGTCGATTTTGACTTTTCCTCTCAAGACCGCATTGTTCGTGGTCGGATGCCAACCCTCGAGCTGATCAACGAACGCTTTGCTCGTCATATGCGTATCAGCCTGTTCAACATGCTGCGTAAAACCGCTGAAGTCTCGATCAACGGCGTGCAGATGATGAAGTTCGGCGAGTATCAAAATACACTTTACGTACCGACCAGTCTCAACATGGTGCGCTTTCGACCTCTAAAAGGTACGGCGCTGATCACCATGGAAGCACGCTTAGTGTTCATTTTGGTGGAGAACTTCTTTGGCGGTGACGGCCGTTTTCACGCGCGGATTGAAGGGCGTGAATTTACCCCGACCGAGCGTCGAATTGTTCAATTGTTGCTCAAAATCGTCTTTGAAGATTATAAAGAAGCATGGTCGCCTGTGATGGGGGTCGAGTTTGAGTATCTCGACTCCGAAGTGAACCCGAGCATGGCGAACATTGTCAGCCCGACAGAAGTGATCGTTGTGAGCTCGTTTCATATCGAAGTGGATGGCGGGGGCGGCGATTTCCATGTCGTGATGCCATACTCAATGGTAGAGCCGATCCGTGAATTGCTCGATGCCGGTGTTCAATCGGATAAGATGGAAACTGACGTGCGCTGGAGCACGGCGCTACGCGAAGAGATCATGGATGTCCCAGTGAACTTTCGCGTTAACTTGCTCGAGCAAGATATTTCCCTGCGCGACCTGATGGAGCTGCGCCCTGGCGATATTATCCCGATCCATATGCCAGAGCACGCCACCATGTTTGTGGAAGAGTTACCGACCTATCGGGTCAAAATGGGCCGCTCAGGGGAAAACCTTGCGGTGCAAATATCGGAAAAAATTAAGCGTCCCGATGTAGTGAAAACCGATATTGCCTTCTTGGGCAAAGATGTCATCTCCGAGTTAGAAGATGACGAAGGCGACATTGAAGATTAATTGAAGAGTAGGAATTAGGTATGGAACCAAGTGACGATCAGAAACTGGCGGACGAATGGGCGGCAGCCCTAGGAGAAGATCCCAACGCGCCAGAGATCGATGTGGATGAAGTGATGTCAGCGCAATTGGATGAGTTAGAAGATACCTCCTCACCCATTTCCGATGACGAGCGCCGTAAGCTCGATACCATCTTGGACATTCCGGTCACCATCTCTATGGAAGTGGGCCGCTCGCAGATCAGCATTCGTAACCTACTGCAACTCAACCAAGGTTCAGTGGTCGAACTTGAGCGCTTGGCCGGGGAGTCACTCGATGTATTGGTCAACGGCACCTTGATTGCCCACGGTGAAGTGGTGGTGGTCAATGACAAGTTTGGTATCCGTTTGACTGACGTTATCAGCCAAACTGAGCGTATTAAGAAGCTTCGTTAAGCCATGGGGCCTGCAACCGATAGCCAGTTAGACATAGCGACCACCTTTGGGTCGCTTTTGTTCGTTGTTGCTTTTATTTTGTTTTTGGCTTGGCTACTCAAGCGAATGCGCGTTCCCGCTATTGGCAATCAGTCGGGGTTGAGTGTAGTACGCCAAATCGCGGTGGGTACCAAAGAGCGTATCGTGATTGTTCAAGCCGGAGAAGAGCAGTTCTTAGTCGGCGTGACGGCTCAGTCTATCCAGTTGATTGCGAAGTTGGATAAGCCACTTTCTCAGGAGGAGTTAGCCACCAGTCCGTTTGCAAGCCAACTGACTCAGCTATTGAAAAAGAATGATAAATCGTAGTCGAACTTTTTGGGTCTGGATGACCTTGCTATGGTCTCTTCTCTCTACGGCGGTGGTCGCACAGGAGGAGTTAGCGACATCGGTACCGAGTAATGCGGCGGGCGCATCGTCGGTGACTGTCTCGGCGATGGAGCGTGAACAAGGCGCTTCTGGTAGCAGCGCACAAACGTTGTCGACCGGTAGCTTGACCGGCGGTGGCGGCGGTATCCCTGCCTTTACCATGACCACCAACCCTGACGGCACAGAAGACTATTCCGTCAATCTACAGATTCTCGCTTTGATGACCATGCTGGGCTTTTTGCCCGCCATGGTCATTTTGATGACCTCATTTACCCGCATCGTTGTCGTGATGTCGATTTTGCGTCAAGCGATGGGTTTGCAGCAGACGCCGTCGAACCAAGTGATCATTGGCATTGCTATCTTTCTGACCTTTTTCATCATGTCGCCAGTACTGAGTAAAATTAACGACGACGCGATTCAACCCTACATCAATGAACAAATCACGGCACGTGACGCGTTCGATTTGGCGCAAGTGCCAATGAAAGATTTCATGCTTAAACAGACGCGTGTTAAAGATCTGGAAACCTTTGTCAACATTTCGGGCTCCGACGCAACCGCTCCAGAAGAGGTGTCGATGGCGGTGCTGATCCCGGCGTTCATTACTTCTGAGCTCAAGACGGCGTTTCAAATCGGCTTTATGCTCTTTTTGCCTTTCCTCATCATTGACCTAGTGGTCGCTTCTGTCTTAATGGCCATGGGTATGATGATGCTCTCGCCCATGATCGTCTCGCTGCCATTCAAACTGATGCTGTTTGTGCTGGTGGATGGTTGGAACCTGATTTTGTCGACCTTGGCCGGCAGTTTTGCGTTGTAGCGGGAGGAGACCATGACGCCAGAGGTTTTTGTCGAAATGTTTCGCGGCGCACTGTGGATGGTGCTCATTATGGTGTGCGCCATCATTATCCCAAGCTTGCTGATTGGTCTTGTGGTGGCGATTTTCCAAGCCGCAACGTCGATTAACGAACAAACGTTGAGTTTCTTGCCACGTTTGATTGTCACATTGCTAGCGTTAATGCTGTTTGCTCACTGGATGACACAAATGCTCATGGAGTATTTCTTTGCCATGGTTGAGCGGCTGCCTCAGGTTCTCTATTAGGAGCGGGCATGGAATATCCCGCTAGCGTCGTCCTCGACTGGATTGCCAACTACTTTTGGCCCTACACGCGTATTGCCGCCATGTTGATGGTGATGTCGGTGACCGGCGCGCGGTTTGTCTCTACTCGTGTGCGACTCTATTTGGGTTTGGCCATCACCTTTGCCGTTATGCCCGCTATTCCCGCCGTCCCCGATAACATAGAGTTGCTCTCATTCGCCGGTTTTATGACGTTACTTGAGCAGATCATCATCGGCGTGGCGATGGGTACCGTGACCCAATTTATGATTCAAACCTTCGTCATTCTCGGCCAAATCTTGGGTATGCAGTCGAGCTTGGGTTTTGCGTCTATGGTCGACCCTGCCAATGGACAGAATACGCCGCTGCTTGGTCAACTGTTCATGTTTTTGGCAACGCTTTTCTTTCTGGCGACGGATGGCCACTTAAAGATGATCATGCTGGTGGTGATGAGTTTTCAATCTCTACCCATAGGCTCAGGGTCGCTGACGAATGCCGATTTTCAAGAGTTGGCGAGTTGGCTGGGGATCATGTTTAACGTTGCGCTGAGTATGTCGCTGTCTGGCATTATTGCGCTACTGACCATCAACCTATCGTTTGGTGTTATGACGCGTGCGGCGCCGCAGTTGAATATCTTCTCGCTCGGTTTTGCTTTTGCGCTGATGGTGGGCTTGCTGCTCTGTTGGTACATTATCGCCGGCCTGTATAGCCACTATGAGCTATTCTGGTTACAAGGTGAAGCGCAAGTGTGCCGCTTCATCCGGTTGGATTGTTAAGGGGGCGCGATGGCAGAATCAGACGGTCAAGAACGCACCGAAGACGCCACGCCCAGGCGCTTGCAACAGGCTCGAGAGAAAGGGCAGGTTGCAAGGTCTAAAGAACTGGCGTCGGTCTCCGTCCTTGTAGTGGGCGCGATTGCTTTAATGTGGTTTGGTGAAGGGCTGGCACGTGGCTTGTTTCAAGTAATGCGCCGCTTGTTTACTTTGTCGCGTGAGGAAGTGTTTGATCAAGTCAAACTGTTCGACATCGCCCTCGGGTCGTTAGGCAGTTTGATATTGCCATTATTGCTGATTCTGGTGACGCTGTTTGTTGCCGCGCTGATTGGCGCAGCGGGTGTTGGTGGCATCAGCTTTTCTGCAGAAGCCGCGACGCCCAAGTGGTCAAAAATGAACCCGCTGAGTGGTTTTAAGCGCATGTTCGGTCTGCAAAGCTGGGTCGAGCTACTGAAATCCATTCTCAAAGTGGCGCTGGTGACCGGCGTGGCGATCTTTCTTATCAACTCAGCGCAGCAGGACTTGTTTCAGCTGAGTATGGACGTTTACCCGCAAAACATCTTCCATGCGCTCGATATCTTACTCAACTTTGTGCTCTTGATTAGCTGCTCTCTATTGGTGGTGGTCGCCATCGATATTCCATTCCAAATCTGGCAACACGCCAACCAATTGAAAATGACCAAACAAGAGGTCAAAGACGAGTACAAAGAGACCGAGGGTAAACCTGAGGTAAAAGGCCGTATTCGTATGCTACAACGGGAAGCCGCTCAGCGGCGGATGATGGCAGAAGTGCCACAAGCGGATGTGATCGTCACCAACCCAGAGCACTTTTCCGTGGCGCTCAGGTACAAGCAAGATAAAGATCGCGCGCCGATTGTGGTCGCGAAAGGGACCGATCACATGGCGCTTAAAATTCGAGAAGTGGCGCGAGAGCATGATATCTACGTGATCCCCGCTCCGCCATTGGCACGGGCGTTGTATCATTCGACAGAGTTGGAGCAAGAGATCCCAGATGGGCTGTTTACCGCAGTGGCTCAAGTGTTGGCGTATGTGTTCCAGCTCAAGCAGTATCGCAAACGTGGCGGTCAAAGGCCGAAGCTCAAGGCATCCGAACTCCCTATCCCGCCAGATTTGCGCCAGTAACGATTATTTTTCGGGGATCGAGAGTAAAACCAGCAACGCGCCATCGCCACCAAACTCAAGCGGTGCTTGGTGAAACGCCATCACATCAGGGTGCTGGGCCAGCCATAGCGGCGTTTTTTGCTTCAGGATGTGTTTGCCGATGCCATGCTGAACACAGGCACAGGCAATTTCATTTTTGATGCAATAGGCAATCATCGCGCCGAGTTCACGCTTGGCCTCCAGTTGCGTCATGCCGTGCATATCCAAAAAGACATCAGGCACATACACGCCACGGCGTAATCGCTTTACCTCATACTGTGACACGTCGTCGCGGGCGTAGCGCGTTGGCCCTTCCTCGTTAAGGAGCGGTACAAACTCGTCAGAGAAGTAAAACTCCGAGTCGCTCGCTTCACGTGCGCTGCGTGTGATTTCTTTCTGCTTAGTGTTTCTTTTTGGCTGTTGGACTATGGTATCCTGTCGCAACTTTTTTACGCCTTGTACTGCATCCCTGAAAAGGGCGAAATCGTCATCAATATCGGTGTCTTTTTTGTTCATGGGTGATTTCAATATGTATGATTAATGCTATTGGCAGTATTGTAGCGCTTTTCGGAGGCAATTTTGGATAAGATTTTTGTAGAAGAAGCGGTATCGGAACTGCATACCCTTCAAGATATGATTCGCTGGACGGTCAGCCGTTTCAACGCCGCTCACCTATTTTACGGTCACGGCACGGACAATGCTTGGGATGAAGCCGTTCAGTTAATCCTACCCACACTCTATCTGCCGATTGATGTGCCTCCCCATGTTCTCAACTCTCGTTTGACCAGCAGTGAGCGCCTGCGCGTCGTTGAGCGTGTGGTGAAACGCATCAATGAGCGCACGCCTACCGCCTATCTGACGAATCGTGCCTGGTTCTGTGGTTTGGAATTCTTCGTCGATGAACGTGTCTTGGTGCCACGCTCTCCGATTGGTGAGCTGATTCAAGCTCAGTTCGAACCTTGGCTAATCGAAGAGCCGACGCGCATTATGGATATGTGTACCGGCAGTGGTTGTATCGCCATCGCTTGTGCGTACGCCTTCCCAGAGGCGGAAGTGGACGCCATTGATATTTCATCCGACGCGCTGCAAGTGGCGGAACAGAACGTTCAAGATCACGGCATGGAGCAACAAGTCTTCCCAATTCGCTCGGATCTGTTCCGCGATTTACCGAAAGAGCGTTACAACTTAATTGTCACGAATCCACCGTATGTGGATCAAGAAGACATGGATAGCTTGCCGCAAGAGTTCACCCATGAACCTGAACTCGGCTTAGCGGCGGGCAGTGATGGTCTCAAGCTGGTGCGCCGCATTCTTGCCAATGCCTCCGATTACCTGACCGATAAGGGTATTTTGATTTGTGAAGTGGGCAACTCCATGGTGCACATGATGGAGCAATATCCAGACATCCCATTCACTTGGCTAGAGTTCGAAAACGGCGGGCATGGTGTCTTCTTGTTGACGCGTGACCAACTGGTCGCTTGCGCCGATGAATTCAAGTTGTACAAAGACTGATTTGTTGCCAACTGTGCACCCCCAAACGCCGAGCTTTTGCTCGGCGTTTTGCTCTCTAGCGTTTTCGCGGCTAGGTGAACAAAAATAGTTCTGGCTTGGGGCTTTACATCAAACCGTAATAAAGACACTATGAAAAAACGAACAATTGACGTGTAAAGCCTAATTGACAAGGCTGAAATAATACGAGGAAGTAATGGCAGGAAACAGTATCGGACAACATTTCCGAGTGACCACATTCGGAGAAAGTCACGGTATCGCACTAGGATGTATCGTTGACGGATGCCCTCCAGGTTTAGAGCTATCAGAAGCAGATATTCAAACGGATCTCGACCGTCGTCGTCCAGGCACTTCTCGCTATACCACTGCACGCCGCGAACCTGATGAAGTAAAAATCCTTTCCGGTGTGTTTGAAGGGAAAACGACCGGGACTTCGATCGGTTTGCTGATTGAAAATACCGACCAACGCTCAAAAGACTACTCAGAGATCAAAGACAAGTTCCGTCCCGGTCATGCTGACTACACCTACCATCAAAAGTATGGAGTGCGTGATTATCGAGGTGGCGGCCGTTCGTCTGCTCGTGAAACTGCGATGCGCGTTGCGGCGGGCGCGATTGCGAAGAAATACCTTAAGCAAGAGTTTGGTGTCGAAATTCGCGCTTACCTATCGCAGATGGGCGATGTCGCCATTGAGAAAGTCGATTGGGATGAGATCGAGAACAACCCATTTTTCTGCCCGGATGTGGATAAGGTCGAGCAGCTCGATCAATTGATCCGAGATTTGAAAAAACAAGGCGACTCTATCGGTGCCAAATTGCAAGTGGTCGCCACTGGCGTACCCGTTGGACTTGGCGAGCCAGTATTTGATCGCCTAGACGCCGACATTGCGCATGCACTGATGAGCATCAACGCGGTGAAAGGCGTCGAAATCGGCGATGGTTTTGATGTGGTAAGCCAAAAAGGCAGCCAGCATCGTGATACTCTCACGCCGAGCGGTTTTGGTAGCAATCATGCTGGTGGCATCTTAGGCGGTATCTCGACTGGGCAAGACATTGTCGCGAATATCGCGCTCAAACCAACGTCGAGCATTACCGTACCGGGTGAAACCATCACCAAGCAAGGGGAGTCGACAGAGCTGATTACCAAAGGCCGCCATGACCCTTGTGTTGGCATTCGTGCAGTGCCGATTGCTGAAGCCATGCTGGCGATTGTGTTGCTGGATCACTTGCTGCGTCATCGCGGTCAAAACCACGGTGTCACGACGCAAACCCCGAAAATTTAATCGTACAAACGGCTTCGCAAGGAAGCCGTTTTCTTTTCGCTTTAGCGCGTCTTAACGCTGGCTGCGGAGTCGGGTACAATGGCGCGCATCGTTACTTTGAACTTCCACATAGATGACCCACGATTATCGCGATTTGATTGCACTCTTCAATCAGACCTTTTTTGAACAGTATCAGACCCGTCTTGAACTTGGCGGTGATGAGCCTATCTATCTTCCCGCGGATGACTCTACTCCTTACCATCGCATCGTGTTTGCACGAGGTTTCTATGCGTCTGCACTGCATGAAATCGCCCATTGGTGTGTGGCAGGCCCTGAGCGTCGTTTACTGGAAGATTTTGGTTATTGGTATCACCCCGATGGCCGCGATGAACAGGTTCAAGCGCAGTTTGAACAAGTGGAGATACGTCCGCAGGCGTACGAGTGGATCCTATCGGTCAGCGCTGGCTTTGCATTTAGTGTCAGTTGCGACAATCTCAATGGCGACGTTGAACCTGACCGCCTCGGGTTCATGCAAAAAGTCCATCAAGAAGTGATGTCCATTTTAGCGACGGGGTTGCCGCCGCGTGTGCTGGCATTGTCTGAGGCATTACGTGCCTTCTACCAAACCCCGCCACTTAAACCTGACGCCTTTATCGTCAAATAGAGCTTGGAATCAGCCACACCGCCTCTGACTCGCCCTGATGTTGGTAGGTGTATGAGGTTGGTACGCTGCCTTCTTCCATAACCCACACTACAGCAATCAGTGATGACCAATGGTTGGCGACGCTCAAATCAATCTGCGCCAAGCCGTTATTGAGTGAAGACTTCACTAAGCATTGGTCATAGTCAACCAAACTGAGATCGCCTTGCGCCGTGCGATTGTCGCACACCGAGAGGTAAGCGATTTTGCCATTCAATTCATTGAGCATCACGTCGATATTAAGCGTGTAGACCGACGAAAGGTCATTGTCATAACTGATCGAGAGCGCTTGGAGTCCTTCGGTGGTTGCCGCTGGCGTAGCGGATGGGGATGGCTGCACGGCATCGGCGCTCGCGGAGCTTCCCCCCTCGTCACCGCCGCCTCCTCCGCCACAAGCAGAGAGGCCAAGGGAGGCGAGCAATAGTGCGCCTGTAAAGTAAGGGTTGAAGTGTGTAGGCTGTCTCATCGGGCGTCTCCTTTAGTCGATGTAAATTCGGCTGGGTACTGCGAGTGTGTACCAGTTGGTGGCGGTGGTGCCGTTATCATCTTGGGCGAATTCATCAAAACTTGGGTAGGCGTTGAGAATATCGACCTGCTCCAGTGGGTGGGCCCAGTTGGTGGGGATTTCAATCGCCCAAGGTAGCCCGTTGCTGGTGTGAAAGTAAGTGTCACTGGACGAGGCGTCGACGCCATTTGCTCGGTAGCGGGGATCAAACTTGACCGTCGGTGCTTCATTCTTTAGGTGGATCTCTAAGCTACGGCCAGGGTGAGATCCGGACAATTGATGACCTATATCACCGTGGTAATGTCCGGGCGCGGCAAAGATGAATGGGTCATAGGGAAAATCGGGCATCTGCGCTAAGCTCGGCGCGTTGAGCAGGGTAACGTGCAGGGTCCAAGTCGGGCGGTAGCTCGTGCCACACTGCTCCTGAGTACGAAACATGCTGCAATTGGCCGCTTCTCCCGGCTCAGTGATATCCCACAAGTCCTCTTCGATGATGAAGACAGCGTCAATGGTGTCAGGTTCTAAGACGATGCGATTTTGCTCTTCACCATTGACAGTAAGGCGCACCGAGTCTTGTTTGATGTCGCTTTGGGCGATACCTGGAAGGCGGATAGCGAAGCCAGAGTGGTAATCGCCACCTAACGCCGCGACTTGCCCCTCCATTTTAAGACGAATCACTTGGCCATCCAGTTGGTATTCGGTGTAGCGCACGTTCATCAACACATCATTCATGTCGTAATCGCCCTGCATCGGGTACTGATCTTCATAGGCAAACGTCGTGTACTCACCGCCGGCTGGGTATGACTCGGTGGTCACCCCACTTTCTGTAATATCGACCAGATAATCTTCGACTTCCCCTTCAGGCACGCCGCCACTTGGACCGATGCCAGAGGTATTACTGAGGCGAAAACGCGCCCAGGTTTCGCCGCTCTGCGCCCATGTTGGCGCATCAAAGAAGACAGAGGCTGTACCATCAATGACCGAGCGGTCGGTAATGATCTGTTCGCTGGAGTCAAACTGTCCATCTCTGTCCCAGTCAATCCAGCCATTGAGCACGCTGTCCGCGCTCGCGCCAGTGACCGTGACTTGCACCATACTGGTTTGGCCCACTTGCAGCGGGACGGGAAACGCGACACCATCGTCGTCGTTGAGTCCATCGGCGCTATCATCACTCAACGGAGGAAGATAAGCCTCGCTCTCACCATCCACGCTGAGCCCGAGCGTCAAGCCACTGATACCATGGCGCGCGCCGAGCGCAGCGTAACTGGTTTGATAGCTGTCTGGCGCATCGCCAAAGTCTGTGTTGTCACTGGCGACCACTGGCGCTAACGCGCAGCGTGCGCCATCATTCGAGTTGCTGGAAGGGCCGTAGGCAAAAAAATCCGCACTGGATTGAGTACCGTCTAGGGTGACACGAAACACCAAACCGTTGGCGTTGTTGCTGCCATAGAGATTGCCGTCAACGTCAAAATAGATAGCACCAAAGGTGAGCTTGTAGCCGAGTAGATCTTTGTTCAGCACTTGGTTAAGGCGCGTCGAACTACCGGCTTCAACGTCTATCTCAATCAAATAACCGTTCGCATCAATCGAATAAGCGAGGCCATTGTCAGGATGAAACGCGAGATCATAAATCGCAGGCTTGCCGAAATCAGAGGGAATGGCCACTTGCGTCATGACCAGAGTCTCGAGATCTGCCTTAATTAAGCCGTATGAAGGGTGGTAGCCAAACCATGCATTAGTATGCACCGCCACATCACCGACATAGATGCGCTCGGGTACGCCGGCGGGTTGAGTCATCTCGAGCGGGTATTTGACGAATTCGGCATCGAGTTTAGCCAGAGTCTTGGCATCGTAATCCCACGCGTAAATAAAATCATCATGCTTGCTGTAACCGGCGCCATTAAGCTTGGCACTGCCCATATTGGACTCGAGCGCGCGATAGCTGCCGAGGTCGATGTCGACACCATACGCCACAGGGAAGCCATTTGGGTTTTGAATTAGAAACGCCTGAGTGGGACATTGCGCAAAAGGCACCTCAGCACGCGCGCTGTGATGTGCTGCGGCGAGGGATAAGGCGACGAGAACGTTGACGGACAATCGGGACATCTTCATAGCATTTCCTTGGTTGTTTGCGGTGCATAACCCCCTATTGCAACCGATATGCCAGAGGACAACCCCTTGTGAACACAAGCATTTGCCTTGGGTTTCTCAATGTGAGAAGCTTTGGCTTCTTTTTGAGAATCAAACTGATTTTAGGTAGCTACAGAGAATGATCACGGAATACGAAGAAGCGTTGCTTGCGCTAATTGATGCGCGTATTGAGACAGCATCGGAAGATGAGTTGTTTGCAGGTGGCTACCTGCGTGGGCACATTTCTCTCTCCGCTGCGGCATGTGAAGAAGAGGGAATCCTCGATCTTGACGTGTTCAAGCACCGCATTCAAGCCAGTTTAGATGAGGCGCGTAGCGAGTTGTCACCTGCTGATCGCACCATAGTGAATGATCTATGGGCCGAGTTAGCTGACCAAGCCTTACGTGCCTGACTCTTAAGTGTCTGAGTCTTAAGAGCCTAAGTCAGCCAATCGGGCCTTGTTGACTAAAGCCTATTACAACTCAGTAATAGGCTTCCCCTTTCTTAATTTTCTTACCCACATCCGACTCGGGTGACAGGCATCGAGGATGTCGACAGGCAGTGGCATCGGATCACCACACATCTGTGAAGCAAGTGTTTCCGCCAGCAACGGTGCGCTGCTCAATCCACGCGAACCTAGCCCCAACATGCAATATAGATTCGGATAACTTGGTACCGGCAGCACCTCATCCTCTTGCTGTGTTGCTAATGTTTTGTATTGTTCCATCGTCGCGCTCTGCACGCCCACCGCACCGATAAACGGCAGATGGTCGCGGCTCACGCAGCGAATGCCTTGGCGAGATTGGTTGTCACTGGTATCGACATCCTGAGTCCAATCTTGGTTGGGGAGACAGCGCTTGAGTTTTTCACCATTATCGATTTGCGCAGCAGGATCAAACTCTGTATCAAGGCTCGTGCGATCGTAGCTGGCGCCAATACAATGCTGCTGGTTATTTGGGTTCACCGGCGTCATGTAGCCATCGTAACAAAGTACGTTGCGCAGGCTGCTTAATCGCTCAGTGGTCGGGATATGACTTACTTGTCCTTTCACTCGTCCAAGTGGCAGAGTGGAGGTCTGCGTAAGCTCGGTAAACTGATGCCCATTGGCGACCACCACCGCATCAAAGGTGCGGGACTCCTGTTGGCTGCATACCGTCCAAGTGCCCTCTGAGTGCGCTTTTAGTTCGGTGACCTTATGCTCAAAGCGAACCTCGAAAAGGGGGTGTGCGGATAAATCGTCAATCAATCCTTGGCTTAACTCTGCCGGGCAGAGCCAGCCGCCCAATGGATAATGCACGCTAGGCATAGCCAACGGTAAACCGACGGTTTGCGCTGTCTGCGCCGGGTCCAATGGCGCAACCAGTTGAGCATCAAAGCCCACTTGATTCAGTTTGCTCAGTTTGGTGTGTGATTTTTCATCCCACATCAATTGAGTGACGCCGCACCAGTCGTGATCGAAATGAAAGCGTTCACTGGCTTGCTCGACAAATTGACGGGCAAAGAGAAAAGCAGGGGCGAAAAAGCGTGACACGCAGCTGTGGCTGCCATTGAGCAGTGGGTACACCGCGCCTTGTCGATTGCCAGAGGCGCCCATTGCTGCGGCTTTATCTTGGCAATAGAGCGTGACGCGTTTCCCGCGTCGAATCAGCGCCGTGGCTAAAGTTGCGCTGGCAATGCCACCACCAACAATGGCGATCGACTCTGCGTCTGCGCTATTTGGCCGCGCAAAGAGGGGGGAGAGGTTGCTGTAAGGTGTGCGTTCACTCAACTCACCCGCAATCATCTCTCTTTTGGTGCCAAAGCCTTTGACTTTTTTCATCGCAAAGCCCGCTTCAATCAGCCCTCTACGGACAAAACCGGCGGCAGTAAAGGTGGCGCAGTGACAGCCTTGTTTGGCGAGTCTCGCCATGCCGTCAAACAGCGTTTGATTCCACATTTCTGGGTTTTTACTCGGAGCAAATCCGTCGAGAAACCAGGTGTCAACGAAGCCTTGCTCAGGGACTGGAACCAGAGGGAGGCAATCTTCAATGTCACCAAACCAGAGATCTAACGTCACGGCACCGTTATCGAGCACAATACGGTGACACTCAGGCACTGCAATCGGATAGTGCTTTTGCAGCTTTTGCGCGTAGCTGGCCAGCTCAGGCCACGCGAGGTGCGCTTTGGCCAAGTCTTCTTTGCTTAGGGGGTACTTCTCAAAACTGACAAAATGCAGCTCTTTAAGTGGCGCATCAGGATGGCGCTGTCTAAATTCATCAAACCATTGCCACAACGCAAGGAAGTTAAGCCCTGTGCCAAAACCGGTTTCTGCCACCACAAAACGGCGTTGGTCATATTCCTGCCATCTTTGCGGAAGATGATTTTGGGTCAGGAAAACATAACGGGTTTCTTCAAGACCATTAACGTTGGAGAAGTAGACGTCGTCAAATTGGTCGGAAACTGGTGTGCCAGCTTCATTCCAGCCAAGCTGGGCGTGCGAAATAGTGGTCATAGAGAGTCAGAGTTCTTTCTATTTAGACATTAAAAGTGTGAAGATTGTACGGATTTATGGGAAAGCTGACCACTTTTGCAGGGCAACTTCGTTATTATCTAGCGGAAATTTAATTTATAGGATTGTCATAATGAAACGTGTCGTAATCACCGGTATGGGTATTGTTTCGAGTATCGGTAACAACGCCGAAGAAGTGTTAGCGTCTCTAAAAGCAGGAAAATCTGGTATCACTGCCTCTGAGCAGTTTAAAGAACACGGTCTACGTTCGCAGGTTTGGGGTGATCTAAAAATCAACCCAGCAGAGCATATCGACCGTAAACAGATGCGCTTTATGGGTGATGCGGCTGCGTATGCTTACCTATCAATGGAACAAGCGATTGAAGACGCAGGCCTGACTCCAGAGTTGGTCTCTAACGATCGTACCGGTATTGTGGCAGGTTCAGGTGGCGCATCTGCGCTTAATCAAACGGTGGCGACTGACACCATGCGTGCCAAAGGCGTGAAACGTGTTGGTCCATACATGGTGCCTCGCACGATGTCATCGACAGTTTCTGCGTGTCTTGCGACACCGTTTAAAATCCGCGGCGTGAACTACTCAATGAGCTCGGCGTGTGCGACTTCTGCGCACTGTATTGGTCACGCGATGGAGCTAATTCAACTGGGTAAACAAGACATCGTTTTTGCCGGTGGTGGTGAAGAGCTCGATTGGTCTCAAACCATGATGTTTGATGCGATGGGCGCTCTGTCGACTAAGTACAACGAGACACCAGAAAAAGCGTCTCGTACCTACGATGCGGACCGTGATGGTTTCGTTATCTCTGGGGGTGGCGGTATGTTAGTCATCGAAGAGCTTGAGCACGCGCTTGCGCGCGGCGCGAAAATTTACGGCGAAATTGTTGGCTACGGCGCAACCTCTGATGGCTACGATATGGTGGCGCCATCAGGTGAAGGCGCGGTGCGTTGTATGAAGATGGCGATGCAAGCTGTCGATAGTATTGATTACGTCAACACGCACGGCACCTCTACACCGGTTGGTGATGTGAAAGAGTTGGGTGCGATTCAAGAGCTGTTTGGTCAAAACAGCCCAGCAATTTCAGCAACGAAAGCGATGACAGGTCACGCATTGGGCGCTGCAGGCGTACATGAAGCCATCTACTCAACTTTGATGCTGACTCACAACTTTATTGCCCCAAGTGTGAACATCGAAAATCTCGACGAAGCGGCTCAAGGCCTTGATATTGTGACTCAAGCGCGTGACGCTGAGTTGAACACTGTGATGTCAAACAGCTTCGGCTTTGGTGGAACGAACGCGACGTTGGTGATTAAAAAGTACCAAGCTTAATCGCTCGCGCTGGTTCGCCAGACACCCGTTTCCAGGACTGGTGGTGAAGAGTTTTACTCACCGCCGAACAGACGCAGACTCTGACCCATGGAGAGCGGGTTAGGATCCTTTTGTTCTGGATAATTGCCCGGCCATGCGCCGGGCTTTTTTACGTCAGGCGGGGCGTGCTACTCGACACCGAGCCTGCTTTTCTGCACAATCGCCCCAACGCCCTTTAATCAAAGACAGCACACCATGAAAATTCTAATCGATGAAAACATGCCTTACGCCGAAGGGCTATTTAGCCAACTGGGTGAGGTGGTGTTGAAATCAGGCCGACAAATCACTGCGCAAGACCTTATCGATGTGGATGCGCTGATGATTCGCTCCGTCACCAAAGTGAACGCAGAGCTTATCGCCAACGCCAATAAACTGAAATTTGTCGGCACCGCAACGGCGGGGGTGGACCATGTCGACCAAGCGCTATTGCGTGAACGAGGTATCTTCTTTACCGCCGCTCCCGGATGCAACAAAGTCGGCGTTGCTGAATATGTGGTGAGTGTGATGATGGTGCTAGCGCAGCAACACGGTTTCTCGGTGTTTGATAAAACCGTTGGCATTATTGGTGCTGGTCAGGTGGGCAGCTACTTACAAGCGTGTTTGGAAGGGATCGGCATTCAAGTGCTCATCAATGATCCACCAAAACAAGCGCAAGGCGACATGCGTTCGTTTACTCCTCTGGATACCTTGCTCGAGCAGGCGGATATTATCACCATCCATACGCCAATTACGAAAGAGGGTGAGTATCCTACCCATCACCTTATCGATGAAGCGGTACTCAACCGTTTTCGCGGCGACCAAATCTTGATCAATGCGGCGCGGGGTCCCATCGTGGACAACAGTGCACTTAAGGCGCGGCTTGCGCGTCAAGATGGCTTTATTGCAGCACTGGACGTGTTCGAATTTGAACCTGAGGTTGATATGGAGTTGCTGCCTCTGCTAGCATTCGCGACCCCTCATGTGGCTGGATATGGGCTTGAGGGGAAAGCTCGTGGCACGACGATGATCTTTAATGCCTTTTGTGAGTTTTTAAATCAAGAGTTGAGCGCGAACGCCAGTGAACTGTTGCCGATCGCGCCGGTTCCTCGTCTTGAGCTTAATCGAGCGTGGGATGAGGCGACGCTACACACGATCACACAGCTCGTCTATGATGTGCGTAAAGATGATGCACTGTTTCGCCGAGAAATCGGTCAGCCCGGGGCCTTTGACGCCATGCGTAAAAATTACTGGGATAGACGCGAATACAGTGCCATCACGCTAGGGGGGACGGCTGATTGTCAGTTGTCACCCCTAGCCAAACTAGGTTTTCAGGTTGAGGTAAATCAATGAGCCAGCAATACAATGTTGCCATTTTGGGCGCGACAGGCGCCGTCGGTGAGACGATTTTAGACGTTTTACAAGAACGCAAATTTCCCGTGGGTGATCTCTACCTACTTGCCAGTGAGCGCAGTGAGGGCAAAAGCTACCGTTTTAATGGCAAAACGATCAAAGTAGAGAATGTTGAGAATTTTGACTGGTCTCAAGTTCATATTGCGCTGTTTTCCGCTGGGGGCGATTTGTCGGCGAAATGGGCACCCATCGCTGCAGAGGAAGGCGTTGTCGTGATCGACAATACGTCACACTTCCGCTATGAATATGACATTCCTCTTGTGGTGCCTGAGGTCAATCCAGAAGCGATTGCGGAATTTCGTAACCGCAACATCATCGCTAACCCAAATTGCTCGACTATTCAAATGTTGGTGGCGCTCAAGCCAATTCATGATGCCGTCGGTATCGAGCGCATCAATGTCTCGACTTACCAATCAGTGTCAGGAGCAGGCAAAGCCGGTATTGATGAGCTGGCAGGGCAAACGGCTAAACTACTCAATGGGTTACCCGCTGAAACCAACCAGTTCTCTCAGCAGATCGCGTTCAACTGTATTCCACAGATCGACCAGATGATGGAAAACGGCTACACCAAAGAAGAGATGAAGATGGTGTGGGAAACGCAAAAAATCTTTAATGATCCATCCATAACGGTGAACCCGACCTGCGTTCGCGTGCCGGTGTTTTATGGCCATGCTGAAGCGGTCCACGTAGAAACTCGTGCGCCGATTGACGCAAGCGAAGTCGTGCAGATGTTGGAGCAAACCGAAGGGGTTGAAGTATTCCATGGCGAGGATTTTCCGACCCAAGTTCGCGATGCTGGCGGCAAAGATCACGTCATGGTCGGACGAATCCGCAATGACATTAGCCACCACAGTGGCGTCAATTTGTGGGTGGTGGCCGACAACGTCCGCAAAGGCGCGGCGACCAACGCGGTACAAATCGCCGAAGTGTTGATTCGCGATTACTACTGAGTAGTGAGTGTCCGCTTCGCTTTTAAGAGCCTCGCCCTAGTGCGAGGCTTTTTTAATCAAAGTAAGAAAATTAGTGTGAGATTCATGCGATTATGGCGTAGGACACACATTTTTTGGCTCTCAGCCTATAGTTTTACTGCGTTTATCCGATATATTTAACAGATCAACGTTTTCAAACTATTAAGCACATAGCTGAGCCTTTTATGCTTCATATTTTTAAGCGCCTGCTTTTGCCTTTGGCATTGGTGGCCGTGACTCAGACATCCATCGTTAGTGCAGAAAGCATTCGCCTAAAGGGTCCAAATGGCGAAATTCAGTCTTCTCCACAGTTTGCACAGCCGCTTGCGCGTCGCTCTGGACTAGCGAATGAACCGTCACGCTTCTACGGACCGACTGGCGAACAAGAGACCTTATGGAGCATCGCTTCGCAACTGAGACCCTCTAATCAAGTCTCTGTGCAGCAAACCCTCTACGCTATTTATCAGATCAATCCCCAAGCTTTCGACAACCAAAATATCCATGAACTGATCCCAGGCAGCAATCTTCGTATCCCTTCATTAGCGCAAATCCAGAGTGCTACCACTGAACAAGCGGTCAATGTGATGGCGGCGCATCAAGCGCGCTTAACTCCGACTCAACCCGTCTCCCCAGCGCCTCAGCCTCAACGGGCAACCCCTGTGGTCACGGCGCCAGTCGACGCTCCGGTCGTTGAGTCTACAACGCCAGACGTGATGGCCAAACCGGCGCAAGATGTGCCGAGTGCACCTGAAAGTCGCCCACAAGACAGTGCCTCACAAAACAGCGATTTGAAAGATATTGCCAATCAAGAGCGCCAAGGTGAAGTCTCGACGCTAGAAAATCAGCTCAAAACCTCCGAAACAGAGTTGATGGCGTTGGAGGAGAAAAACCACAAATTGCGCCTGATGCTTGCACAGGTTCAGTCGGAAGTGGACGTACTCAAAGACTCCTTGGGCGATGAATCTCGCATTCGTAACGAAGTTGAAAAACTGCTGGAAGCCGAACGTCTCAAGCTGGCGGAAGAGCAAAAAATGGCGCCAAGCCAATGGGATAAGTTGCTATCGAACACTTGGGCAGTGGCCGCAATGGCGGTGGTTCCTGGTTTGATCATTGGTTTGTTGGTCGTGTTGTTACTCGGGCGCCGTTCTAAATCGGAGCCTCAAGCAGAAACCACACCGGAAGCGACACCAACGGTTGCACCTGTTGTCCCCGATACCCTCAATGAAGATATTGGTGATGATCTGTTGCTTGATGATGACTTGTTTGGCGAGTCAGATGACGGTGAAGCGCTGTTCTCCGATGAGTCGGAAGAGCAAAGTGATGAAGCGGATGTGTTTGCCGACCTTGATGACAGCGATTTAGACTTCAACCTCGAGGGCGAAGAGGGTGAGGACCCATTCGCCGGTATCGGCGATGACGGCGATCTGGATGAAACCCTTGCCGATGAAGTGGACAGTGCCAACGGTATCAGCGTCAAAGGGGACGATAAAGCGCTCAGCTTGGAAGAGATGGAACGTGCGCTTGATGATGTCGTGATGGACGACGATGAAGATGACAGTTTCGACCTCTCGGATGGGGGTGACTTTAGTCAAGATGACATTGACTCGTTGCTCGCCGGTGACAGCGATGACGACTCGCTAGAAAGTAGCGAGCTCGATCAATCCATGTTGGATGATTTGTTTGAGCAGAACAAAGAGAGTGATGAGGGCGATGTCGACTTCGATGAGTTGCTTGATGAAGCGGAAAATGCGTTTGATTTGAGTGATGAGGCCGATGACGAACTGACAAAAACCTCAATTGCATCCGATGATGATATTGATGCGCTGTTCGCAGAAGCGGAGGCGCAAGCTAACTTAGAGGAACTCGAGTCTAACTCGGTCGATGACGCCGCTCTGCTTGACGAAATGCTAGAGTCAGACTTCCAGCTTGATGATGACGAAGAGGATGACTTCGACGACTTGATTGGCGCTGATATTGAAGAGAGCGTTGAGCCTGAGAGCACCGAGTTACTCGACGAGTTGCTGGAGGTCGATGAAGAGGACCCGTTTGAGGATTCACAATCTCTACTCGACAGTGAACTCGATGAGCTGATTGGTGCCGATGAGTTAAATGCCCCTCTTGATACGGGCACGGATCTGCTGGATGAACTGGTAGGGCAAGATGGCGAAGAGGATCTCAACGATGACGCCACTGACTTGTTCGAAGAGCTGCTTGATATTGAGCAGAGTAGTGAAGAGAGCCTAGAAGCCATTGCTGACGACGTGTCGCCTAGCGAGAGCGTGAGTGAAGATGTCGATACCTTGCTTGACCAAGCGCAAGCAGAGGAACAGACTTTACCAGAACCAGAACCAGAACCAGAACCAGAACCAGAACCAGAACCAGAACCAGAACCAGAACCAGAACCAGAACCAGAACCAGAACCAGAACCAGAACCAGAACCAGAACCAGAACCAGAACCAGAGAAAGGTTTTTCTAGCGAAGAGTTCATCGACGATATGATGAGTGTTGCCCCGCAAGGTGACCCATTGCTCGACGAACAACAACAAGACCCTGATTTATCTACGTTAGCGCTTGACGAGCAGGACGAGTCTGATCTCATCCCTGCAGAGCCAGAGCCAGAGCCAGAGCCAGAGCCAGAGCCAGAGCCAGAGCCAGAGCCAGAGCCAGAGCCAGAGCCAGAGCCAGAGCCAGAGCCAGAGCCAGAGCCAGAGCCAGAGCCAGAGCCAGAGCCAGAGCCAGAGCCAGAGCCAGAGCCAGAGCCAGAGCCAGAGCCAGAGCCAGAGCCAGAGCCAGAGCCAGAGCCAGAGCCAGAGCCAGAGCCAGAGCCAGAAGAAGATGAAGACGACTGGTTAAGCGCCGCTATCGACGAAGTGGAAAATCCTGATTATGACTCAGAGACGCCGCTCGATAGTGACGAGTTGTTGCCGCAAAGCGGCAGTGAGGAAACGCCAGCAGAGCCAGCTACGCTGAGTGATGATGACCAAAGTGATGATGCTGACGATGACGATGAAGATTGGCTGACGTCTGCCATTGAAGAGGTTGAGCAGCCACACGTTGAAGAGCGCCCATTAGAAGAGAGTCCGGTTAAGGATGACTTAGCGACTGAGCCAGAACCAACACAACCTGTAGAGGATGAGAGTACACCTGCCGTTGATGCTGGATGGGACCAGGACAGTGATCAACCAGCTTCTAACACACAGGAGAGTGAAGCGGTAGAAGCACCGGAATCGGATGAGAAGGAATCATCAGACGAGCTGGAGCTTGCACCATCATCAGCCCCTGAAGTCGCTGCGAATGAGTTTGGTGTTCCGCAAGATGAAGATTGGCTGGTGGAAGACCCAACACCAGAGATACAAACTGATGCGGATACATTGGACAGTGCAGATCCACTGTCGCAATCTGTCAGTGATATCTCTGACGTCGATGATTTGGAACTTCCAGAACGTACTGAAGAAGATGCCTTCGCGGATGTGGCCAATGAGCCTGCAACATCAGAGCCAGAGAAATCAGTCAGTGACGATGAGACTCTCGATTTTGATGATCTCGAGCTTCCAGAATACAGTGAAGAAGACGCGCTTGCGGATGTGGCCAAAGAACCTGCCACACCAGAGCCAGAGAGATCAATCAGTGACGATGAGACTCTTGATTTTGATGATTTAGAGCTTCCAGAATACAGTGAAGAAGACGCACTTGCGGATATGGCCAACGAGCCTGCCGAACCAGAGCCAGAGAGATCAGTCAGTGACGATGAGACTCTTGATTTTGATGATTTAGAGCTTCCAGAATACAGTGAAGACGATGCGCTTGCGGATATGGCCAACGAGCCTGCCACATCAGAGCCAGAGACATCAGTCAGTGACGATGAGACTCTTGATTTTGATGATTTAGAGCTTCCAGAATACAGTGAAGACGATGCGCTTGCGGATATGGCCAACGAGCCTGCCACACCAGAGCCAGAGAAATCAGTCAGTGACGATGAGCCTTTCGACTTCGATGATCTCGAGCTTCCCGAATACAACGAAGACGATGCTCTGGCGGATTTGGGCGATGAGCCATTCATTGATCTTGAAGAGAAGGCGCTAGCGTCGAGTGCAGACTCTCCTCAAGAGGAGCAAGCGACGGAATCAGTCGATACCGATGAGCTTGAGCTGCCTGAATATAATGAGGATGACGCACTGGCAGATATGGCTTCAGAGCCGATGTCTGATGACCAAGGCGAGCCTGTTGGGCAGGAACTGACCGAGTTTGATGAGCTGGAATTGCCTGAATATGGTGAAGACGAAGCGCTGGCTGACATGCCGACCACAGATGGGGACGCAGAGAGTGCCGATGAGGTCAATTTCAATTTAGACGATTTGGAGACGCCTGAACTGTCGGAAATTCCTTCCGAACGCCCCGCTGATATCGACGTCGCTGAGGCAATGGCCGCACAAGAGTTTGATGAGCAGGCGTTTGATGAGTTGCTTGCAGACAGCGAGGATGCCACACCTAGCTTCTCATTTGACAGCCCGATCGATGCCACAACGTCTGACAGTGCCGGTATGGATATTGACGCTATGCTCGAGATGGGCGGCGAAGATTGGAACGGCTTTACGCTCTCTCCCGAGCAGCAGGCACAGATTTCGGATGACATTCCTGAAGAAGAGCGTGGGGTTTGGGATCAAGATAATGCTTTAGAGCAACCTGAGGTCAGCGATGAAGATTGGAGTATTCAAGACAGCGCCGACGATTTCAGCCCACAGCAAAATCAGTTTAGAACCATTGATGAACTGATGGCAGAAGTGGAGATGGAAGAGCAGCAAGAGTTGGATGACGAGCTCAAGTTGGATGTTGGCCTGAATGATTTCCCTGATGTGATCGGTGACATTGGTGATGAGATTGATGTCGATTCAAACGCAGAGGCGGCAGGAAAACTTGATCTCGCCAAGATTTACGTTGAGATGAATGACGCGCAAGGGGCCATCAAACTGCTCGAAGAGGCGATTGTTGATGGCAGTGACGAGATTCGTCGAGAAGCCAAACGTCTGATTGACAAAATCAACCGCGGATAGGCGAGTTAGAGTGAGGTAAGAGGGCAGCGGCCCTCTTATTTTTTATCCTTATTAAAGGTATACTGCCCGGCCCATTTTTAAAGAGATTCTGCAGATGAGAATAGCGTTAGGTATCGAATATAACGGTACTCAATACTATGGCTGGCAACGCCAAAAAGAGGTGAAAAGTGTTCAGGAAGCGCTCGAGAAAGCGTTGAGTGTTGTCGCCAATCACCCCGTTGAAGTGCAATGTGCTGGCAGGACAGATGCAGGCGTACATGGCACAGGCCAAGTGGTTCACTTTGATACCACGGCAGAAAGAAAAATGGTGGCGTGGACTATGGGCGTGAACGCCAATTTGCCATCGGATGTCTGTGTTCGCTGGGCGAAAGAGGTACCGGAGTCGTTTCATGCTCGTTTCTCTGCGACCGCGCGACGCTACCGCTATATTATCTTCAATAGCCCTCTCAGACCCGGGCTCCTCTCGTCAGGCGTGAGCCACTACCACGGTGAACTGGATGAAGCATTGATGCACCAAGCTGGGCAGTATTTGCTCGGCGAAAACGACTTTACCTCATTTCGAGCGGTGCAATGCCAATCTCGTAGCCCTTGGCGCAATGTGATGCACCTGCATGTGTCTCGTCACGGGCAATATGTCGTGATTGATATTAAGGCCAATGCCTTTGTGCATCATATGGTACGTAACATTACCGGCAGCCTTATCTGCGTGGGACGTGGGGAACAAAAGCCCGAGTGGATAGAGTGGTTGCTTGGCGTGAAAGACAGAAAATTGGCGGGCGCCACAGCGAAAGCAGAAGGATTATACTTGGTGGATGTGGATTATCCGGATGAGTATCAGTTGCCACGTGTACCGATCGGACCTCTGTTTTTGCCAGACAATCTGAACTAATTCGTGATAAATTGTCTAATCAATCAGGACGTTAGGGCGTGAGACAGAGAGCCAGAAAATAGGTACAACCAGTTTTTTGTCTACACTTGGCATTTAATATGCTTTAATCCTCACGCGTAAATTCAGAATTTGAATCCCTGTATTGAACGGGGATCGAGAGAGAAAAGGTCTTCCATGAGTTGGCTTGAAAAGATTTTAGAAAAGAGCAATATCGGCACATCGAGAAAAGCGTCAATCCCTGAAGGGGTATGGACCAAATGTACATCGTGTGAACAAGTGCTTTATCACGCTGAACTAGAGCGAAATCTAGAAGTTTGTCCTAAATGTGATCACCACATGCGCATGTCGTCGCGTCGTCGTCTTGAAACATTTTTGGATGAAGGCAATCGTACTGAGTTAGCCACTGAGCTTGAGCCACAAGATAAGCTCAAGTTCCGCGATTCGAAGAAATACAAAGACCGTATTTCTGCTGCGCAAAAGAGCAGTGGTGAAAAAGACGCGCTCATCGTTATGCAAGGCGAGCTGTTGGGTCTACCTGTGGTTGCGTGTGCGTTTGAGTTCTCCTTTATGGGTGGCTCGATGGGTTCAGTCGTTGGCGCTCGTTTCGTACGTGCGGTTGAAGCGGCGATGGAAAACAACTGTGGTTTAGTTTGTTTCTCGGCCAGTGGTGGTGCGCGAATGCAAGAGGCGCTAATGTCTCTGATGCAGATGGCAAAAACCAGTGCAGCGTTAGAGCGACTATCGCAAAAAGGCTTGCCGTTCATCTCAGTGATGACGGACCCAACTATGGGCGGTGTATCGGCGAGCTTAGCGATGCTAGGCGATATCAATATCGGTGAACCCAAAGCACTGATTGGTTTTGCTGGTCGCCGTGTGATTGAACAAACCGTTCGTGAAGATCTTCCAGAAGGCTTCCAGCGCAGTGAGTTCCTATTGGAACACGGGGCTATCGATATGATTGTTGATCGCCGTGAAATGCGTCAACGCATCGGCAGTTTGTTGGCCAAAATGACCAATCAACCGTCGCCATTGGTGGTTTCTGTGAATGATGCGCCAAATGAACCTGCATATGAAGTACCAGAAGCGGACGAAAAAGGGTAAAGTAACACACTAACAAACCACCACAATTTATGGTTTCAGTTAGATGAGTCAAACCCAAATTCCACAAGCCACATCCCCTCTTACGATGTGGCTTGATTATTTAGCCAACATCCACACCTCAGCGATCGATCTCGGGCTAGACCGAGTCCAAGCCGTCGCACAACAAGCCAACTTAACCAAACCCGCTCCGACAGTCATTACCGTTGCTGGCACCAACGGCAAAGGTTCTACTTGCGCTTTGATGGAAGCGATTTTGCTCGACGCAGGGTATAAAGTCGGTGTCTACTCTTCTCCTCATTTAATTCGATACAACGAGCGCGTGCGCGTCAATGGCGTCGATTTAGCTGATGAGAAGCATTGCCAAGCCTTCGATTTCATTGAACAGCAGCGCGGGGATATCAGCCTAAGCTTTTTTGAGTTTGGCACGCTTGCGGCGTTACGCCTGTTTCAAACCGAGCAAGTGGATGTTGTCTTGCTTGAGGTCGGTTTGGGCGGGCGTTTAGACGCCACCAATGTCGTCGATCATGACGTATCCGTGATTACCAGTTTAGCCATCGACCACGTCGATTGGTTGGGCGATGACATTAACGTGATTGGTTTTGAGAAAGCCGGCATCTTTCGCGCAGGCAAACCAGCGATTTGCGGTCAACCGAAAGCGCCATCAACCGTGGCAGCACACGCCGATGATATTCAGGCTGAGCTCTTTCAAGTAGGGATTCAATACCACTATGAGCAACAATCAGAGACACAATGGCGCTGGCAACTTGGCACTTTTGAATTAAACGAGCTACCCATTCCCGGACTGCCACTGCAGAACGCGGCGACGGCCTTAACGGCGCTGGCAAACGCCAATCTGGATATCACAGATATCAATATCGTCAACGGCCTTAAAAACGCCACCTTGCCAGGGCGCATGCAAACTCTGCACACTTCGCCAGTGATACTTTTGGATGTCGCGCACAATCCACATTCAGCGCAATACCTAGTTGAACGTGTAGCAAAGCAATACCCAAAACGTGTGATTCATACTGTGGTGGGCATGCTGCATGATAAAGACATCAAGGCGACGCTGGCTATCTTGAGCGAACTCTCTTCGCACTGGTATCCAGCTTCACTGCATGGCCCTCGCGCCGCAGACGCTAATGAACTGGCAAGCCATTTACCAGCTGCGACTCAAACCTTTGATTCTCCGGTGCTGGCTTTTGAAGCCGCGATGACAAAGGCGGGCCAAGACGATGTGATACTGGTTGTTGGCTCATTTCATACCGTTGGGGAAGTGTTGGCGCATTGGCAAACACAAGGAGATTAAATGGCGAGCAAATTTCAAAACCGCTTAGTCGGTACCATCATCTTAGTGGCGATTGGCGTCATCGTATTGCCCGATGTGCTCGATGGCAAGAAAAGCCACTATCAGGAAGAGATCGCCAGTATTCCGCTAAAACCGGAGCTTGAAAGCGATCTGGAATCGTTTGAGATTCTCGATCCGGTGGATGACTCGAAAGCGCTGCCCGATACGCCTGTTGCGGTCGTCACTCAAGAGGAGAGTGCAGAAGAGGCGCCACTCGAGGTGATCGTTAAAGCCATCCCTGAACGCAATGAGTACCAAGACAGTGCATGGATCATCCAACTGATGGCGTTAAAAAACGCAGAGAATGCGCAGAACGTCGTGGATGATTTGCAAAAGCGCGGATACCAAGCACACACCAAATTAGAGAATGGTTTTACCCGAGTAATTATTGGTCCTGATGTGTCGAAGAGTAAACTCGAACGCCAAGTGATTGAACTGGAAAAGATCACTGGCTCAAAAGGCCGATTGCTTAAATTTAAACCACTAAATCCATAAGAAAACGTTTGCGTCAGCGTTTTTTCTGTTAAAATGCGCGCCAACTTAAGATGTAGAACAACATGAACTGGTTAGATATTGTCATTTTAAGTGTGATCGGCCTCTCAGCGCTGATCAGTTTAATTCGTGGCTTCGCGAAAGAAGCACTGTCTCTTGTTATCTGGTTTGGCGCCTTTTTTATTGCCAGTCAGTACTACGCGAAATTGGCGATGTATTTCACCAATATCGAAGATGACATGATCCGAAACGGGTCCGCGATCGCTGCTCTGTTTATTGCAACTCTGATTGTCGGTGCTATCGTCAATTATGTGATTGCTCAATTAGTGCAGAAGACAGGTTTGTCTGGAACGGATAGAGTCCTTGGTATCGTGTTTGGCGGTTTACGAGGTGTTCTTATAGTGTCAGCGGCACTATTCTTCATGGATGCGTTTACGTCGTTTCCAGACTCACAGTGGTGGAAAGGGTCGCAGTTGGTACCGGAATTCAGCCGCATCATCGCACCTTTTTTTGAACACCTACAAGCAACATCTAGTTTCTTATCTGGGGCGCTATAGCGCTCCAGCCATTGTCGAAAATCGAGGGTTAAGACATGTGTGGTATTGTTGGAATCGTGGGCACAACGCCTGTAAACCAGTCTATCTATGACGCATTGACGGTATTGCAGCATCGTGGCCAAGATGCCGCGGGTATTTGTACCATAGATAGCAATCGTTTTCGTCTGAGAAAGGCGAACGGTTTAGTAAAGGATGTGTTTGAAGCCAAACACATGCAAAGACTTCAAGGTACAGTGGGTATCGGCCATGTTCGCTACCCAACAGCAGGAAGCTCAAGCGCGTCTGAAGCGCAACCTTTCTACGTGAACTCACCATTTGGTATCACACTGGCTCACAACGGTAACCTCACAAACGCACACGAAATTCGCGAAAAGTTGTTCGAGAAAGACCGTCGTCACATCAACACCACCTCTGACTCAGAAGTGTTGCTTAACGTGTTGGCTCATGAGATTGATACTGTCAAAGGTAACGTTACCTCTGAAGATGTGTTCCGTGCTGTCACCAACGTGCATCGCGCGATTCGTGGTGCTTACGCGGTGACGGCTATGATCATTGGTCACGGCATGATTGCGTTTCGCGATCCTAACGGCATTCGCCCACTGTGTTTAGGTAAACGCGAGGTTGAAGGTCGCACCGAGTACATGGTTGCCTCTGAATCAGTGGCACTGGATGCCGTCGGTTTTGACTTTATGCGCGATGTCGCGCCAGGTGAAGCAATCTATGCAACGTTTGATGGTCAACTGCATACTAAGCAGTGTGCGGACAACCCTCGACTCAACCCATGTATTTTCGAATTTGTTTACTTTGCACGTCCTGACTCATTTATCGATAAGATTTCGGTGTACAGCGCGCGCGTTGAAATGGGCAAGAAACTGGGCGACCGAATCCGTGACGAATTTGCTGATTTGGACATTGATGTGGTTATCCCGATTCCAGAAACCTCGTGTGACATCGCTCTACAAATCGCCCAAGCGATTGAAAAGCCTTACCGCCAAGGTTTTGTGAAAAACCGCTATGTTGGCCGCACCTTCATCATGCCGGGTCAGCAGCAGCGTAAGAAGTCAGTACGTCGTAAACTCAACGCGATTCGTTCAGAGTTTAAAGACAAGAATGTGTTGTTGGTTGATGACTCTATCGTACGTGGTACTACGTCAGAGCAGATCATCGAAATGGCCCGCGATTCAGGTGCGAAGAAAGTGTACATGGTCTCTGCTGCGCCAGAGATTCGCTTCCCGAACGTTTACGGCATTGACATGCCAAGCGCCAATGAGCTTATCGCCCATGGCCGAGACAACGAAGCGATCTGTAAGCAAATTGGTGCCGATGAGCTCATTTTCCAGACGTTGGAAGACCTTACGGACGCCGTTGGCCTAGGCAACACAGACATCTCTCAGTTCGAAACGTCGGTATTTAGCGGTGAATACGTAACCGGCGACATCAATCAGCAGTACTTAGACTTTCTTGAGTCTTTGCGCAGCGATGATGCAAAAACGCAACGAGAAATTCAGCAAGAGCTTGCTAACCTAGAGTTGCATAACGAAGGCGCGTAACCTCCACGCCCTCTACGTAAACGTATTTAATGGTCATCCAACGGATGACCATTTTTTATTGCGCCATCCGGCTGCTGTCAGATGACAATAACGTGCGAGTACTTTTTGGGTTTAAAGCCGTAATTAGCTGAACACGCGTTATCTCATTTCTGCCCCATTGTTTGTCAGCAAGATTTTAGGCCGATAAATTCTGTCCCTGACTTATCGGCACCACCTCGACCATCAGGAGCTAAATAGCGATGAAAGGAATCTCCCATCGATCAAATCCAAACGTCGTTTTCAGCTTTTAGGCTACTATCTGTATCACCAGTATTGACTACACCTTTAGGCTCAATAAGCATTACGTGACACTCCTTTTCTGCAACTGGCTTATGCTCAATTCCCTTAGGGACTACGTACATTTCTCCTTCATTTAATTCGACATAACCATCTCGAAGCTCAATACGCATAGAGCCGGAGATAACCAAAAATAGCTCATCGGTATCTTTGTGGTCATGCCAAGTAAACTCACCCTCAAATTTTGCCAGTTTTACTTGATAGTCGTTCATTTCTGAGATAACACGAGGTGACCAAAAATCATCAAATTTTTCAAATTTGTCTTTTAATTTTATTGCATTAGTCATTGTTTTTTCCTGATATTTAATTGGGTTAGTTATGTTTAATAAAGAAGTTTACGTTCAATGTCTGATTAATTATTGGCAGCTAACATTACACCAAAGGTCACAAGCCCCGCTCCGCAAACCTGATTTATTCTGCGACCCAATTGCTGAAAGATACTTAAAACCTTGGTGGATGTAACAAGAAATGCCAAAAAGCAAAACCAAACAACGTGTAGTAACGTGATGTATAAACCACATATCAACACAAAGAGTAAGTTGTTGTCATTTTCCGGTGACACGAGTTGACTAAATACACTGAGAAAGAACAACATTGTCTTAGGGTTTAGTGCGTTACAAAGAAAACCCTGTGCAAAATATTTCTTAGCAGTGCTATCTGTCGGCTTTTCGTTCTCAATGTCAATTACAAGTTTAGAGTTAAACAATCCTGAGAGGCCAAGATAGATTAGATACGCTGAACCTGCGTACTTAATCATACTGAAGATAGCCGCGTTCTGTGATAATAAGTGACTAATCCCGAGTATTGAGTAGGTAATGTGAATACAAATGCCAAGGCCAATGCCTAGTCCAGTCATTAGTCCTGCCTTCCGTCCACTACTAAGGCTATTTTTGAACACTAATACAAAGTCTGCACCGGGGCTTATCACGATTAACAGACCTAGAATTGCATAACTTATTATTTCCATATCCACTCTCTTTGCACCTTTAACTTGTCGCCATTGTAATGATTAATGAACGAGTTATAATCGAAAAAAATGCATAGTTAATGTGAGAAAAAGTCACAAATGAGACACCTAAAAGCCTTTCATGTTTTCCATATTGCAGCAGAGTCTTCCAGTTACAGTGAAGCAGCAGATAAGCTACACATAACTCACGGAGCAGTGAGTAAACAGATAAAACTGTTAGAAACTCACCTGTCTAAGGCATTGTTTTATAAGAATGGCCGGGGAATGAGCCTTACTCAGGAAGGGGAATTGCTCAAGCAATACACCAGTGTAGCCTTTGATGCATTAGATACAGGAATCAATAAGCTAAAAGAAACAACGGGTAATTATCTTGAGATCTCCTGTGAGCCAACATTAACCATGCGCTGGCTCATGCCAAGACTTTCTAATTTCTATCAAAGCTCTGGGGTTGATATCCGTTTGTCGACAGCAGGCGGCCCGGTGGTTTTGGGTGAAGCCGGGTTATCAATGGCAATTCGGCGGGATGATTTTGATATACCCTCTGACTATGTGATACATAAGTTGGTTGAAGAATGGGTTGGCCCAGTGATGTCTCCTGAATACTGGAGTACGATCCAAAGTAATCATGCGGACATAACGTTACTGCATAGTAAGACGCGTCCACATGCTTGGAATAATTGGGTAGCGGCATCAGGCTATGACTTTTACCAGAATAAGTCTAACCAATCATTTGATCATTTTTATTTCTGTATACAGGCCGCGGCTGATGGTCTGGGGGCAGCGATCGGCTCATTTCCATTAGTTGCTGATGATCTGAAAGATGGAAGGCTTATTGCTCCTTTTGGTTTTACCCCGTCAGGACATAATTACGTTCTATTACGGCAATCACAAGAGCTGGAAATCAAAGAAGAGCAGTTTCAACAATGGTTGGAAGCGGAACTGTCAAGGAGCACACCTGAGAAGCTAGAATTATGCACCTAGTGTGAGTGGTTACGCATTGATGTTCATATTGCTCAAAAATGCTTTTGCTCATTTATGTCCATTTTCTATCACCAGCGGCACCGCTTCATTAGGTGCCGTTTTGCTATCTGGAAGTTGGGGAAGGTAGATATCGCCCGAAGCTCGTAAAACGTCTTTGTCCAGAAACGTGCTAGCGGGAACACTGCTAGCAGAAAGAATTACTAACTCATTCATACTCTGTATCTTTCACAAAATACCGATCAATATTTCGTTATGGCAAGTACAATAATATTACAAATTATCCTTGATTTGCAGAGTCTCTCATATGATCTAGTTTAAAACTTCTACTAAGAGTTAAGGCGGACTCAAATAAAAGGTTTTAAAAAATAAAAGGTTTTAAAAAATAATAGGTTGAAATAAAACTTAAGAGAGCTATTGACCTGAACCAAGCCCCTTTACAACCCTGAAACAACAAAGTTTTATTTGTATTATTTAATTATTTGAACTTATCCACAGTTTAACAAAGCCGACGCGATTCAGACCACATTCCAAGGGCGAATCGGTTTTCTCGCCCTCTTGTGTGTTGCTAACCTTCCCTCATACTCAAATACCCTACGAAAGAGATACTAATGAAAAAGTCACCAATTGCATTCATTTTTGGTTCATTACTATTCGCAAGCGCGACAACGAGCCACGCAAGCACAGAACAAGTTACCCAACCGACAGCAGTTATGGTTGATCAAGGTGTTGCTGTTGCTTCTGCACAAGAGGTACTGGAGCTACGCGAGAGCATCAACAACGCGCAAGATGGCGATGTGATTAGCATCAAACCAGGTCGCTATGCCGATTTAGGTCGTGTGACGTTATCAGCGAACAACGTCAAGATTGTTGCTCAAGAGCCTGGAACTGCCATTTTTAACGGTTCAACTCAGTTCTTGATTAAGGGTGATAACAACCTAATTGAGAGCTTAGTCTTCACTGATGGGGGCGCAACGCTAAGCACTGAAAGTCATGATGCAAACATCATGGGCGTGTTTGGTATCTTTGGTAAAAACAACACCTTAAATAACTCTGTTATCTACAAGTTCAACGACTACGAATACGTAGCGGATGAGAAAGGAAAATACCCTAACATCCGTTGGATCACGGTTGGCGGCGAAAACAACAAGATTACCAACAATACTTTTGAAGGTAAGTACAAGCGCGGCGCGATGCTTGTTGTGGCAACATCAGACAAGTTAGAGAAAACTCTGATCGAAGGTAACATCTTTAAAGACCTGACGGCTTTAGATATGGAGCTGATCGAAAACTCTAACCCGAAAATGGTGAGAACCAACCGCAACGACAGACAAGCGATCCGCGTGGGTGACAGCCACAACTCACTGTTTGATTCACAAAGTATTATCCGCAATAACTACTTCGACAATATCAGTGGTTATGTCGGTAAAAACGGCTCTGGCGAGATCGAGCTTATCTCTGTGAAAGCGAGCGGCATCACTTTTGATGGCAACACAATCAAAAACAGTACTTCGATGATTTCTTTACGTCATGGCCATAATAATGTTGTGACAAACAACGTGATCTTACCGGGCAACACGGCTAACTCAGGCGGTATCCGCATCTATGATGAAAACCACGTTATTGAAAACAACTATATCGAAGGCACATTAGGTAAAGGTACTTACCGTGGCGCTCTTGTGCTGAACACAGGCATCATCGATGTAGCGAATGGCGAAGTGCTAAGTAAAGATTCAACAGACGGTAAAACACTGCAAAAGCAGTGGACACCAAAAGACGTTGTGGTTAAGAACAACACGCTAGTAAACAACACACAAGGCATCTTTGCGAGTAATGCGATTCACCGTGTGAGCTTAACCAACGATGAACGTGTTGAAACAATCTTCCCAGCTGTTAATACGCTATTTGAAAACAACCTGTCTGTCGCAACTGAAGATGGTACAAACGCATTCCGACAATTTGAAGGCGAAAAATTCCAGATGGTGGGTTCTAAGTTTGTGAACAATATCTTCTATGGTCAAATCGAAGGCTTAGACCAATTGCCTGAAGGTGTTTCTACAGACGCACCAGCGATGGAGCGCGACGAGCAAGGTCTATTGAAAGCGGTGGGTACAGTAGGTGCGTCTAACCTAACAGTACTAAATGAAGAAATGGTTGGTTCAACTATCGTTATCAACTAATCGATTTCAATAATTGAATCTGGTTCGTTCAGCCATCTATTCGCTGAACGGGCCGGCCATCCGGCTGTGACATATTCACCGTTCACAAAGCTCTAGATTTAAAAATGCCCAACTGTATAAGCTGGGCATTTTTAGGAATTTGGCTCCCCCTGCGGGACTCGAACGGGCCGGCCTTCCGGCTGCGACATATTCACCGTTCACAAAGCTCTAAACGTAAAAAAGCCCAACTTATTTCTAAGGTGGGCTTTCTTGAATCTGGCTCCCCCTGCGGGACTCGAACGGGCCGGCCATCCGGCTGTGACATATTCACCGTTCACAAAGCTCTAAACGTAAAAAAGCCCAACTTATTTCTAAGGTGGGCTTTCTTGAATCTGGCTCCCCCTGCGGGACTCGAACGGGCCGGCCATCCGGCTGCGACATATTCACCGTTCACAAAGCTCTGAACGTAAAAAAGCCCAACTTATTTCTAAGGTGGGCTTTCTTGAATTTGGCTCCCCCTGCGGGACTCGAACGGGCCGGCCATCCGGCTGTGGCATATTCATCGTTCACAAAGCTCTAGATGTAAAAATGCCCAACTGTATAAGCTGGGCATTTTTAGGAATTTGGCTCCCCCTGCGGGACTCGAACCTGCGACATACGGATTAACAGTCCGCCGTTCTACCAACTGAACTAAGGGGGAATTGCTCTAAAGCGAGCGGAATATTAGCAGTACCAGAAAATCTGTCAAGTTTCATTCTGCGTAAAAACGCAAAAATTAATCATAAAAAAAGCTTTACTTTTCTGTAGCCCTTGCGGCATTTGGGCTCTATTTACTTATCCACCAAAATTGTGGATAAGTGTGTGTATGAGATCTGATCAAGTAAAATTTCCGTCAAAATTAATGCCTTTACTCTAATTTGTAACGTGAAGAGTTTGGGTTACAACACCTTGTTCTATCAGATGATAATCGAGAAAATGCCTGAGAAACAGCGAGACCTTAGCCTGTGTATAACAAAAAGAGAATGTAACAAATTAGCTTGAAATGTGAGTAAGCTGTGGAGTAAAAGAGAGGAGTTTTAGGAGTAGATTTCCTTTAGGGGGAGGAATATTAACAGGAATGAATATGATGATCTAGAGTAAATTCTACAGATAAGAAAAATCGGTAATTTATTTTTCTCTCGCCTATTGAGTCTGTATATCTATACAGCCAAAATAGACGAAATTGTCTCACGGTGTACATGCGTATGAATAAAGTATTTGATCTGGTCTCAGACTATCAGCCATCAGGGGATCAGCCAACCGCGATCAAGCAGTTACTCGAGGGCCTTGATGCAGGGCTTGCCCATCAAACACTGCTCGGTGTTACGGGCTCTGGCAAGACGTTCACACTGGCGAATGTGATTGCTCAAGCACAAAGGCCAGCCATTCTACTTGCACCGAATAAAACACTGGCTGCGCAGCTGTACGGAGAGATGAAGTCGTTTTTCCCTAATAATGCTGTTGAGTATTTCGTCTCTTACTACGACTACTATCAGCCTGAAGCCTACGTACCTACCACCGACACCTTTATTGAAAAGGACGCCTCGGTTAACTCGCACATAGAGCAAATGCGCCTGTCGGCCACCAAAGCGCTACTTGAGCGTAAAGATGCCATCATCGTCGCGTCGGTGTCTGCGATCTATGGTTTGGGCGATCCTGAATCCTATTTGCAAATGATGTTGCACATCCGTCGCGGCGATGTGATGGACCAACGTGACATCCTGCGCCGTTTGGCCGAATTGCAATACAGCCGCAACGACGTTGCGTTCGAGCGCGGCCAATTTCGAGTGCGTGGAGAGGTGATTGACATCTTCCCAGCTGAATCGGATCAAGATGCGGTACGGATTGAGATGTTTGATGATGAGATAGATTGCATCAGCGTGTTTGACCCGCTCACGGGTGTGGTGAAACAGCGAGACCTACCGCGATTTACCATTTATCCCAAAACGCACTACGTTACCCCTCGAGATCGTATTTTAGATGCGATAGAAAAAATCAAGGTAGAGTTGGAAGAGCGTAAAAAAACGTTGCTGGAAAACAACAAATTGCTTGAAGAGCAGAGGATCTCCCAGCGTACTCAGTTTGATATTGAGATGATGAACGAGTTGGGTTTTTGCTCGGGGATTGAAAACTACTCTCGCTACCTCAGTGGTCGAAATGAGGGAGAGCCGCCGCCGACCTTGTTTGACTATCTACCGCACGATGGCTTGTTGGTGATTGATGAATCGCACGTTACAGTTCCACAAATCGGCGCGATGTTCAAAGGGGATCGCTCGCGAAAAGAGACCTTAGTGGAGTTTGGTTTTCGTCTGCCTTCGGCGCTCGATAATCGTCCGTTGAAGTTTGAAGAGTTTGAATCACTGGCACCGCAAACCATTTTTGTTTCAGCGACGCCAGGTAATTATGAGCTAGAGAAATCGGATGGGGAGATCGCCGATCAGGTCGTTAGGCCGACGGGTTTGCTTGACCCACAACTTGAAGTGCGCCCCGTGGCGACTCAGGTAGATGATCTACTGTCAGAAATTCGTATTCGAGCGGCGAAAGATGAGCGTGTGTTAGTCACGACGCTGACCAAGCGAATGGCGGAGGATCTCACTGAGTACTTGACCGAGCATGACGTCAAAGTGCGTTATTTACACTCAGACATCGATACGGTGGAGCGGGTCGAGATCATTCGCGATCTGAGACTTGGTGAGTTTGACGTCCTAGTGGGTATTAACCTTTTGCGAGAAGGGCTCGATATGCCTGAGGTCTCTCTCGTAGCGATTTTAGACGCAGATAAAGAAGGCTTCTTGCGTTCAGAACGTTCCTTGATTCAGACCATAGGCCGCGCGGCGCGAAACATTGAGGGTCGAGCGATTCTGTACGCGGACACCATCACCAAGTCGATGAAGAAAGCGATGGACGAGACGAATCGACGTCGCGAGAAACAGCAAGCTTACAACGAGAAAATGGGCATAGAGCCACAAGCATTAAAACGTAATATCAAAGATATTATGGAGCTAGGTGATATCACGAAGTCGAAGCGTCAGAAGAATCAAATCGCCGTGCCTTTGTCCAAAGTCGCCGAGTTGTCTCAATCCTATGGCAATATGAGCCCACAAGAGTTAGAGAAAGCGATCAGTCAGCTCGAAGCGCAAATGTATCGTCATGCGCAAGAGTTGGAATTTGAGCTTGCTGCTGAGAAGCGTGACCAAATTGACAAGCTGAGGCAGCAATTTATTGCCAACAGCTAATCCCAGATCACAAGACAAAAAAAAGCCAACAGAAATCAGTTCTATTGGCTATTCTTGTGAATACTTTGTTCACTAACAACGTCAGTTGGCTAGGTGACCCATGAGGGTCACAGTGTTTATTGCATCTAGCGTGCCAACTTTTAAAGCGTGATTTTCATTCAATTACGCGCTTTTCAGGTGATAAATTTGCAAAATGCAATGCGCAATGCAATCATTTAGTCGAATGCAAAATAAAAATAGACGGCTAGGCAATGAATACTCAAAAATCCAAATACCTACTCATGGTAGAAGATACGGCGTCCGTTGCGGCGCTCTATCGCTCGTATCTCACGCCACTGGGGATAGACATCAATATCGTCGGCACTGGGCGTGATGCGATTGAGAGCCTCAATTTTCGCACACCGGATCTCATCCTACTCGACTTAAGACTTCCCGATATGACGGGAATGGACGTATTAACCGCGGTGAAAGCGAAAGATCCGGATGTCCCTGTTATCTTTATGACTGCCCACGGCTCAATTGATAGCGCGGTAGAAGCGATGCGTCTTGGCGCGCAAGACTTCATGATTAAGCCGTGTGAAGCCGATCGCCTGCGCGTAACCGTGAACAACGCGATTCGTAAAGCCACTAAGTTGAAAAACGAAGCCGATAACCCGGGAAATCAGAGTTATCAAGGGTTCATCGGCAGTAGCCAAACCATGCAAGCGGTCTATCGCACCATAGACTCTGCCGCAACCAGTAAAGCGAGTATTTTTATCACTGGTGAGAGTGGCACAGGTAAAGAAGTGTGCGCCGAGGCTATTCATGCCACCAGTAAACGTGGCGATAAGCCCTTTATTGCGATCAACTGTGCGGCGATTCCCAAGGATTTGATTGAGAGTGAGCTGTTTGGCCACGTGAAAGGGGCGTTTACCGGCGCATCAACCGACAGGCAGGGCGCCGCAGAGTTGGCTGATGGTGGCACACTCTTTTTGGACGAGCTGTGTGAGATGGATCTAGACTTGCAAACCAAATTGCTGCGTTTTATCCAGACTGGTACTTTCCAGAAAGTCGGGTCGTCTAAAATGAAAAGCGTAGACGTGCGTTTTGTATGTGCAACTAACCGAGATCCTTGGAAAGAAGTGGAAGAAGGGCGTTTTCGGGAAGATTTGTACTATCGCCTGTATGTGATCCCATTGCATCTCCCGCCACTGCGTGAGCGTGGCGAAGATATTATAGAGATTGCCTACTCGCTGTTGGGTTTCATGTCTAATGAGGAAGGGAAAGACTTTGTTCGTCTGGCACCGGATGTGGTCGAACGTTTTAAACGTTATGAGTGGCCGGGCAACGTGCGTCAGCTGCAAAACGTGTTACGTAACGTCGTTGTGCTTAATAATGGCCGCGAGATCACCTTAGACATGTTGCCGCCGCCGCTAAACCAACCGGCGACCAATGAAATCCGAGTCTCTTTACCGCAGCCGGAGACGATTTCAGTGCATGAGATTTTTCCGTTATGGTTGACTGAGAAAAACGCCATTGAGCAGGCGATCGCCGCATGTGATGGCAATATACCGAAGGCCGCAGGGTATTTGGATGTCAGCCCGTCAACGCTCTATCGAAAATTACAAGCGTGGAACGCTAAGGAAAGCTAATGGAACCTGTTTTGAATCAGGCTAAAGTCGATAAGTTGGCCGATGAAATCGGCCAAGAGAATGTCCCCGTGCTATTAGACATCTTTTTAGGGGAACTGAGCAGTTACATTGAGCATCTCTCCGATGACGGTGCAACGGACGTGTTAGAGTACCTTAAAGAGATCAGCCACGCGTTGAAAAGCAGCGCCGCCAGTTTTGGCGCCGATGCCCTGTGCCATCTCTCTACGCAAATAGATACCAAAGTCAAAACCGGGGCGGAGTTAGACGTAGAGCAATCAAAGCATGCCATGATTGCTCTGCTGCACGAGACCAAGCAAAGTTACCACTCGTTATTGGTCAATTAAGTGTTCAATGGCGCTCTGCAATTTCACCCGGTCGTGACGCCAGTCGCGATTGGGTGAGGCAAGGGGCGTCGTCACACAGTTCCACTCGCTGAGCTCAGGGTGAGGCGTATCACCGAGCACCACATCAATCCTACGCCCTTGGCATGCGCGTTCACACCATTCGAGTTTTTCCCTTAAGGACATTTTCCCCGCAGGACCATGCTCCTTGGATAAGTTTTCGACGAAAATCAGTGTCGCTTTGCGATTGAGCTCGATGGCTTTACTTAATTCAGGCAGCAGCAGCGGGGGCATAATACTGGTCAGAAAACTGCCTGGGCCAAGTATGATTGCATCCGCCTGTTCAATAGCGAGGACGCCCTCTTTCGTCGCTGGTACCTCTGGCTCTAAGTCTAAACGAATCAGCTTATCTGGCATTTCATCGACACTGGTCTCACCGGTGACCCAGCGACCGTTAGGTGCAAGGGCTTTCAAGTCAGAGGGGTGCTCAGACATGGGGATGATATTGACATCCACTTTAAGCATATTGCGAATGAGATTGGTCGCCTCTAGTGGGCGCACGGATAGGTTATCCAGTGCCGTGAGCATAAGATTGCCAAGGTTATGACCATCGAGCTCTCCCGCGCCTTTGAAGCGATATTCGAACATCATTGAGCTGATGGAGGGTTCGGTGATCAATTGGTTGATACAGTTACGAGTGTCGCCCCAGGCAATGCCGCCTTGGCAGTGGCGAATGCGCCCAGTTGAGCCACCGTTATCTGTCGTCGCCACGATCCCCGTGGCGTTACTACCGAAATCTTTTAGAGCCGCCAACATGCGCCCTAGACCGTGACCGCCGCCAACTGCGACCACTTTTTTTGTATTGTATAACGTCATGTGTGTGTCATTGTTATTATCACTATGGACTACAATGTAGAGTAATCGAGGCGCCGCAAGTACTCAATAGTGGGTATTTTGGGCGCGAGATTCGGTTTTTTTACGCCAAAGGTAGAAAGGCCCACAAATTTTAAGTATTTTATCGCTTAGCTGCTGGTTCAAAACGGAATCAGTTGCCATAACTCCGAGCTTATCGGGCTAAGTTTTCAACAAGAGAATAAGCGCGCTAAGCCAGTGACATAAGGTCACAAGGGCTTGATTGGAAATGGTCATGCCTCCCGTGTTTGGAAAGGTGTTTCGTGGCGCAACAATTCGAAGATAGTTTTCAACGCAAGTTTTACTACTTGCGTCTCTCTGTTACAGATGTCTGTAACTTCAAATGTACCTACTGCTTGCCTGACGGTTACCAACCTGCGGGGCGTCGTAGCTCGTCTTTTTTATCGATAGAAGAGCTCCAACGGGTCGTCAATGCGTTCGCTGAGTGCGGCACTAACAAGGTGCGCATCACAGGCGGAGAGCCCAGCTTACGTAAAGACTTCACGGATATCATTCATACCGTCTCAAGTACGCCGGGCATCAAGAAAGTCGCCACTACGACCAATGGCTACCGGATGGAGAAGCAGGTTGAACAGTGGAAGCAAGCCGGGTTAACTCACATTAACGTTAGCGTCGATAGCCTTGACTCGCGCATGTTCCACCAGATCACCGGTGAGAACAAATTTACCCAAGTCATGGCGGGCATTGATAAAGCGTTTGAAGTGGGGTATTCGCAGGTCAAAGTGAACGTCGTGTTGATGAAAGATCTCAATGCGCAAGAGCTGCCGGCGTTTCTCGCTTGGATAAAAGACCGGCCAATCCAGTTACGTTTCATTGAATTGATGAAAACGGGTGAGATGGATGAGCTGTTTCAACGGCATCATGTCTCCGGTGTGGCGATTCGCAATCAGCTTATTGCCAACGGCTGGCTGCTCAAGGCTCGAGCCAGTAACGATGGCCCCGCTCAGGTGTTTATTCACCCAGATTACCAAGGTGAAATTGGTTTGATCATGCCTTACGAGAAGGATTTTTGCCAAAGTTGCAATCGTCTACGAGTCTCGGCAATCGGTAAATTGCACTTATGTCTGTTTGGCGAAGAGGGGGTGGATCTGCGAGATTTGCTCCAAAGTGATGCTCAACAAGCGGCGCTGACGTCGCGTATTCAGCAAGCACTTCAAACTAAATCCGTCAGTCACTTTCTTCATGATGGAAACTCAGGTGCTACACCTCATTTAGCCTCTATCGGTGGATAGCCACGTCAGAGTGACGAAAGCGAAATTGTGATCACGGGGGGACACTCGTGATGGAAAAAATAACAACGTAAATTATGTGAAAGGTGAACAAATGGGTCACGCAGAAAGCAAATTTCAACCGGCGACAATCGCGGTGTTAACCGTGTCGGATACCCGTAACGAAGAAAACGATACCTCGGGACGCTACTTGGTCGAGCAAGCTCAAGAGGCAGGACACCAAGTGGTTGATAAACAAATTGTGATTGATGACATGTATAAGATTCGTGCCATCGTCTCTCAGTGGATTGCGGATGAGTCAATCCAAGCGGTGATGATCACCGGCGGTACGGGGTTTACTTCTCGCGATAGTACGCCTGAAGCACTGAAGCCTCTGTTTGATAAAGAAGTGGAAGGGTTTGGCGAGCTATTTCGCATGGTCTCTTTTGAAGAAATCGGCACTTCAACGATTCAGTCACGTGCCATTGCTGGCTTTGCCAATCACACCGTGATTTTTGCCATGCCGGGTTCGACAGGCGCGTGTCGCACAGGCTGGACTAAGATTATCAAGCAGCAGTTGGATGCCAGCCATCGTCCTTGTAACTTTATGCCTCACTTATCAGTATAAGGGGATCGCATGAGTGAACTGACTCACATCAATGCTTCGGGTGAAGCGAATATGGTCGATGTGTCGAGCAAAGCAGACACAGTGCGCGAGGCGCGCGCTGAAGCTTTTGTTCACATGGCGCCAGAGACGCTGCAACTGATTCTCTCTGGAGAGCATCACAAAGGTGACGTGTTTGCCACCGCTCGTATTGCCGGTATTCAAGCCGCGAAAAAAACCTGGGACTTGATTCCGTTATGCCACCCGCTGTTCCTGTCCAAAGTGGAAGTACAGTTGGAAGCGCTGACCGAAAAGAGTCAGGTGCGCATCGAGTCGGTGTGCAAGCTCGCCGGCAAAACCGGCGTGGAGATGGAAGCATTGACCGCGGCTTCAGTGGCGGCGCTGACCATCTACGACATGTGTAAAGCGGTTCAAAAAGACATAGTGATCGGTTCGGTGCGTCTTTTGGAGAAAACGGGCGGAAAATCCGGGCATTTCAAGGTGGATTATGATTAACGTATTGTTTTTTGCGCAGACGCGCGAGTTGGTTGGCGTTGATACATTAACGCTCCCTGACCAATTTGACACCGTGGAGTCATTGCGTGCGCATCTTGCGCAGCAAGAGGGCAAATGGTCTCTCGCACTTGAAGCGGGTAAACTGCTCGCAGCGGTGAATCAAGCGATTGTGCCGCTTACCCATCCGCTGAAAGATGGCGATGAAGTGGCCTTTTTCCCACCAGTGACTGGGGGCTAACGATGACGGTTCGTATCTCTGTTCAAGCGGATGATTTTGATGTCGGTGAGGAGTATGGTCAGTTGGCGAAAGACGCCAGTATTGGCGCAGTGGTGACCTTTGTCGGTAAGGTAAGGGACATGAACTTGGGCGACCAAGTGACCGGTCTTACCCTTGAACATTACCCAGGAATGACGGAGTCATCGCTGCAAAAGATTTGCGACAGCGCATTGGCGCGTTGGCCGCTGGATTGTGTGCGTGTGATCCATCGTATTGGCGATCTTGATATTGGCGATCAAATTGTGTTTGTCGGTGTAACGAGTGCGCATCGCAAAGCCGCGTTTGAAGCGTGCGAATTTGTGATGGACTACCTTAAGACACAAGCGCCGTTTTGGAAAAAAGAGCGCACGACAACCGATACGCGCTGGGTGGAATCGCGTGAGTCCGATGCGCAAGCCGCACAGCGCTGGCAACAACCCTAGTGGATGCCTTGCTCTACCACTGATTGATTTGATGAATCGTACCCCGGCGCTGTTTTTTGGCAAAGAACAGCGCTTTGTCAGCTGGAAGTACTTGGTACTGGTCCAGCCCGGCAATGACTCTTGGTTCATGGTGACGCGTCGTATCACGTCCACCTATCGCCTCCACATAGACGCCCGTTTTGCTGATTAAAAAGGTCGGCTCAGGCAAAGAGGCAAACACCGTATGCATCAACGCGGGGTTCACTTTCATCAATTCAGTCAACGTTGAGTTCACGGGCTCATACCTCTCCATCGCTATCACTAATTACAGTTTAGTCATTAAGTTGAGGGGCGGTGGAAAAATGCGCAGCGCCATTTGTGAAATCAAGAAATTAGACGACAATATATAGTATGACCCACCCAGAGCACGGACAAGGAGACGCAGATGGAATCATTAAAGGTCAGAGACTATATGACGTTACAAGCGGTGACATTTACCCCCAATATGTCGTTGAGTGCGGCGCTTGAAAAGGTGATGAACTCAAATTATCTCGGTGGGCCCGTGATTGACGAGAGCAAAAAAGTGATTGGTTTTCTCTCGGGCCAAGACCTGTTGGATAAACTCATCAAGGTGAGTTACTACTGCCAAGATACCCATATCGTATCGGACTGTATGAGCAAGGAGGTACTTTCAGTGACCCCTGAGACTTCTATTATCGAGTTGGCGGATATGATGAAGGTCGGTAAGCCTAAGGTCTACCCTGTCATTGACAATGGTCGATTGGTTGGGATCATCACGAGAAGAGATGTGTTACGCGCGATCGGTAAAACCATCAACGATTGCTTTAAGCATCCGGTTTAATCTACGTCTCGCCGTTTATTTCGCTCTCGGAGGCATCGCTGTTGACCTCGGGGTGATGGCCGTAGCGATGAGAAAACGTGAGATCAAACGGCGGTTTTATGTGCAAAATTGACGATATTGCGCATTAAAGTGTGATGCAAAACGGTTTATTGTGAAAATGAATGTTTTGTTGCTTTGTTATGTGTGATCTAAATCACTATATATTGCTGCTGACTTGGTTAGAGTAGCCGGGTACCCAAACAAATGTAAGAACAGGCCGCCACCCATTCGATGAGCCTGTCACTATAAGGAGCCTCCCCTATGTCTCAAGCTGTTTTCCACCTTGGTGTTACGAAAGATGATCTTGCTGGTGCGACACTCGCGATCATCCCTGGCGATCCTGCACGTGTGCAAAAAATTGCTGAAGAGATGGATAATCCCATCTTTCTCGCCAGTCACCGCGAATACACGCTGTACCGCGCTGAATTAGAGGGCAAGCCTGTTGTTGTGTGTTCAACCGGTATTGGTGGCCCATCGACTTCTATTGCGGTTGAAGAGCTAGCGCAGTGTGGTGTGCGTACCTTCCTACGTGTTGGTACCACTGGTGCAATCCAACCGCATGTGAATGTTGGCGATATGATTGTTTCAACCGGCTCTGTGCGTCTCGATGGTGCCAGTCTGCATTTCGCGCCTATGGAGTTCCCAGCGGTGGCTGATTTTGATGTGGCAACAGCGATGAAAGCGGCGGTAGAAGAGACAGGTGCAACGGTTCACATGGGTGTCACGGCTTCCAGTGATACCTTCTACCCTGGTCAAGAGCGTTACGATACTTTCTCTGGTCGCGTGGTGAAACGTTTCCAAGGCTCGATGAAAGAGTGGCAAGATATGGGCGTACTGAACTTCGAGATGGAGTCAGCGACCTTATTGACGATGTGTGCAAGCTCTGGCCTAAAAGCAGGTTGTGTGGCGGGTGTCATCATCAACCGAACTCAAAAAGAGATCCCTGATCACTCTACGCTAAAAGAAACCGAAGCACGCTCGATTAAAGTTGTCGTCGAAGCGGCGCGCAAAATGCTCTAAGTAACGATGCTCTAAGTAACAAAGCTCTAAATATCAGAGTCTTTAGCGCATATTCGCGTTGAGCAAACAATGATGAAAACGGCCAGGTCTTATCACCTGGCCGTTTTATTTATTTAACATAGATTGGCAACAATAGATTTTGCTAAAACGTGTATCGCTAGCCGTTCACGCTATCGCTACTCGAGGAAGTGGCAGATAGAGTGTTTCCGTCATGTCCGATAACACTTGGTCATAGACTTGCGAGATAACCGCAGACACGTCACTGGTCAGTTCATACAAGGCTTCTTCTGTCCAATCTAGCTCCTCGCTGATGGCGATTTCAGTCAGGTCACGCATCGCGGCACTGCTGGCTGGCGAGGCAACACTCAATGGACTGATGATCGACAGTTGGTTAAGTTTACGACGTGTTTTGTCGCAATAGTATTTAACGCGCAAGCGACCATCAATAGTATCGATTTCTGGAATGCACAAACGCAGTTGAGTCAGCACTTCCATACTGTCGAGGATTTGTTGCCAGTTCATGTGGTACTCATCACTGAGATCTTCACGCTCAGACTCAATCAACCATGCAATCGCGACTTCATCCATCAAGAACATGCAGTGACGAATGGTTTTACCGTGGATGACTTGGTTGCGAATCACGGTTCTGTCTTGCCACTCTTTATGCATGCCTTTGAGTTTTAATTGGAAAATTCGGTACATGGGTTTGTTGTCAAAGGGCGCGTTGGCCACCAAGCCATTGGTGATATCGACCATTTGATCGTAGAGCGCTTCAATTTCTTCCAGCTCACTATCCGTCACCTCCTTGGTTAACGCCAAGTGGGTCGCGCTACGATGTTTGCGGCTAAGCAACATCACCTGTCGCAGCAAGACCAGTGTTTCAAACTTGCGCTCTAAAGTGCTTTGACGCTTTTTAGAGAAGTAAAGCATGACAGCCAATACGGCTATCGATAGAACCACTGAGATCAACACAAACATAACGTACTCCTTGTACTCGCCTACTACTAAGTGGGTAGAGCAGGAACAGTGCCAACTTATAAGTTGTTTTAATACAGTAGGTTACATTCTGGAGGGCGAAGGGGTTGAACGGTTTTGGTGCAAAGTAAGCCCTAATATTGTGATTGAGGGCACAAAAAATCCCCGCGGACGGTGTCACGCGGGGATGAGTGATACGAGCCTGGTGATTACATCACGCGCATACCTGGCTGTGCGCCTTCATGAGGCTCAAGAATCCATAGCTCGCTGCCACCAGGGCCTGCTGCTAGGATCATGCCTTCCGACATACCAAATTTCATCTTACGCGGCTTAAGGTTCGCAACCATCACGGTGAGTTTGCCTTCAAGCTCTTCGGGTTTGTAAGCAGACTTAATACCAGAGAAGACTTGACGAGTTTCACCGCCGATATCGAGCTGGAACTTTAGCAGCTTGTTGGCTTTTGGCACTTCTTCGCAAGAGATGATACGAGCGATACGCATGTCCACGGCGGCGAATGCATCAAATTCAATCTCATCGGCGATAGGATCTTTATCCAGCTCAGTTTGGCTCGCTTGGTGCTTCGCCGCTTCTGCTGCTTCCTTCGCTGCCACTTCGGCTGCCGCATCTTCTTTAGACGCTTCCACCATCGCTTCCACTTTCTTCGGATCAATGCGATTGAACAGCGCTTTGAACTTAGTGATTTCGTGATCGGTCAGCGGTGACGCGACCCCTTCCCACGTCAGCTCTTCGTTTAGGAAGGCTTCAGTGCGTGCAGCGAGCGCAGGCATCACAGGTTTTAGATACGTCATCAATACGCGGAATAGGTTGATACCCACAGAGCAGATGTCTTGCAGCTCTTGGTCTTTACCTTCTTCTTTCGCAATCACCCACGGCGCTTTCTCATCGACGTATTGGTTTGCTTTGTCAGCAAGGGCCGTGATTTCGCGGATTGCGCGACCAAATTCACGACTCTCATAAAGCTCTGCGATGCGAGAAGCCGCTGCCGCGAACTCGTTGTATAGTTCTGGCTCTGCAAACTGTGCTGAAAGCTTGCCGTCAAAGCGCTTACTGATGAAGCCTGCGTTACGTGATGCTAGGTTAACAATCTTGTTCACGACGTCAGCGTTCACGCGCTGAGTGAAGTCTTCAAGGTTGAGGTCGAGGTCATCGATGCGGCTGTTGAGCTTCGCAGCGTAGTAGTAACGTAGGCACTCTGGATCTAGGTGATCTAGGTAAGTGGCTGCTTTGATGAAGGTGCCTTTAGACTTAGACATCTTCGCGCCGTTAACCGTTACATAGCCGTGGACGAATACGTTGTCTGGTTTGCGGAAACCGCTGCCTTCAAGCATCGCTGGCCAAAACAGAGAGTGGAAGTAAACAATGTCTTTACCGATAAAGTGGTAAAGCTCTGTTGTGCTGTCTTTTTTCCAGTACTCGTCGAAGTCGAGATCATCACGCTTGTCACACAGGTTTTTGAACGAGCCCATGTAGCCAATTGGCGCATCTAGCCAAACATAAAAGAACTTGTCCTTTTCACCTGGGATCTCGAAGCCAAAGTAAGGGGCGTCACGTGAAATATCCCACTGCTGCAGGCCTGACTCAAACCACTCTTGCATCTTGTTGGCGGTTTCAGCTTGAAGAGAACCAGAACGTGTCCACTCTTTCAACATGCTTTCGAACTGAGGCAAGTCGAAGAAGAAGTGCTCAGAATCTTTCATGATGGGCGTCGCGCCTGAGACCGCTGATTTAGGATCAATCAGTTCCGTTGGGCTGTAGGTTTCGCCACAGTTGTCACAGTTATCACCGTACTGGTCTTCGGATTTACACTTCGGACAGGTCCCTTTTACGAAACGGTCCGGAAGGAACATCTCTTTCTCAGGGTCAAACAGTTGAGAAATGGTACGGCTAGAAATAAAGCCGTTTTTCTTGAGCTCTAAGTAGATGTGTGACGCTAGCTCACGGTTCTCTTCTGAGTGTGTGCTGTGGTAGTTATCAAAGCTAATATCGAAGCCAGCGAAGTCTTTTTGGTGCTCTTCACTTACGGCAGCGATCATCTCTTCTGGTGTCATCCCCATCTGTTGTGCTTTTAGCATGATTGGCGTGCCGTGAGCATCGTCAGCACAGATGAAGTTTACAGTGTTGCCACGTAGGCGTTGGTAGCGTACCCAGATATCGGCTTGAATGTGCTCAAGCATGTGACCTAGGTGAATCGAACCGTTAGCGTACGGAAGGGCACAAGTTACCAGCAGTTTCCTTGGATCAAGGGTTCTTGGATCGTTTGCCATACTTAATATTCGCTTCTTAAGGTGTAGGAAAAAATAGACGGTAATACTACCTTATCCCACCAGTGACTCCAAGGTATCTAGTTGCTCAAACACCCAGTTTTTTCAGGGTTCTGTCAGGACCTCGGGAGTGATAGCATGTGCGGTGCTATCCTTCTGTACAAAGAGCGTGTGTTTTCTGCGCGCCCTCTGCCAGTTCAGTGGGTTTTATAACAAGGAGCATTCATGCAGCAGTTTACTTCCAAGCAAGCGCTATGCGACTGGCTTAATCAGTTTCAACATCCACAGCTTGTGGCCGATTGGGCCTCAACGCCACATCTCGTTCATGTCGCCGCCGACCAATGTCAGATTCGACTGCCGTTTTCTTCGCGCTCTTTGCCTAGTGAACTCACTACTTGGATTGAAGGTCAGATAGAGCGCGGTCAAATCCAGCGTTTCCCATATTCTATCCAAATCGATGTGAAACCGCTCAGCACTCATGTGAGCGCGGAAGTGAAAGGCGTGAAAAATATCCTTGCCGTAACCTCAGCCAAAGGCGGTGTGGGAAAATCAACAACGTCGGTCAACTTGGCGTTGGCGCTGGCCGCGACAGGTGCCAACGTCGGTTTGTTGGATGCGGATATTTATGGGCCATCAGTGCCGATGATGATTGGTCAGCAAGACGCCAAGCCACAAGTGAGAGACAACAAGTGGATGCAACCTATCAATGCGCACGGCATCGTAACTCAATCTATCGGTTATCTGGTCTCCAAAGACGAAGCCGCGATTTGGCGTGGGCCGATGGCCTCTAAGGCGTTAGCTCAGCTGTTGAATGAGACCGAATGGCCAGATTTGGACTATTTAGTGGTCGATATGCCGCCGGGTACGGGGGATATTCAACTGACGCTGGCGCAGCAAATCCCCGTCACCAGTGCTTTGATTGTCACCACACCGCAAGATTTAGCGCTCGCCGATGCACGTAAAGGTGCGGCGATGTTCAATAAAGTAGAGGTGCCGGTTGTCGGCTTGGTCGAGAACATGAGCTACCATATCTGTTCTCATTGTGGTGAGCGTGAGCACATCTTTGGCGCAGGCGGCGCAGAGAAAATGGCACAAGAATATGGGTTGGATCTGCTCGCTCAAGTGCCGCTGCATATAGCGATGCGTGAAGACATCGATCAAGGCGTGCCTACGGTGGCGGCAAGGCCAGACTCAGAACACAGTCAAATCTACCTTACCCTTGCCGAAGCGATCACTGCGCGCATGTATTGGCAAGGTGAAGAGCGCCCTGCGGCAATCCAATTCACCATGGTCGAGTAACCCTCACTCGGTGTAATCGATTGCTTGCGTTTTTCTCCCTTCAAATGCGGTTTTGTTGCTAAGTGTGACTAGCAACAAACCGCGCTTCTCCCTATAATCAGGCGGTTTAACCAATTTACACTGATATGCATGCGTCTATTTGCACACTTGCTAATATTAGTGAATATGACACCAATTCAAACATCGAGTGCAAGAATAATGTCTGAGAATAATCAATGTGTGATCGTCGGTATTGCTGGCGCGTCTGCTTCTGGGAAAAGTTTAATCGCAAGTACGATTTACCGTGAGTTGCGTGAGAAGGTGGGCGATCATCAAATTGGTGTGATTACGGAAGATAGCTACTACAACGATCAAAGCCACCTAAGCATGGAAGAGCGTGTAAAAACCAATTATGACCACCCAAGTGCGCTAGACCATGACTTGCTTTGTGACCATCTAGAACAATTGACCCGCGGTGAAGCGGTGGAAGTCCCTGAGTACAGTTATACTGAGCATACCCGCCTAGATAAAACCACCACGTTAACCCCAAAGAAAGTCATCATCCTTGAAGGTATTCTTCTCCTGACGGACCCGCGTCTGCGCGATTTGATGCATGCGACGGTCTTTATGGACACGCCGCTTGATATCTGTTTGCTGCGCCGCGTGAAGCGTGATGTGGAAGAGCGTGGTCGTACGATGGATTCCGTTTTGAAGCAATATCAGAAAACGGTTCGCCCGATGTTTATGCAGTTCATTGAGCCTTCTAAACAATATGCGGACATCATTGTGCCTCGTGGCGGTAAAAACCGTATCGCCATTGACGTGTTAAAAGCGCACATTGCAAAACTTCTGAAAGCATAATCCCCGCGGGGTTTATTTTTTTAGCGAGAAGTGGCACTTTAAGTGCCACTTTCTTTTTATGGCGACAAGTATTTGTTCAATCACGACTTATACTTGGGGAAGTCCTAAAATTGTCTCTTACTTAGCAAGGATAATGCTGATGAAGAAGTTACTCATAGCCATAGCGGTCGTCGTTGTGGTCCTCCTTGGCGGGGTGGTTGCATTGGTAACCCTCGTCAATCCCAACCAATTTAAACCCCTGATTGTCGAACAGGCCAAAAAGCACACCGGCTTAGATCTGGTCATTGAGGGGGATATCAGTTGGCAGTTTTTCCCATCGATTGGCTTTGAGCTCGGTAAAACTGAACTGAGAAACCCAGCCGGGTTTGATAAACAAAATCTGTTTAAAGTCGATTCAGTGGGTATTGATGTCTCGGTCATGCCGCTATTTAGCCAGCAGCTCAACATTGGCAAACTTCGCCTTGATGGTGCTGAGTTCGCGCTGATCACGCGTAAAGATGGCTCGACCAATTTGGATGCTTTGACTCAATCGTCATCCTCATCGCAACCGGCGACTCAAACCCAGAGTACGGCAGGGGACGTAGCAAGCTCAACCAGCAGCGAGCCGTCGTCAACCGCAACAGAAGCTGGGGCCGCTTGGAGCATCAATCTCGCTGGCGTGAGCGTCAGTAATGCCGCTGTAGAGATCCAAGACCTACGCACAGGCAGTTTCACCAAACTGTTCGATGTGGCATTTAACTTGTCCGAGTTTGCCTTCGGTGAATGGAGCTCGGTGACGTTTGCAGCGAAAGGGCAAAACAACCAGCAAGTGTTTGAAACCAAGGGTGACCTCGAGCTCAAATTAGCCCCCGGGTTGAGTGATTATGCGCTGCGCAATATCAACCTAGATAGCCGTTTTAGCGACCCAAGCACCAAGATGGAATCCATTAAGCTGGCGCTAGAGACGTTTCAGTTTGATGCGGTGAATCCGTTGACTTTCGAGATCAAAGGCCAAGCCGCTGATATGGACATCGATATGACGGGCGCGGCCAAACTGAACGTTGATAAAGCGATGACGCTAGTGCAAGTGAATCAATTCACGCTCGACGGTCAATTGCAAGGCGAGAGCCTACCTCAATCCCCTATGGCTATTGGCTTGTTATCGGACATACGTTTTGATCTCACTAAGAGTCATCTGAGCCTTGTACTGAATAAACTGACTGCCAATGCATTGCAATTTGATGGCAAAGCCGACGTCACCTTGGCCGAAATCGCGAAAGTGCGCTTTGCGCTTCACAGTCCAAACATCGACTTGGATGAATTTCTTGGATTAGGCGAAGCTAGCTCAAATCAAGGCGAGTCTACCGACTCATCTCAATCGACGTCTAGTTCTTCAACGCAATCAGACACGTCACAAGCGGGGACGCCAGCTGCGAAACAACCGAGTGCAGAAGTAGAACCTGACTTGTCAGCGTTGGCCAATTTGGACGTGAAGGGTGACATCACCATCGATAAGTTCAAGGCCAACAACGCCAAGATGGAGAAGGTGAGCACAAGCTTCTCGATTGACCGAGGTGTGGTTGATTTGAGCGCTTTTACCGCCAACCTCTACCAGGGCAGCGTCACGGCCACAGGACGATTGGATGCGCGTAAGAGCCCAGCGATCTACAGTGCCAAAAAACAGATTCGCGGCGTGAAAGTGCAGCCTTTGCTGGTGGATGTGGCCAACACTGATCAGTTGGAAGGCACAGGTAACATCGATGTTGACGTCAAAGGCAGCAGTTTGACTCCAAGTGGTATTCAGCAAAACCTTGTTGGCACGATAGGAATAAGTTTCACCGATGGTGCGGTCAATGGGATCAACGTTGCGCAGTTGATTCGTGAAAACTACGCCAAGATCAAAGGTCAAAAAGTGGAAGCCGCAACGGGCGTTCAGAAAACCGACTTTAGTGCGATGAAAGCAACGTTAGCCCTTAACAAAGGCAATGTATCGACCAACGATCTCACCATGCAATCCCCTCTGCTACGAATCCGTGGTCAAGGCGGAGCGAACTACATCAAGCAGACAGTGAACTTTACCGTGAGCACCTCAGTGGTCGGTTCTTTGGAAGGCCAAGGCGGTAAAGATATCGATGAGCTGAAGGATGTCACGATTCCAATTAACATCTCCGGCTCGTGGGATGCGCCTAAGTTCAAGTTGGTTTTTGATGATGTACTGAAACAAAAAGCGCAGAAAGAGATTGACCGTGGCTTAGAGAAGTTAGACGGGAAAATCAAAGACGAAAAAACCAAGGAAGCCGTCAACAGTTTGATCAAAGGTTTGTTCAACTAACCTTACAGCACATCACCACAACAAACAAAAAGCCTAGCTCGCGATTGTCGCAATGAGCTAGGCTTTTTTAAATCCCAGTAATGGGAAAATCGTGTTACCAATCCACCCCTTTGAGGGCTTTGACACCGGATTCAAAGGCGTGCTTGATGTTTTTCACTTCTGAGACGGTATCGGCTATCTCAATCAAACTGCGATGGGCACCACGCCCAGTGATGATCACCGATTGCATTGCTGGGCGTTGCTCGAGTGCCTCGATGACTTCTTCGAGTTCAATATATCCATAACTCACCATGTAGGTAAGCTCGTCAAACAGAATCACATCCAGTGATTCGTCTTTGAGCATGCGCTGGCACTCTTTCCACACCACTTGAGCCGCTTCGGTATCAGTGGTTTTGTTTTGCGTTTCCCATGTAAAGCCTGTCGCCATCACTTGAAACTCGACGCCAAGTTTTTCCAGCAGGTTGCGCTCGCCGTTCTCCCAGGTTCCTTTGATAAACTGCGCGACAGCGCACTGTTTACCATGACCGACCGCGCGAGCAATTGTGCCAAACCCTGAGGTGGATTTGCCTTTGCCGTTGCCCGTGATGATGAGCAACAAGCCTTTCTCTTTTTGCGCCGCTGCAATTTTCTTATCCACTTGTTCTTTGACTTTCTGTTGACGCTGTTGGTGTTTTTGCTCTTTGTGAGAAGGTGCTTGGTCTGACATATCGTTACCTTGTGATCATTCCTTTGCTCGCCATCATAGCGGACAACGCAAATGGAAAAAACCGTCATCGACTGTGGTTACTCTCTCGCGTGATATCACATTTTGAGAGGGAGAAGTTTCATCCTGCTGGGATAGATTTCATGCCGCCAATCTAAAAAGTGTCGCTGTTCAAGATGTGGATAACAACTTGAATTTACGAATGTTGTATCCCTTAGCCACGGTGTATAACCAAGATGTATTTTGAGAAGGAGGCACAGAGGTGATACACCCGACTTGGCAACGATACGCGATGGCCGCAGCCCTGAGTTTTATCCCATTTAACACACAAGCTGACGTGTCCAATCAAGATACTTTGGTTCAATCTGGGCGGTTAAATACGACGTCTGTTCCACTCTATGGCGCAGAAGTCTACAGCCTTGACAAAGTCACCTTTGGCAAGTTCGTAATGAGGATGAAGTTGGTCTCTGCGCCCGGCGTCGTCTCGTCTTTTTTTACCTACGATAATGAATCTTGGCAAGGCGGCATTCCTTGGCGTGAGATAGATATCGAGGCGATCGGCAAAGCGCCCAACCAACTGCAAACCAATCTCATCACAGGCGCCCTTAACGAGCGAACTCACTCCGAGCATCTTCATTCCGTGCCACTGAATACCTTTCAGGAATACACGCTCATCTGGACTCCAGATAAAATCACTTGGTTGGTCAATGGTGAGGTGTTGCATCGCGTATTAGCCAAGGACTCGCAACAGGTGATAGACATGCGAGACAGTCCGCAAAGTTACCGCATGAACCTTTGGGTCTCTGAAGCGGCGGATTGGGTGGGTAAGTTTCAGCCTGAGCAACTGCCACTCACCCAGCAAGTGGATTGGATGGAGTACTACCGCTATCAAGATGGGCAATTTGAGAAGGTGTGGCGTGATGATTTTGATAGTTTCGATCACACGCGCTGGGGAGCCGGGGATTGGTCCTTTGAATCGAATCTGGTTACCTTTCATCCCGATAACGCGTTTGTCGACAATGGTCTGTTGCACCTTCGCTTATCCAGTGGCGAGTAGTTGAGGCGCCGACAAGCAGTATTCTTACCCTTTGTCTTGATGTGAGAGTTGAACCCGCCTAGCGTCTCAACTAGAATCCACGTTTTGATTACTACTATTAGGTCACAAGTATGAGCGATACCAACGCCAAACCTGAGTTACCGGATCACCTATCAGGCAACCCACGCAGCCCGCATCACATCGCTGAGTGTTTTGAACACCAAATCGGCATTCGCCTAAATGGCAAAGAGCGCACCGATGTGGAAGAGTACTGCATCAGCGAAGGCTGGGTAAAAATCCCATCACCGAAAGCAAAAGATCGCTGGGGTCAACCGATGCTGATTAAACTCAAAGGCGAGGTTGAGGCTTACTACAAGTAAACCGCCCCTATGAGAATTCGAAAGAGTGAAGCCCGTGCTTCACTCTTTTTTTATCTGCGCGTATTGTCTTGGAATCGACAGCGCGTTTCCTCAATGAGAGAAAGCGCCGGCACATTGGTCAACTGAAAAGGAAATCCATCATGAACATCACTCAGTGTTCCTCCATCCTTGTCGTCTGCATGGGTAATATCTGTCGCTCTCCGACGGGCGAAGCGGTGCTCAGAGCGAAAGCAAAAGAGCTAGGCGTTGAAGTGGAGATAGACTCGGCAGGAACCATCGGTTACCACCAAGGTCATGCGCCGGACCCACGTGCCCAGGCGGCAGGGAAAAAGCGGGGATATTCGTTTAAAGGGATTCGAGCACGGCAAGTAGAGCCCAATGATTTTGCTCGCTTTGATCTCATTTTGGCGGCAGATAGGGACAACTTAGCCGATCTTCAAGCGCAGTGCCCACGTGAGCATCAACATAAGCTCAAACTGTTTCTCAGTGACATTGATGCAGACGTGGATGAAATACCTGACCCATATTATGGCGGAGATGAAGGGTTCGAGAATGTGCTCGATCTGATTGAGCAAGCGAGCGAGGCCATTTTGCAACGCTAAGCGGCCATTACGCGTCCACTGAAGTAATCATTGGCGACGATATACTCGGTATTGCGGATCAGCTCGTCGTGAATCTCCGACCAATGAACGTCGTCAACATCATAGCTGGGTACGACACCGCCGACGCGGATGTTGAAAGGTGTTAGCTCTTTAGCCCAGCTTTGGGTAAATCCGGCCACCATGGAGGTGGCGTTGTCGAAGCCGGATAAATCTCGATAATCCGCATGGGCGATAACGTTGACGATTACCCCGTTTTTCTTTTCCATCCTCATTCGCTCTGCGGTAGCTTGGCCGAAGCTAAATAGCGTCGCTGCCATGTGGGAAAGCTGCTGAGTAAAAATCTCGCGGCCACTCTGTTCAAGAATAGTCGGCATCGCATGGCTAGTGATGGCGTTGATCAACACATCGGGTGAGTGACCTAAAGTGTCATCCATGTAGTGAAACAGATCGTGAATGGCATCGACACTGTAATCAACAATCGCACAGGAGTAGATTTTAGTGGAGATCTGCTGACAGCTTTGCACTGTTTGTTGCAAGCGAGCGGAGTTTTTGTCGCACAGAACCAAGGTGGCACCTAGCGATGCGAAATGAGACGCGAGCGTACCACCAAGCTGAGAGCCTGCAGAAGTAATTAATATTACTGCATTTTTTATATCCATCGCTCGCCTTCCTTCTCGTCACACTTGACTACTTTGTTCATATAGCATGGTAGATTAACTGTTACTTATATGTGAATAACTTCAAATAAGTTGTGCGCATCTTTGAGTAGAGCGTGTTTCTTTGCGGTGTTTCACACTCTCTAGTTGAACGGGTGAATATGTATACAAAATGAGACAACGAGAATGTGATCCTGCGTCAATAGCAAAGATGTTAACCCATTAAGTTTGTAGGGAAATTTGGAACTGACGTTGAGCGTGGATCAGCTGATTGTAGAGATCGGCCGGCATTAGCTCACGCGGTGTTTGTTCTGCCAGTTGACGCCTCTGGTGACCAGAAAGGTTGTGATAGACCTCTTCAGGAAGGTCATGTGTCTCTTCGGGTAAATAGGTCAAGGTTTCCGGTGTTAGGTAGTGGGACAACTTGGCACTGGTGAGACCACTGGAGTGAAACAGCGCCGCTTGTTGCGCGGAAACTGCGTACGAGCTTTGATCCGAACGCAGAGTTTGCGGAGACGGCAACTCAAATCGACGGCGCAGGGCCGCTTCACTGCTGTCAATCGTATCGATTTTTTCCACTGGTGTTGTGTCGCGGACATCGTCAGAGAACAAAGAGAGAATCAGCGCAAAATCGGCACGGCGACCTTCGTGCACTGCATGATTAATGCCAGTGCCAAACTGAAGCTCGTTGATGACGCTCGCTTTGTCTAAGGTATGAATCGGGGTGTGCATATGTCCTCGCTTGATGTCTATGTAGCGGCGAGGGGGCAAAAAGCTTGAGAGCAGGTATGAAAAAAGCCAGCTGACTGCTGGCTTTTTAGGCGACTAAATTCCAATCCTTTCGGGGGAAGGGATTATTTTGCTAGGTTTTCTGCAACGAAGTCCCAGTTAACCAGTGCCCAGAAACCGTTCATGTAATCTGGACGAACGTTACGGTAGTCGATGTAGTACGCGTGTTCCCATAGGTCAACCGTCAGTAGTGGCGTTGTGCCTTCTTCTGTTAGTGGCGTCGCTGCGTTTGACGTGTTCACGATATCTAGTGAGCCGTCAGCTTTTTTCACAAGCCATGTCCAAGAAGAACCGAAGTTGTTGATTGCCGCATCAGTAAACTTCGCTTTGAATGCGTCGAACGAACCAAAGGCTGCGTTGATGGCATCGGCTACTGCACCTGTTGGCTCACCACCCGCGTTTGGAGCAAGACAGTGCCAGTAGAAGGTGTGGTTCCAGATCTGTGCAGCGTTGTTGAAGATACCGCCAGAAGATGTCTTGATGATCTCTTCAAGTGTTTTGCCTTCGAACTCAGTACCTGGGATTAGGCCGTTGAGCTTAACCACGTAAGTGTTGTGGTGCTTGCCGTGGTGGAAATCTAGGGTTTCTGCTGAGATGTGTGGTTCTAGTGCGTCTTTCGCGTAAGGAAGAGCGGGTAGTTCAAATGCCATTGCTCGATTCTCCATTGATTTGAAAGGGTTAGCCCTTTCGATTGCTTCCAGTGTTATTTATTATTCACAGCTTGCACGCGGCTTGCTGTGGTCAATGTGCTGACTTGCGTTCTAGTTTAGCAAGTTTTTACTTTATTAAAAGAGTTATTCGGATCCGATCACTGCAAAATTCTCGTCAAGCGCCCGTCGGCTTTTGCAAGACACCGAATTGTGCAATCAGTGTCGCATTCAAGCCCAAATTTGTGCAAGGATTAAATCCCTTCTTATTGTAGGCTTTTTATTCTGCGCTAATGGTTTAGAATGTCCAGAATATTTGCAGTAACTCCATTAAGAGGAAGCAATGGAAACTATCGATAAAATCAAACAGCAAATCGCAGAAAACACGATCCTTCTTTACATGAAAGGTTCCCCGAAACTACCAAGCTGCGGTTTCTCATCTCAAGCAGCGCAGGCTTTGATGGCTTGTGGCGAAAAATTCGCTTACGTAGACATTCTACAAAATCCAGACATCCGTGCAGAACTGCCAGCGTATGCGCAGTGGCCAACGTTCCCACAATTGTGGGTAGAAGGTGAGCTGATCGGTGGATGTGACATCATCATTGAGATGTTCCAAAAAGGCGAATTGCAGCCACTGATTAAAGAAGCCGCGGCGCGAGCAGGCAGCGACGAAGAATAATACTGGTTATATTTACAGTTTTTCTTGATTTGTAAGGGCGACATTGGTTAATGTTGCCCTTATTTTTTGCCATTTGACTCGCGTCTAAACTCCCTATGTCCCGTCTGTTTATTGCTGAAAAACCCAGTCTAGGCCGAGCGATCGCGGCCGCGCTGCCTGGCCCAAAGAAAAATGAGTCAGGCTATATTCGTTGCGGCAATGGCGATGTAGTGACCTGGTGTATTGGCCACCTGTTAGAGCAGGTCGAGCCAGACAGTTATGACGAGCGCTACAAAAAGTGGAATCTCGCTGACTTGCCTATTGTCCCGTCACAGTGGCAACTCAGACCGAGAAAGTCCGCCAGCAAGCAGCTCACAGTGGTCCGTAAGTTACTGAAAGAGGCGCAGCAGATCGTCCACGCTGGTGATCCAGACAGAGAAGGGCAATTGCTGGTGGATGAAGTGATTGAATACTGTCGCGTCCCCCAAGGTAAGAGGACGTCGATGCAACGTCTGCTGATCAGTGACTTGAACTTACCGGCCGTTAAACGTGCGCTTAGCCAAATGCGCAGCAACCGTGACTTTATCCCCCTTTCTGTTTCCGCGTTGGCGCGTTCGCGCGCCGACTGGTTGTATGGGATGAATATGTCGCGAGCCTATACCTTGTTGGGGCAAAAAGCGGGCTATCAGGGCGTTTTATCCGTTGGGCGCGTTCAGACTCCGGTACTCGGCTTAGTGGTGCGTCGAGATGAAGAGATTGAGCAGTTTGTACCTAAAGATTATTTTACGTTGCATGCGTTGATTCCCTATCAGCAGGGTGATCAGGCGTTTGATATTCGCGCGAGATGGAAGCCGAGTGAAGCCTGTCAGCCTTGGCTCGATGAAGAAGGCCGAGTATTGAGCCGCAAGCTGGTTGAGAACGTTGCAAGCCGTATTGCCAATCAGCCGGCGATGGTGGTGGAGTCCGAACAAAAGCAGACTAAACAGTCGGCGCCGCTTCCTTATTCGCTCTCTGCACTGCAAATTGACGCCGCCAAGCGTTTTGGTATGAGCGCACAGCAAGTGCTTGATACCTGCCAATCTTTGTACGAAAAACATAAGCTCATCACCTACCCACGCTCCGATTGCCGCTACCTGCCGCTTGAGCACTACTCGCAGGCGCGCTCGGTCTGTGATGCGATAGCCAATAACGCCAAGGATCTGTCCACGGCGGTGGAGGAGGCGAATCTCTCCTTGAAGTCCAAAGCATGGAATGACAGCAAGGTGGATGCGCACCACGCGATTATTCCGACGCCTAAAAAAGCGTCAGTCAATGCGCTCTCTGCAAGTGAAATGAAAATCTATCAGCAGATTGCTCGCCAATATCTGATGCAGTTTTACCCTGCAGCCGTGTATGCCGAAGCCAAGTTGGTGTTTGAGATCGCCGGCGGTGCGTTTGTCGCCAAAGGTCGACAATTGGTCTTAGCGGGGTGGAAGGCACTGATGGGCAAAGTGGATGATGAGGATCAAGGCGTTGAGACGGTGCCACCGCTGGCGAAAGGAGAAGTGCTGACCTGCCGAGAGGGAGAGATCAAGGAGAGGAAAACAGAGCCGCCGAAACACTTTACCGAAGCCACGCTCCTGCAAGCGATGACAGGCATCGCCCGATTCGTTGAAGACAAAGCATTAAAAGCCATCTTAAAAGAGACCGACGGGTTAGGCACCGAAGCCACTCGAGCCGGTATTTTGGATACGCTGTTTAAGCGTCAACTCCTCACCCGCCAAGGCAAAGCCATATTGAGCTCCGCCGCCGGGCGCGGGCTAATTCACGCCTTGCCAAGCGAATCCACCTACCCTGACATGACCGCCCACTGGGAGCACCAGTTGCAAGGTATGGCCGAGCGAAATCAAGCCTACCAACCTTTCATGCAAGCACTCCAACAGAGCATCGACGGATTGATGCAGCAGGTCAAATCCGGTGACGTGCCGCCTTCGCTGCGTCATTTGCCTAAGGTTGAGCGTCCGGCCTACAAAAAGAGACGTTCTTTTAAAGGCAAATCACCAAGAGCGAAGAAAAGCAGTTGAGTGAGCATGAAAGTTTTCATAATACTGAAAGTTTTCATGTGAGTTGTTTTTTGTTCGCCTGTTTATCGACTCGTTTTCGTGACAAATTTCGCCAAATCTCATGAAATGAAACCGATTTCATCCTCGCCTAACCTGAAAAACAACGTCATAACTCTATGAAAGTCTTGTTTTAATTTTTAAATCTCTTGAATAGAACAGTTTCATGACGCTTATTTCAATAATCGGATGTGAAGTCGGCAAATATTTTCAAAGGTTTCATTGCTTATTATTTCCCTGAATTAAAACAAACCTAAATTAAATAGGGATATAACATGAAACATTTTAGAGTTTTACCAATAACTTTAGCGGTGGCTTCCACTCTCGCTTCTGCCTCTGTCCTTGCTGCGGAAACCGATATTTCGGCATTAGAGCAACGTATTCAAGAATTAGAGTCTAAGCTGGTTGAAATTGACTACGTCAATGACCAACAACAAGCTGTGTTGACTCCAGATACGCAAGTGCCTCAAGGCATTATCTTCTCAGGTTACGCACGTTATGGCGCGCATCACTCGTCAGGTGACAACCGTTATGTCGAAGTGGGCAGCAGTGGTCGCTCTCTTGGCCGTTTGGGTAACGAAGCGAACGGTGGTGAAGTTCAATTAGCCAAAATCTTCCAAGCAGACAATGGTGCCAAATGGGATTTGGTTTTCATGGTGGATGATTGGAACAACGACCAATGGGGTTCATCAGGCGGTGTGAATTTGAAGAAAATGTATGCCGGCGTCACTAACATTTTTGAAAGCCAACCAGAGCTCTACATGTGGGCGGGTCGTGACTTCCATCAGCGTCCACAACAAGGTTTGAATGATTACTTCTGGATGTCTCATGATGGCCAAGGCGCGGGCTTCAACAACCTAAACTTGGGTGGCGTGAAGTTGGATATGGGCTTTGTTGGAGCAGTGGATAGCTCCGACGGGGCATTAGGCAACGATGCAGGCCGCTACGCTATTACGTCAAAGTTACATGGAATCAATTTGGGTTTCGGCAATCTAGACCTTTACGCGAACTATGGTTTTGCTTCTAGTGAAGCCAACAGCTCAGCGAGTGAGGAAATCGTGATTGACGAAGATGGCGACATTGTTGTGAAGAAAAATCCTGCAGTAAACGTTGAAGATGAAACCGCTTGGCAAGTCGGTGCCGTACTTGGCCTAGGTAGCTCTAATAAGTTAGTGATGAAATACGCCGATGGCGCTGACAACTCAGTATTCGAGCTAGCAGGTGATAAGCAGGTCTTCTACGCAAGTGTCGAAGGGGGCTACAAAGCGTCTGAGCAATTTATTATCGATTACTTAGTGTCGTACAAAGATATTTCAGGTGCTGATACCGATGAGAAAAGCGAATACGCCGGTATCGTTCGTCCACAGTATCAATGGGATGACGTTCATTCAACATGGCTAGAAGCTGGTTATGCGATGGAAGATTGGGACGATGGCAGTGAGAAAACCGGTTGGAAAGTGACATTATCTCAAAACGTGTCACTGGGAGGCTTGCCTTGGAGCCGTCCGATGCTGCGTTTCTATACAACAGTTGGCGATGTAGAAACGACTGGCTCAGCGGGTGATAAAACAACCGCAGACACCGTGGCTGTCGGCGCCATGTTCGAAGCGTGGTGGTAAGCCTAGGGTAATTTACTGTCCAACTTATTGGTCCCACAAGGCAGATTGGTGGGACCGGGTCGACCAGCCAATTTAACTCCAGTTTGGGCACAGTTTTGTGCCCATTTTTTATCCTTGTCAAACACCGAAGTGTTCTAGATTCGGTCAAGAACGGGTGAACCTATGCCATTTCAAACCCTTGTGTCACGCCTCTATTTGGGCTTTATCTGCTTGATTGCGATTATGGTCGGATCGGCGTGGCTCTCTGTACACAGTAGCCAAGATGTCACAGATAAGATGGAGTCGATTACTCGTGATACGACGCCATTGATGTTGCGCTCTGCGCAGTTGACCATAGATTTTCTTAATATCAATCGTAGTCTTACGCCCTTTTTATCGGCTCAATATTTGGATGAGTTGCCCCCTTTTGAAGAGCGGATAGCCGTCAATCGAGATGTCTATCTGAGTCAGTTGGAGTGGTTTGAATCGGCAGCGCAGCATCAACCTCAGCTCATGCCATTCCTCACACCCGTCAAAGAACAAGGGCAATTGGCGCTCAGTGGTTTGGAAGCGGTGATGGGCGCCTATACCGATGTGCTTGATGCGCAAGATCGCAGTGACTATCTTCAATCTCAATTCCAACAACTGATGACGCAGTTGAGTAACTCGCTTCAACGTGCGCGTACAAATGCACAATCAGAGTCAGCTCAGCGAGCGTTGGATGGGTTGACCAGTCAAGTGTCGTTGCTGGGCAATGAAGCGAATGAGGTCTACAAGCAGAAAGACATGACAGAGCTGCGCTCAGTGGCGCGACGTTTTACCACGCGTCAGCGTTATTTGGAGGAGAGCGAACAAGCCTTAACCGCGGTAGCGCCAAAGGTCTATCAAACGTTAGAAGGTACCTTACAGCGCCTAAAGCTACATGCGTTTTCTCAAGAGGGTGCAGTGCATTGGCACCTGCAAACCGTAGAGCAGGCAGAACAATTGCGACAACTACGTCAGGAATTGGAACAAGCCATTGATCGTCAGCTCGAGCATATCGATGGCTTGTCACGCTTTGCCAATCAGGTCGCCAATGACTTGTATGAAGAGGCAAAATCGGCCACCGAGGCAACACAAACCTTGTTTATCGGCATCTCGTTTGGCTCTATTGTTGTTGCGCTTGTGTTGGGTTTGAGTTTTGCCAGTATGGTGCGCAGGCCAACACGGCTCTTACTGGGGGCACTCGATGCCATCGCGCAGAAAGATCTTACGTCTGATGTCGATTATTCAGCCCGCAACGAGTTTGGCCAGGTGGCGCAAAAGGTCAATGTCGTGGTGCGTCATCTGTCGGAGATGATTGAGCGTATTCGTCAATCCAGTGCGCAGGTCAATGAGGCGTCACTGTCCAACCAAACCATTAGCGCAGAGCTCAATCAAGCGATCAGTCAACAGACGGAGCAAACGCTGCTGGTAGCGACGGCGATGGAGCAAATCGAGTGCTCGGTGACAGACATCGCGAGCTCAGCAGAGCAGACGCTCTCCCTAGTCACAGGCGCCGTTGAGCACTCCCAGCAGGCGCAGACAGAGATGAATAGCAATGTGGAAATGTTGGAATCGCTCTCTGAAGAGCTTAACCAAGTCACTGAAACCATCGGAGTACTGGAGGCTGAAAGTGCCAGCATTGAGTCGATATTGGAGGCCATTTCCGGTATTTCAGAGCAGACCAATTTACTTGCACTGAATGCGGCGATTGAAGCCGCGCGCGCCGGTGAGCATGGCCGAGGATTCTCTGTAGTGGCCGATGAAGTGCGAATCTTAGCAGCGCAGACCACCAGCAGTGCGAAAGAGATTCAAAACAAAATTGAGCGATTGCAGCAGCGCTCGGATCTCGCTAGCCAACAAATTGCCAGTTGTTTGAATGGGATGGGGCAAAGCATGCAGCAAACCGAGCGAGTCAATGCGCGACTGCATGAAGTGCATAGCCGATTGGATCAGGTTTCTCAGCGTAGCCATCAAATCGCGTGTGCGACAACAGAGCACCAGTCGGTGGCCAGTGATGTCACTAAGAACGTCAGTCACATTCACTCCTTAGCAGAGCAGAATTTAGATCGCTCACACCAACTCGCGACTCAAGGAAAAGAATTGGAACAACTGGCGCAAGTGCAATTTGAATTAACGGCCAGCTTTATATTGCGCCATTAATTTCACTATTAAGTATTATATTAGAGAGGTATTCACCTCTCTTTTTCTATTTTATGTCCCATAAAAACACATGCCATTAGGCTATTTTCCGGCCTGATAGATAAAATATGTGTGGTTATTTCATGAAACTGTTTCATGGCGACGATTGAAACTGTAGCGGCTCTCTATTTTTCCAAAACCGCCATTTTTTTCCAAAAATTAGTGTGATGACACTCACTCATTCCTCCCTTCAACTACGGAATACTCAGCCTGTAAGCGGTTTCAAGTCAAAGCAGTATTGAGGTTTCAGTGGCAACAATTAAACACGTTTCCGAGCATGCGGGGGTTTCTCAGGCGACGGTATCTCGAGTCATTAACGGTACCAGTCGCGTGAGTCACGACAAGAAGCTCAAGGTGGAAAAAGCGATCAAAGAACTGGGCTATCGTCCCAATTCGATTGCTCAAGCCTTAGCGTCGAGTCGTACCGGTAGCGTTGGGATTGTTGTACCGGAGCTAGGTGGGCCTTTCTTCTCGGGCATTCTCCATTGTCTAGAGGAAAACCTGCGCCGCTTTGGTTATCACGCAGTGGTGACAGCTGGCTCAAACACGGAGCAGGGGCAACGTGAGTCAGTGGAATTCTTGCTAGGACGTAGGGTCGATGCATTAATTCTTCATGTTCAACACCTGTGTGATGACTATCTGATCGCTCTGGAAGAACAAGGGATTCCTGTTGTGTTAGTGAACCGTTTTATTCCAGAGATGTATCAGAGCTGCATCGATATTGACAACGAGTTGGGGGGCAAACTGGCGACTCAATATCTTTTGCAGCAGGGGCACTCCGAGATTGCTTGTATCACAGGGCCTTTGGATAAGTCAGACGCACGGGGGCGTTTGCAGGGTTACCGAAGTGCACTGGAGGAAGCAGGCTTGGAGTACAACGAAGCGCTGGTCTCGGAGGCAGGGTTTACCGAAGAGACCGGTGTTATCGCCACCAAAAAACTGCTCAAGCGTCGGTGCCGATTCAGCGCGATTTTTGCGTCGAACGATCACATGGCGTTTGGTGCATTTGAGGTGCTACGCAGCGCAGGTTTCTCTATCCCGGAGGAGGTGTCGCTGGTGGGATTTGACGATAACATTTTCGCTCGTTACCTCACCCCATCGTTAACCACAATCAACTTCCCCATTGAGCAAATGAGCATTGAGGCCGTACAGCTCACCTTGCAAAAACTGAACAAAAACAAGCGTGATGTGAATTTCAAACTCAACCCCGCGTTGGTAGTGCGAGATTCAGTCAAGGACCTAAACAGTACCCTATAGCACTCGTTTAAACACCAATAACAAGATTAAGGATAAGACATGAAATTTAAGACCTTAGCGCTTTCGAGCGCGGTTGCACTCGGGCTTGCTGCCACAGCGACAGCAGCAGACAGTCAAATTCGTTTTGATGGATTTCCAGATTTTGACAGCAGCTTAAAAGTGCTTCTGCCTGAATTTGAAAAAGAGTCTGGCATCAAGGTCGACTACCTGATGAACAACCATGGTGACCACCACACCAAGTTGACCACCAACTTGGCAACAGGGTCGGGCGCAGGTGATGTGATCGTAGTCGATGTCGAAAAAATCGGTCCGTTTGTTGCCTCTGGCGGTTTGGTGAACTTATCTGAGCAATATGGGGCAGACAAATACGCCGATCGCTTTGCGCCTTATGCATGGACACAAGGCAAGGGCGGTGATGGTGATGTCTACGGTGTCCCCGTCGACCTAGGCCCAGGTGTGATGTACTACCGTACGGACATTTTTGAAAACGCTGGTATTGATGTCAATGAAGCCATTAAAGATTGGGATTCTTACATCGCGGCGGGTGAAAAACTTAAAGCACAAAATGTCCAGTTGATTGCCTCTGCAGCGGACGTTGCGCAAGCGATTATCTTTACAACTGTGCCGGAAGGCGAAGGTCTGTACTTTGATGCCAAAGGCGAGCCTGTGGTGACGTCTGAGCGCTTTGTTCATGCGTTCGAAGTGGCGAAGCAGATCCGTGACAAAGGCTTAGATGGTCGTATCTTGGCATGGTCAAACGAGTGGTACGAAGGTTTCCGTAATGGCACATTCGCCACGCAGTTGTCAGGTGCTTGGCTATTGGGTCACCTAAATAACTGGATCGCACCAGACACCGCCGGTAAGTGGGGTGTATCGAACCTACCAGATGGCATCTACGGCAGCTGGGGCGGTTCATTCCTCTCTATTCCGACACAATCGACTAAGCAAGACGAAGCGTGGAAGTTGATTGAATACATGACGACTAACCGTGATGTGCAGCTCAAACACTTTGAAACTATTGCTGCGTTCCCAGCGAACGTGACAACCTACGATGACGATCTGTTCCAAGAAGAAGTGGCCTTCCTCGGTGGACAAAAAGCGCGTTTGTTGTTTGCTGAAGTGGCGAAGAACATCAAGCCAGTGGCGCCAGCAAAAGGTGACCACGTCGCGCGCTCTATTATCTTAGAAAACGCGTTGATGGAAGTGCTGGATGAAGGCAAAGACATCAAAACCGCACTGCAAGAAGCAGAGCGTTTGATCAAGCGTCGTACGCGCAACCTGTAAGTCAACGTTTGTTTTAAGTTTGGGAGACGCACTCTGCGTCTCCCTAGGTAAGAGGTCGTTACTATGAATCAAGCAGCGAGCAGCGCCATGGAAACTTCAACCGGTCAGAGTCTTTTTTCTCGCCTAAATTTGAAAGCGCTTACACCGTACGGATTCCTATTGCCGTTTTTGATTATTTTTTCTGTATTTGGGATTTTCCCGTTACTTTTTTCTGTTTATCTCTCGTTTCATGAGTGGAACCCAGTCGAAGGACTCGGCGCGATGCAATATGTGGGGTATGAGAACTACTACATTGCATTGACCGACCCGTGGCTTTGGCGCTCATTGAAAAATACGTTGTGGTTAGCCATCACATCCGGTGTGGCTCAGCACCTTGTCGCCATTCCTGTGGCGTACATTTTGGTGTCAATGGGTGACCGTCTTCGTCATTGGTTAACGTCAGCGTATTTTCTGCCGTTTATTACCTCAACCGTTGCGGCATCGCTGATCTTCTTCAACATGTACTCGCCAAACTCCGGCATCATCAACCAAACCTTGATGGCGTTGGCTGACAGTTCTCTGTTTGGCTGGGCGTTCAGTTGGGTCAATGAGTACCAGCCGATTCGTTGGTTAGATGATGCGACTATGGTGAAACCATCGATTGCCATCATGGTGTTTTGGAAATACACCGGTTTCAACATCGTGCTCTACACCACAGGCTTGATGACCATACCCAAAGACATCCTAGAAGCTGCCCGTATGGATGGCGCCAACGCGCTGCGCCGTTTTTGGAACATCTCACTGCCGATGATTCGTCCGTTTGTCTTCTTCGCGGTCACCATGACCATCATCGGTAACCTACAGCTATTTGAAGAACCGTTCGTTCTGACACGTGGTACTGGCGGTACGGGTCAATCGGGCCTCACCATCTCTATGTACCTCTACAAAGTGGGTTGGGAATGGCTAGAGATGGGCACCGCTTCGGCGATTTCTTGGTTGCTGTTTGCCTTGATCGCTGCGTGTACCACGATTCAATTCTTCTTCTTCGGTAAAAAAGGCTTAGGGGAGCAATAACCATGACGACTCACTCTGCGACTTCGCCAGTGTCGATTTGGGCAGCCATCAAGCCCAGCGACCGAGCGATTGAAATTTTCACTAAGGTGCTGATGGTCGTATTGGGCATCATTCTGATTGTCTCTGCGATTGTGACGGTGTTTCCGTTTGTTTGGTCAGCGCTGTTATCCACACGCGACCGCACCGAGATCTTTGGTTCGGGTATCAGTTTTGCCATCGGTGACAGCTTGGCGATCAACTACGCCAAACTGCAAGAGATCATGCCTTTTTGGCAAGCGATGTTTAACTCGATTTATGTCGCCTTTCTAGGCACCACGATTTCGCTGCTGTTTTGTAGCATGGGGGGCTATGCCTTCGCTGTGTTCAAGTTCCGCGGCAAAAATATCCTGTTTGGCATGTTGGTTGGATCCATGATGATCCCGCCCGTACTGAGCTTGATTCCCTACTTTATGATCGTCAAGTTCCTTGGCTTGCTTGACAACCACATGGCGGTTTGGCTGCCGTTTACTACGACGCCGTTTGGTATTTTCTTGATGCGTCAACACGTTGTGGCCTCGATCCCGAAAGAGTTGCTTGAAGCGGCTAAACTGGATGGAGCGGGGGAGTTTAGAACTTACTGGAGCGTGGTTTTGCCATTGATGAAACCGGCGTTGGCGACATTGGCTATCGTTCAATTCGTCTTCTTCTGGAATATGTTCATGCAGCCTTTAGTTGTACTGACGACGCCAGAAAACTACGTGATTACTCAAGCCCTGCGCAGTGTGCAAGGGATTCCTAATACGCCATGGGGCGCGGTGATGCTGGGGACCACCATTTCCATTTTGCCTTTGGTAGTGACGTATCTCTTCGCGTCAAAACAGATGATCAGCGGCTTAACGTCGGGTGCAGTAAAAGGTTAGATAAGGTAAGAAAATGAATAAATATCAACTTCCAAGTGACTCAAAATTACGCAGTAAGGAATTTGTCTTTGGTGTGGCGACCTCGTCTTACCAAATCGAAGGTGGCATCCATGAAGGCGGTCGTACGCCCTCTATTTGGGATACCTTTTGCGCCGTGCCAGGCAAAGTCGACAATGGTGACACCGGGGCTGTCGCCTGCGATCACTACCATTTATGGAAACAAGACATTGAGATGATTCAAAGTCTCGGTGTGGATGCTTACCGCTTATCTATGGCGTGGCCACGTATTTTGCCACAAGACGGCGTGGTCAATGAGCAAGGATTGGCGTTCTACGAGCAGATCATCGATGAGTGTCATGCTCGTGGTTTAAAGGTCTATGTCACGCTCTATCATTGGGATCTGCCTCAATACCTTGAAGACAAGGGCGGCTGGTTAAATCGTGAAACCGCTTACAAGTTTGCTGAGTATGCCCAAGTTGTCAGCGAGTATTTTGGCAACAAAATTGATGTTTACACCACCCTTAACGAACCGTTTGTTGCCGCTTTTCTCGGCTACCGCTGGGGCATTCATGCACCGGGTATCGAAGGGGACAAAGAGGGCTTTTTAGCGTCTCATCACTTGATGCTTGGCCACGGATTAGCGATGCCAATCCTGCGCGCCAATGCACCGGCCTCTTTGCATGGCATTGTATTTAACGCGACACCGTCTTACCCACTCACGCCAGAAGACCAAGGCGCGGCGGATTACTGTGAAGCGGAGAGTTATCACTGGTTTATGGATCCGGTACTCAAAGGGGAGTACCCAGCGGTGGTGATGGAAAAACATGCCGCCAATATGCCGATGATCCTCGATGGTGATTTGGCAGTGATTTCAGCGCCGGTGGACTACGTTGGCCTGAACTACTACAGCCGCAGCGTTGCCCGTTACAACGAGCAAGGTGAGATTGAGACCATCAAACCGCAAGAGTCGGAGTACACCCACATTGGCTGGGAAATTTATCCGCAAGGTCTGACGGATCTCTTGGTTCGCTTTAAAGAGCGCTACGCCAATCTACCGCCTGTCTATATCACAGAAAACGGCGCTGCCGGTGATGATGACGTCTGCGCGGGCCATGTTGACGACACACAACGTGTGGCGTACTTCCAATCGCATTTAGAAGCGGTCGACAACGCTATCAAAGCGGGCGTTCGCGTCGATGGTTATTTTGCGTGGAGCTTGATGGATAACTTCGAATGGTCATTTGGCTACCACCAACGTTTCGGCATCGTCCATGTCGATTACCAAACTCAACAAAGAACCTTGAAACAGAGCGCCATTGCTTATCGCAATATGTTGCTAGAGCGCGCTGAGGAGAACAACTAATGGCTAAAGTAGAATTTCGTAACATTAAAAAATCGTTTGGTGATGTGGACGTGGTAAAGCACTTCGATTTTACCGTCAATGATGGTGAGTTTGTGGTGTTCCTTGGCCCTTCTGGCTGCGGTAAATCGACCACGCTGCGCATGCTCGCGGGGTTGGAGAGCATCTCCTCTGGCGATATTTTTGTCGGCGATAAGCTGATGAACAAAATCGACGCCAAAGATCGTGATTTGGCGATGGTGTTTCAAAGCTACGCGCTCTACCCGCACATGACGGTGTACGAGAACATCGCGTTTGCCCTCAAACTGAAAGGGATGAAAAAGCCAGACATCGACGTTGAAGTGCGCAAAGCGGCCAAAATGCTTGAGCTCGAACCCTTGCTTGATCGTAAACCGAAAGAGTTATCGGGGGGACAGCGCCAGCGTGTGGCCATGGGGCGCGCTATGGTTCGTACACCTAAGGTGTTCTTGTTTGATGAACCGCTATCGAACCTTGATGCGAAGCTGCGCGGTGTGATGCGTGAAGAAATCAAGCAACTGCATCGTGAGCTGAAAACCACCACGATTTACGTGACCCACGATCAGATTGAGGCGATGACGCTCGCCGATCGCATCGTCATTCTCAAAGATGGCTATGTGGCGCAGGTTGGTACGCCAACCGAAGTCTTTAAACGCCCTGCCAACAAATTTGTTGCGCAGTTCATCGGTAACCCGTCGATGAACATGTTGGATGCGAAGTTGATTGAAAAGCAAGGGGCGTTCTTTGTTGCCCTTGGCGACGTCGAGATCCCATTGCCAGAGCGTTTTAAAGCGCACGCGTCGAAAAACCTCGCACTGCACTTTGGTGTACGCCCAACTGACATCCATTTGCGTGCAGAGCAAGTGGACCATGACCGCGTGCTGCCGATTCCTGTCACCATTAAAGACAAAGAGCTGCTCGGCGCCAGCATTTTGCTGAAAACCGAGGTCAGTGGTCAGCCGTTGATGGTTGAAACCCAAGCGGCAGAAGTCGATGTGAAGGATTTGACTTTATACCTCGATCTCGACGCGATTCATCTGTTTGACGCGCTGAGCGAAAACTCGCTCGCAAGTTAAGGCTGCTACTCACGGCGAATCTAATTCGCTTTATTACACGATTTAATGATTTGCTCCCTCGGTTTGGGGGAGCCAGGGATAGTGACATGAATTTCGGATATTTTGACGACAACAACAAAGAATACGTCGCCACCACACCATGTACGCCAATCAAGTGGTGTAACTACGTGGGCACACTCGAGTTTGGCGGCTTGGTCGACAGCAATGGCGGCGTGGTATTGTGTAAAGGTGACCCTGCCCTCAACCGCATCACCAAATACATCGCTCAGTTGCCTAACTCAGAGTTTAAAGGGTCGACCTTATACCTAAAGGTGAAAAACCGCCAAGGCGATGTTCAGGTGTTTTCACCCTTCTATACGCCGACGCTCAAACCTCTCGATAAGTTTGAGAACCATACCGGGCTGTCATACACCACCATCATCGCCGAAGGGTATGGGGTGCGCTGTGAGGCGACCTTCTTTGTACCCAAAGATGCGCCCGTCTTGCTCGAAGACATCCGAATCACCAACATCAGTGACGAGGCGTTGCACGTAGACGTCGTGCCAGTGTTCGAATTTACCCATTTTGATGCCCTTAAGCAGCTCGTCAACGCGGACTGGGTGCCGCAAACGATGACGCTCAACGCGCATCAACAGGCGAGCGGTCATACCGTCTTAGAGCAATACGCCTTTATGAAGCGCGATTATGCCGTCAACTTGATGACCGCCGACCGAGTGGCGACCTCATTCGATGGCGACCGCCAAGTGTTTCTCGGAAATCACGGTTATGGCAGTTGGGCTGCGCCAGAAAAGCTGTTTGCAGATGAACTTGGCAACAGCGAGTGTTTACGTGGCGACAACATCGGCGCGCTCAATTTGCGTTTGGGTTGGATTGAGCCCCAAGCAAGTGAGCGCACCGTCGTGCAACTGACGCAAATGTCGAGTTTGGCAGAGGCCGCGCCCATGCTGGAGAAATACCGCGATCACGCCCAAGTGGACAAAGCCTTTGCTGAGCTAGCCGATCATTGGCAAGCTTACCTCGCGACCGTACAGGTAGAAACGCCCGATCCGGCGATGAACTCGATGCTGAACATTCACAACCCGCGTCAGTGTCATACTACTAAGAACTGGTCACGTTACTTGTCTCTGTATCAGCTTGGCTACGGTGCGCGTGGTATTGGTTTTCGAGACTCATCACAAGATACCTTGGGCGTGATTACCCATATGCCGGAAGAGGCGCGTGAGTTTATTGAGCGTCTTTTATCGGTTCAAAACCAAGATGGCTCCGCGATGCACCAGTTCTTTCCCTCTACGATGGAAGCCAATGCTGGTGACTCGCGAGAAGAAGAAGACCGACCGGATTACTATGGCGATGATCACTTGTGGATCATTTATGCCGTCACCCAATACGTCAAAGAGACTGGCAACGGTGCGTTTCTCGACAAATCGATTCCGTTTTATCAAAAAGATAAACAGGGTCAACCGCTTGAATCTGCCTCAGTGTGGGAGCATTTATGCCGAGCGATAGAGTTTACGCGCAGCAACACCGGTCAACACGGATTGCCGCTACTGGGTTTTGCGGATTGGAATGACACGGTTAACTTACCCACTGGCGCCGAGTCGATGATGGTCGCCAACATGTACGGTAAAGCGCTGTTGGATATGCTTGATTTATGTCGCTTACGGGGTGACGAGCAACGTGCGCAGCAATACCAAGCGCAGTACGAGCAGATGAAATCCACCGTCAATGAATGTGGATGGGATGGCGAATGGTTTATCCGTTATTTTGATGAGCAAGGTCAGCCGATTGGGTCACACATCAACGCGCAAGGGCAAATCTACACCAATGGTCAAAGCTGGCCAGTGATCTCTGGGTTTGCTGATGGCGAGCGTGCCACCACGGCGCTGAATTCTGTCTACTCGAAACTCAATACCGCCAATGGGATTAAGCTGTCAACGCCGGGCTACAATGGCTTTGATCCTAACCTAGGTGGCGTCTCGACGTATCCACCTGGTGCGAAAGAAAATGGTGGTATCTTCCTGCACGCCAACCCTTGGGTGATGATTGCCGAAGCGAAGATGGGTAATGGTGATCGAGCGTATCAGTACTATCGTCAAATCAATCCTGCCTCGAAAAATGATGTGATTGAGACATTCGAATCGGAGCCATACTGTTACCCACAAAACATTCTGGGTGATGAGCATCCGCAGTTTGGATTGGGACGCAATGCTTGGCTATCGGGCACCTCGTCTTGGACTTACGTCGCGGGCACACAGTGGATTTTGGGCGTAAGACCGGACATCGATGGATTGATCATCGACCCCTGCATTCCCAAAGCGTGGCCAGAATTTCGTGTGACTCGACAATTTCGCGGTGCCACGTACCACATCCATGTCGACAACCCTAACCGGGTGAATAAGGGTGTGGCTGAGTTACGTGTCAATGGTGAACGTATCGAGGGCAATAAAGTGCCCGTATTGGCGGCGGGTGACCACCGCATTGAGGTGACGCTAGGCTAACCAATGCTCGGGGAGGTTAGCCTCCCCGACGATGGTGCATCAGCGCCGTGGCTGATAGTGCGCGTGGCATTGCCACTCAAACTGCGCGGTTTGCTCGGGGTTAAGTTCCAATAAACCGATGTGATTGTTAAACGCATCAGCAGGGCATGACATAGGTTCAATTGCAATACTCGCCTCCGACGCTGGCGTGTAGAGCTGAATAAAAGGGTAATTTGCCCCTTGCTGGTAGTCGAGACGGGCTTGTTGATCCGCTCGGGTTAGGGTGAGCGATTGATCACTGCTGTGATGAAATCGATAGCAATGATTGAGTGTGACATCGGCGAGCGTCGTTGGGCTACTGAGGGCGGTGTTACTCGTGTATTCGCCGGTGGGTAAATCATTGCGGTGTACGACCTCTTGATGAGGGCTTAGGCTCAGTTGGCACTGCGCCAGTGAATCACCGAGCGAAAAATAAGGATGCCAAGCATCGCCATAGGGGAAAGGGGATTCGCCGGTATTGGTGATCTCGGTATAACAGCGAAGGCGGCCAGTCTCATCAATGTGATAGCAGACGTCGAGCCGGAAAGCGAACGGAAAACCGTCGGCAAGATGGTCGGTCTCATAGCGAAAACGCGCCGTGGCAAAGTGCTCTTGTGCATCGGTCTCAACGACTTGAAACGGTTGATTGTAAAGTAGGCCATGTACGGCATGTTCAGACCAAGGAAAGTTTGCCGGTAATCTGTAGTCATGCCCTCGGTAGTGATATTGACCGTTTTTTAGGCGGTTAGGGAAGGGAAACAGTTTGGCACTACGAGAGAAAAAAGGGTGAGATTGAATCACATTTTGACTGTCTTTGTAGCCAACAATAAATGAGAAAGGACTATGATTGACCCGATATTGGTTAATAATGGCACCAAAGTCTTGAATAATTTCGACGCAGATGCCGAGTTTTGAATTTAAGAGTGTTGTGGAGTGAAAATCTCCAAATTTCCCTTTAACGATTTTAAACATATTAATATCTCCTTTGAAGATGATATTAATTGATGAATATAAATATTCAATGTTGGTTTTCACATTATGATAAATAAAATTCCATACACTTCATATTTTGGTACATCGGATGTTCTGTGCAGTAAAGGCAACGCCGTTGAATTTATCCAGCCTTGGTATACGCCTATCTCAACCACCCCTGAAAATACAGGGATGGCGGTGGGTGGTATTGGCAACACGTTCACCTTAACGCCGCAAGGTAAAACGCCAAATTTTAGTTTCATTCCTGGTATATTTATTGATTGCCAAGAGGATGATGTCTACTTCAACGATTTCTATATTTCTGTGATGGATGAACATCACGTTGAGAATCTGGATATACCGGATTTTTCTGAAGCGAAACTGTATTTAAATTACTATCCGGCGATATTTTTACGTGAAACATCACAATGTAAAAATAAAGATGAGCTATTGTCGTTAATTAGGGAAACCATTTTTTCTGGTCAGTTCTACTTGATCAACAAAGAGCATTTTCTACGTTGGAATATTGAATTTAGCGCCGCAACGCACCAGGCAATTCAGGCTGACGAGACAAGCGTTGAGACTCAGTTACTGGTCGCGATCGACTTTTTTAATGGTCTGTTAGTCAATGGGTCGACCCACGCGTGGTCATTGACACCGCAGCGTGGTGCAGTGGTGCCCTCTGTTGAGGCCAGTCGAGTGCATTATCGGGCGCTGTATCCGTTGGCGGAGTATGACTATCATGGACTCGGTGATATTGAGTTAACTCGCCAAGTGGTCTCGCCTGTGGTCAAAGATGCCCCAGAACTTTGCAGTCTACCTGTGCACTGGAACCAATTTCAGCTCACCAACCGCAGCAATAAAGCCCAGTGGGTCACCGTGGTTCAGCCGCTGAATAACTTGATGGGAGCGACCTACCAAAAGGCGCGAGATGGTGTACAAGACTCGTGTTGTCACTTGGTGCAAAACCCGATTGGGCATCAGCATCAACCGATTGTGCTTGACCAAGGTGAGACGCAGTTCAGTGGTGTGCGCTTGGCGTCCAACTCACCGTATGCCAGTGATATTGAAGGCGAGGTGATCTACGGCGTTCAAGCGTCAGCGAGCACAGTTCAAGCGGGCAAGATAACCGTGTCGCTTAAATCACAGGTTTACGCCAGCAAGGCGCAGCAACAAGTGTGGCGTGCATTGCATACAGGGCGAACCAATGATCATTTTGACCGCGGTATCTACAGTGGCCGTGAGCCACTCAGTGCTCTAGTTTGTGTTCAGGTGAAGCTTGAGCCGGGTGAAACGCAATCGCTGCGTTTCGCGCAAGTGATGGATCACAGCAAAATCCTTCTCGACGGTTGGCAAAGTCACAAAGCGTACGCTCGCTACTTCCCTGAGCCATCACGCGCTGAAACGATATTAACGCAAACCTTGCCTAAGCTTTCAGAGATAGAGCAGCGTATAGTCACCCAGCAACAACGCTTTTATGACCAGGCGGTGGCCAAGTTTAGTGGCCAAGAGAGTGCCCAGCGTTACGCGACGATGGCGATGAACAGCCTATCGTTTTTAGCGGAATCAACCGTGTGGGACGTCGAAGATACCTTGCTGGTCAAAGAGTGTGTCGATTATCCCTTCTTTAACTCACTGGATGTCTATTTTTACGGTTCGTTCTCACTGCTGTATTTGTTGCCGCAACTCGATGGGGCGGTGATGAAGCATTTTGCGCGGGCGATTTTAGCCAGTGACGCGACTCTGCGTCGCTATTGGGAGTATGAAGACAAACCTTACGCTGAGCTGGTTGACGAAAAATACCAAGGGACACGTGCCGAGCGTGGTGCGGTGATACACGATCTTGGCAGCCCTTACGATATTCAGCCAGATGCCTACAGTTGGCATAACGTCAAAGAGTGGAAGGATCTCGCACCTAAATACATCCTGATGGTCTACCGCCACTGGCAGAAAACCGGCGATCAGGCGGTGGTGGAACAGTGCTGGCCGGCGGTGAAAGAGAGCATCGAGTACCTCAGTCAACTGATTGGCCCTGGTGAGGATCTACCTTTGACACGTGGCACGGACGATACGTTTGATAACCTGTCGTCTCATGGCATCTCTATCTACTGTGGTAGCTTATGGGCCGCAGGGTTGCGCGCGGCAGCTGAGTTAGCTCAATGTGTTGGTGAGATGGCGCTGAGCGAGGGTTACAATGAACGTAGCGAGCGCGCTTTGGCAACCCTCGAACGTGCCTTATGGGATGAGAAGCAAGGCTATTACCACTTTTTCGTTACGCCGGTCCAAACCAAGCATCTGACAGGAGAAGGTTTGGCTGATCTACAAGGATTGGGGTTAGCGGTGAGTGGTGACGCAGTGAGCGATGCCGCGGTGTTGAACGCGTATCTTGATGAGGTCGACGAGGCGAGTGACGATGGCCAAAGGGCGCAGCGTAAAGTGAAGAAGCAGCAGTTATTGAGCCGCGCACCCGCCGCCTTTACCCCTCAGTTTGCTGAGCTGGTGGAGGATTCAGATAACAGTTTTGGTGATGCTTTACTGGCGGACAGCTACCTGCAATTGGTGGGGCTACCTCGCTTGTTTGCGCCGCAGCGGACTGAGCGAACTTTGGATTTTATCTACCAAACTAACTTTGTTTCTAACAGTCCTAAGCTGGGGGTGGCGAATATGACCCTAGCGGACGGGCGTCCTCACGAGGCATTCCAAGCGCAAGATGTCTGGATTGGCGTGCAATTCAGTGTTGCCACCGCGCTACGTTTGGCGGGTAAGCAAACGCAAGCGGAAACCTTGATGGATACCGTCTATCAGGCGCTGTACCAAATGGCGAAGATTCCTTTCGCCGCGCCGGAGGGTTTCAATTGCTCGGTCGTGGTGACGCCAGAGTCGATGGCGCAGCGATTTGACATCGATAAGACTCGCGCTCAGCAGTGGGTATCGTATTTGCAACACTTAGGTCATCTACTTAGCGATGGGCGTGTTAATCCAAATCTGACGGATGATGCCGATGCGTTTATTCGCTCTCTCGCGTCTAACGAGTTTGCTGCTAAGGATAATTGGCCGGATCACGCTGAGCTGCATAAGTGGTTACTCAGCACGGGGTTAAAGTACACCGCAGGGCGATACTTCAGACCGGGAATGATTTTCGCTTATCTGTACCAATAATGAGGGACGCGCATACGGGGGCGCAGGCAGAGCGATGTCATATCTGGTTGCCATTGAGTTTTGCCTGAACCTCACAAAGCCGCAATCGTTGGGATTGAGTACACGACTCAGTCCCATTATAGTTCAGCCACTAACGGTGAGTGACTCATGATGAGCCGAGCAACCTTATGACAAACAAGAAGAAAAAATCCCCCACGGTGTACGATGTCGCGACGTTGGCTGGCGTCTCGCCTAGTACGGTGTCGCGTTTTTTAAACCGCACCACCTATGTGTCTGATGACAAGAGCCACAAGATCGAGCAGGCGATCACCACGTTGGGTTACAAGCCCAATTTTCATATGCAGCAAAGCACCACTCGTCGCTCGATGACGATTGGTGTGCTGATTCAGCATCCAGACAGTCCTTACACCAGTCGTATTCTCAATGACATGGAGAATGTATTGCTGGCGCAAGGTTACTCCTTGGTTTTAGCGACTGGACATTGGCAAAATAAGCTGGAGATTCATGCGCTTGAGTACCTGATGAAAAGCAACGTCGATGGCATCATCGTTGTGACGGGCAACTTGAGTGAGCAGTCGATTCTCACCACGGCGAAATCCATTCCGGTTGTCGCGGTAGGCTATGACATTCAAGGGGAGAATGTTCGCTCCTTGAATCTAGATAATGTACTGGGCGGATATATTGCAACGCTGCACCTGTTGCAACTTGGCCATGTAAATATTGCCCACATTAAAGGGCTCTCCAGTCAACCAGATTCGGGGGCACGCTTTACCGGGTACAAGAAAGCGTTAACTGAAGCGCAAATCAAACCCAATCCAAAATTGATCAAACAGGGCGATTTCAGCTCTGAAACAGGGTATGAGAAAACGGTTGAACTGATTGAATCTAAAGTGCATTTCTCTGCGTTGTTTGCCGCTAATGATCAAACGGCCTATGGCGCAATGAAAGCCCTGACTGACCACGGTTTTAGAGTGCCAGAGGATGTCTCCATCGTCGGTTTTGATGATTTGCCCACCTCTCAATACTTTACGCCCGCTTTAACTACATTGCGTCAGCCGATTGAAGAGATAGGCGCCGTCTCTGCGCGTTCGATGTTGAACTTGTTGTCAGGCGAACGACATGAGGCTCGTTTACCACCGATAGACTTGATGATTCGACAATCCACCAAGTCCATCTATCGATAGCCGTTTTCCCTGCGCCCATGAGCTGCTAGCATGGGCGTTATGGTTACGTGTTTGTTGTCCTCATGATCCCCCTGATATACCACCCGATCTACTCCGATTTACCCTTGCCTGACGGGCATCGCTACCCGATCAACAAATATCGCTATCTGTATGAGGCGATACGCAAGCAAACGCTTTGGCAACACCGTATCGATTGGGTGACGCCCAGTGCCATCACGATGGAGGAAGCCGCGCGTACCCATTGCGGCCAATATCTTGATCTCTTGTGTCGCGGCGCACTGCCTGCTGCCAAAATGCGCCGTATTGGTTTTCCTTGGAGTGAGCAACTGATCACTCGCACCCTCACTTCGGCAGGGGGTACCTGTGCAACGGTGGACGCGGCGCTAGAGCGAGGCGTGGCGATTCATTTGAGCGGTGGCTACCATCACGCGCATTATGATTTTGGTAGTGGGTTTTGTCTGATCAACGATTTGGTGATCGCGGCCAAAAGAGCCTTGACCAATGAGCATGTGGATACTGTGCTTATCGTTGATAGCGATGTGCATCACGGCGATGGCACGGCGACCTTGTGTCGAGATAAGGCGGAGATCATTACCCTATCGTTTCATTGCGATAAGAACTTTCCGGCGCGCAAACCGGATTCTAATCTCGATGTGGCGCTTTCAAAGGGCACAGACGATGCGACATTTTTAAGTCACTTTACTAGCGTGGTCGAGATGGCCGTGAATCTGCATCAGCCTGATTTTATTCTCTATGATGCCGGTGTGGATATTCACCAAGAGGATGAACTGGGGTATTTTAATGTCTCAACACAGGCGATATATCAACGAGATAGAGCTATGTTTGAAGTAGCGACGAGGCGAGGTGTGCCGATTGCCTGCGTTGTCGGTGGTGGTTATCGCACTCGTCATGAGGATTTAGTGCCGATACACATGCAGCTGATTCAAGCTGCAATGGATGTTTACAAGGATTAGTCATGGAACACAGGATACGTGCCGCGGGCATACTGGTCGATCAAGGCGCCGTGTTGTTGCTCAGAGTCAACGATTTTACCGGTGAATACTGGATACCGCCGGGGGGCGGCATGGAATCGGTTGATCGCAGCACTAAGGCGTGTGTTGAACGTGAATTCGTTGAAGAGACAGGGCTGAGCGTGAAAGTGGGTGAGCTCGTGTGCGTGCGTGAGTTTCTTGAAACGGAAAACCATCGCTACCATGCCGAGTTCTTTTATCACATCACCCATTATCAAGGCACACCAAACTTAGAGAATCTTAAAGGGCTGAATGACGAGCAGTTTATTCAAAGTGTCGAGTGGGTGCCGATTGAACAGTTGGCAGAGAAGCGTCTCTATCCAGTGGAGCTTAAACACAAGTTGTTGGCGCTGATTGAAAGTGAACACTACGCCACTCATCTCGGCTCTTACATTCAAGGATCGTTTGAAGACATTAATCAGCTTTAGCTGAGCAGATTTATGAAAAAGGCGCAGGCAAGTGATTGCTCTGCGCCTTTTTTGTCGCTCATTGGTTGAGTGAGCGAGCCTTAGCCCTCGTCAGAGAAAACCGGCATGGTCTCCAGTTCATCATGGCTAAATGGCGCGTCACCAAACAGCAGCGGGTAGTAGAAGTGTCTCAGCGATTGGTGGAAATCACGCACACGTTGCTCGTAGCGCATGCTCGCTTTAACATCGGTATTCGCCAGCGATGTCATCCAACGTTGGGTGAGTGTTGAAGGCGAAAGCCACGCTGCATAGCCAGCGGCGGCATCACGTTCGCGTAGTGTTTGGCGATACGCTTGTGACAGTGGCGCGGCTTTTTGATCGCCCACTTGCTGAAACGCGTAGTACCATTTCCATTCGAACAGTGATTGCATATCGGTTGCTTGCGCCCATTCTGGGTGGGTCGTTAAGAATGACGCCCAAGTATCAGAAAAGGGTTTATCCCACGCACCGTTTACCTCTTCGCGTTGCAGCAGTACGATGTCGCCGCCACTTGGACCTGTGATGGTGTGGTTAATCACGCTATCACTGACCACGGGCACCACCACCGTCGAGGCTAACCAAATACCAAGCAAAGCTGAGGCAATGCGCGCCGAGCGCTGACCTTTCTGGGTGAGTGTTTTTCCGATAAGTAAGGTCAACCATGCCCAAAAGGCGAGATGGACAAGCACGATGGCCATCACCGCGAGGAATTGGGTGATGGGCACTGCCATCGTCCATGCACCAAGACCAAAGGGGAGCAACAGTGCCAGCGCGAGTCCCGTACAGAGAATCAACGCACGCGCCGCCCATAGCGAGCCTTGACGTTTAGCGCTTACTAACAGCAGATCGTAGCGACCCGCTTCGCGCTCTCCCGCCCGTAAATCATGGAGCAACAGAATCACAAACAGAGGCAGTAGTATGCTGACAATAAACGCAAAATCGAAAAAGCCTGCCAAGGAGAGTTCCGGGTTTTGTGCGTCGGTTTCGTAGATCTGCCCTTCGAGCGCTAGCATGCGGATGCGGTGCTTCCAAGAAGTCACATCACGCTGGCCCATGGCAGCAAAAGCAAGCGGCTGAGGCTCAGAGTAGGTGAGGTGGAAGCTGTAGTAAGCGGCGCTGCCGTAGTCGTGCTGCTCGGCAAGAATGTGTTCGCGCTCTGTGGCATCCTTTGCCTGCAAGCGAACCAAGGTCTCTTGCTGCTCACGAATTTCATTTACGCCACTAACGATGGCAAAGCTCGTCAGGGCAAACACAACCAGCAAAAAGCCGACAACGTAACCTTGTTTAGCGAGAAAACGGGTTTCACGGATGAGATCCGTTAAAGACATCATGACATCAATCTCCTAGTCGCGAAACGGATAAGGCCCGCCAGAATCAGTAACCAAAGTCCCATTTGCAACGCATATCGCAGACTTTGGGCGACGCGGGCGTTGGGCGCTTGTGGCGTAAAAGTAAAAGAGGAGAGCACTTGCCAGTGGTGAGCGTTGACGCGCGCGGCTTTGGCTGTCGCGTCGTCTTTATAGCGATTCACGTCAGTTTGGTAATCAAGATCGTGCAGGTGGACGTGATTTAGCGCTTGAACGAACTCAAAACGCAGATTTTCGGCTTGGCGTAAAAAGCGATGGTGCGTTTCCAAGTTGGTACCGGCCAGCATCATCGAGAGATTGGCCATGGAGACCGTCGGCGATAACCAACCAAATTGGCGCGCAATGTTCGCTTGGTTTTGCTCTTTGTCCATGTTGTCTTCGGCGTATCGGTTGAGCACTTTAGTCAGTTTCTCTTCTGAATACGCGGCGACGGCACCACGAAAGTTGACTGGCAACTCGGCGATGTCATCCACTTGGTATTGCTCAAGGAGATCGCGTTTGAGCTTTTCAAAGGCAGGGTCAGCGGCGTTGTGTCCGTCGCCAAGCTGACGCAGCTCCTCAATCACGCCAAAATCTGTCTCCAATTTGCCCATCGCCGGCGCCAGTGTGGCGGCACTTGAACTGGCAATACGCGGCATCAACACAGCAAATACCACCCATAGGCTAATCAATATGGCGAAGCTGGCGTGACTGCGCTGACTCATGCTCGAGACCCACAGCACCAACGCACTCCAAATGACGATGTAGCCAAGGTAACCGGCGATAAAGGCGCTGCTGGTCAAGACACTTTCACCCTCGCCAATGGCGAGCAGGCTCGCAACCATCAAGGGTAATAACATGACGACTCCGGCCAAGACCAATGCCAGGAACTTACCACTCAGCAGTTGACGAGCGTTCACCCCTTGCGTGATGAGTACTGTCAAGGTACCGGCCTCTTTTTCCCGCGTGACGCAACTGTAACCGACCAAAACAATTAGCAGTGGCAATAGCACCTGGACCAAAAAGGCAGGAGACAGAGAGCTAAAGCGCGTCATGCCGCTAGACTGGTTTTGCTCAGCGAACATCGCGGTGTTTTGGCGATGGCCCTCAAGAAAAATCGCATGACCCGTGTACGCATCAACGCCAGGATCCAGTGCACTCAATGGCGTGGGATTGCGAAACACGTAGTGACCGTAATGGACCATTCGATGTGGGTGACGGTCAGGTTGGGCCATAAATTGGGATTCAGAGTACTGCTGAAGTTGGCGACGCTCAGCATCGGCGTGTTGTGTCTCAACATGATTGACCACCACAGCAGCCAGAGTGAGTAATACGCCGATCACCAGCACCGTAGCGGCAACTTTGCTGCGACGCCAAAAACGCCACTCATCGAACAAAATAAGGGAGAGAGTTTTCATGCTTAGCCCCTTTGCGCGAACGCGGCGTGGACTTGCTCGGTGTCGATGCTGCCTTGTTCTGAACGCTCAAACAGACCGACAATGCGTCCTTTGTCTAATAGGCCGATTCGGTCGGCCACTTGGCATGCGCCGTAGACATCGTGGGTAACCATAAACACGGTCGTGCCTTGTTTAGCAAGCGCACTGATCAACTGGTTGAACTCGTCAATGGCTCTTGGATCCAGGCCTGATGTTGGCTCATCAAGACACAGCACGGGCGCTTCACGCAGTAGCGCGAGGGCGATCGCGGTTTTTTGTCGCATTCCTTTGGAATAGCTGGAGAGACGTTGATGCCAGGCATTGGGCTGGAGTGCCACTTGCGCAAGAGCTTGTTCCACCTCAGGACGTGAGCGAGTAACGCCCGAGAGAGACAAAAAGTAGTCGATGTTTTCAAGGCCGCTTAGATGCCCATACAGCATGACGGATTCAGGCAAGTAAGCGACTTTACTACGAATCTCATCAATATGAGTGGTGGTTGAGAGACCGAGTACCTCGGCATGGCCTGATGATGGCGTCACGGTGCCCAAAAAGGTTTTGAGCGTTGTCGATTTGCCGGCGCCATTGCCACCGAGCAAAGCAAAGACTTCCCCTTGCTGGACGCTAAAGTGAACATCATTGAGAACCGGGTTGTGTGCGAACTCGACGCACAGAGCGTTGGCGACGACCACGGGTTGTGTCATGGGAGTTTTCCAAGTTGGTTAATGATAATCGGTCGCAAATGTTATGTTATAACGTATTTGCAATCAAGTGGATTAAGTCCACATTCTCATCGCTGTTTATCGACTCTAGGGGGATCGTGGCGCGAAGCCATCAGTCAGAGGCGAGTACGACGCGGTTACGTCCTTGGTCTTTGGCTTGATAGAGCGCATGGTCAGCGCGTGAGAGAAGGGTATTGATGTCATCGCCATCGTGATATCTGGCGACACCGATACTGATGGTCAACGCGGGAATGTCGGTGAAGGAGAAGGTCGCGACGACATCACGTAGTCGCACAACTTTTCCTATCTTGCTTGTAAATCGCGCTATCGAGCTGAGCATTTTTTTGGTCGCTAATCGACGATATTTAGTGAAAAGAGAGAGACGAATTTCTCTTGGATAATCCAAAGAAGCTTGCAGGGGAGCTGGAGTGGAAATACGCGTATAAAACACGTTATTGCTTAGCTTTATCAGATACATATGTATCACCTGTGTGTATTAGGTGACATTTGATTGCTTAAAAACGAGAAAAGCCCTTGATAAATCAAGGGCTCGAATGTGGCGGAGAGATAGGGATTTGAACCCTAGATACGCTATTAACGTATGCCGGTTTTCAAGACCGGTGCTTTCAACCACTCAGCCATCTCTCCGTGTGGGCGCATAGTATAGGGGTTGGTTGGGCTTGTAAACCCCTATAAAAACTGTTTGCTTTATTTGTGAGCGGTTAGAACGAGTATTTCACACCGACACGGAAACGAGGCTCGTAAGAGTCTTTACCGTCTCTTGCGTCATCGGTGTTTTGAGCGACCATACCAATCTCACCAAATGGGCGCCAGCCGTGTTCAAAACCTGAGTACTCACCTGAGAAGTTGACTAGGTTTAGGTAGTTGTTGTCACCTTTGTAGCCTTTGCTGTCCGATTGTTCGAATTTACCTTCGATATCGATACCAAAGCCAAAGTCGCCCATCCTATAACCAGACGTCAGGTTCAACTGGTTGTAGTGGCTCGATTCACTGTTTGCAGCATTATTTTTGTAACCGTAACGGTAGCGAAGTGCCACGTTCCAATCACTGGTAATCTTTTGTGTACCGCGTAGATCGAATTTATGTGTTGCGGCAGAAGAGCTTGCGTCAATGGCGTAGGCAGGCTGCAAAGTAAAGCTATCGGTGACTTTGTAGTTGTAGCTGACTTTGGTCTCATGGCCCACGTCTTTCAGTTTAGACAGGTCGAAGCTGTCATCGCCGTAACCCCATTTTACTTCTGCGCTCAAGCTAATGCCGTTGTCGAATCCATGCGAAATGGCGAGTCGGTCACGATGTCTTGCGTCCATATCGCCTTCAGAAGCAATGTACTCATGACGTAGGTTCAGTGTCGTTGCATTCACTGCTGTTGCGGTTAGGCCAAGTAGGATGGCGGTGGTTAGGATCTTCTTCATCTAGAAACGCCTTTGTAGCTGTAGTTTTGATGGCGGCTAATGTAGTGATTTTTCTTAATAAAATGAACATTAAAATACTTAGATCGTTATCTGTGAAACGATGTTTTATTTTAATGGGAATGGTGTTTAAATTTTGTAAATTATTAGATGTTTTGCTTTTGTTATTTATTTTTATGCTCTAAAAATAAAATCATTTACCATCCCAATGCATCCTTTTCCTTGCGTGATTTGATTTATTTGATTTGAATCAATTTTATCCTTGCCAAATCAATTGCTGATGAATTTTTTGGATTAATAAGCCAGTTTTTCTATTTTATGTGGCTTTTAGTTCTGCTTTATCGTTGTGGTTAGTGGATCTATGGATGGTTATTCTGATATGTGAGATTGGCGGACAGGTGCCGTTTTTTGTAAAAATTTACAGTTTGATCGCTTTAAAAAAATGAAAATAGAACTGCGTTTCACATTTTTTGTGTGTATATCATTAAAAATGTTATTTAAGATCACAATTACATTTTTTCGACGTGAAAACCCTCACAAAGTTGCGTTAAATGAATAGTGAAGCCAGCAGGCGTATTGCTAAGGGAAGTGTCTAACCGGCTGGCATATAACTCTAAAGAGGACGAGAAAATGTATGAAAATCGTAAGCTTGGATTGGCGTACCTGTCTCCCTATATCATCGGGTTGATAGTGTTTACTGCCTTTCCATTTGTGTCATCATTTTTGATGAGCTTCACCGATTACGATCTCATGAATTCGCCTGAATTCGTTGGGATTGAGAACTATCGGTACATGCTCACTGAAGATGATGTGTTCTGGAAGTCAATGAGCGTTACATTCTTGTACGTTTTCTTGACCATCCCAGTAAAACTGGCGTTCGCGTTGTTTATAGCTTTTATCCTGAATTTTAAACTCAAAGGAATTGGCTTTTTCAGAACCGCGTACTACATCCCTTCCATTCTAGGTTCAAGTATCGCTATTGCCGTACTGTGGCGCGCGTTGTTCGCTATAGACGGTGTGCTCAATGGTGCGCTTGGCTTCTTTGGTGTGGAGCCTATCAGCTGGTTAGGTGAACCGGCATTTGCACTCTTCTCCATCACTTTGCTACGTGCTTGGCAGTTTGGTTCTGCGATGGTTATCTTCCTCGCGGCACTACAAAACGTGCCTCAGTCTCAATACGAGGCGGCGTTGATTGATGGTGCGAGCAAATGGCAAATGTTCTTGAAAGTGACGGTGCCACTGATCACGCCGGTTATCTTCTTTAACTTCATTATGCAAACCACTCAGGCGTTCCAAGAGTTTACCGCTCCGTACGTGATTACCGGTGGCGGACCAATGAAGTCCACTTATTTGATCTCTCTCTACATCTACGAAACCGCGTTCAAGTTCTTTGACATGGGTTACGGCAGTGCTTTGGCTTGGTCATTGTTTGTTGTTGTGGCCATCTTTACGGGCATTACGTTCCGTTCATCGAAGTACTGGGTCTTCTACTCTGGCGATAAGGGAGGGAAATAATCATGTCAGTTATTACGGTTGAAAATCAAGCGGTTGACAATGGTGCAGAGAATGCACGCACGATTCGCCGCGAAAAAATCAATGCCTTTATTCGCTATGTTGTGTTGATTGGTGTGGGCTTTTTGATGCTCTACCCACTGCTGTGGATGTTCACGGCAGCCATGAAGCCCAACCATGAAATTTTCTCGTCGATGAGCCTTATCCCCTCTGAATGGAGTCTGGAAGGGTTTATCAATGGCTGGAAAACAGGGACTGAATTTACCTTCGGTCACTACATCTTAAACACGTTCTATTATGTGCTACCAAAAGTATTCTTTACGGTTGTCTCTTCGACCATCGTGGCCTACGGCTTCGCTCGATTTGACATCCCGTGGAAGAAGTTCTGGTTTGCGACATTGATTGCGACCGTGTTACTCCCTCAATCGGTTCTGCTTATTCCTCAATACGTAATGTTCCGTGAGATGGGGCTGCTCGATAGCTACTTACCCCTGTACTTGCCTTTGGCATTTGCAACGCAAGGCTTCTTCGTTTTCATGTTGGTTCAGTTCCTTCGCGGCGTACCAACAGATATGGAAGAGGCGGCGATGATCGATGGCTGTAATTCACTTCAGGTACTTTGGCATGTTGTCGTACCGGTGATTCGTCCTGCGATTATCTCGGTAGCGCTGTTCCAGTTCATGTGGTCGGTTAACGATTTCTTGGGTCCACTGATTTATGTCTCAAGTGTCGAAAAATACCCGATTGCACTGGCTCTGAAGATGTCAATTGACGTCACTGAAGGGGCGAAGTGGAACGAAATTCTAGCAATGGCTTCTATCGCCATCATCCCATCCATCGTGGTGTTCTTCATGTCTCAAAAATACTTTGTTGAAGGCGTCACCAGTAGCGGTATTAAAGGTTAATTTGGAGTAAGAACAATGGCTGAAGTGAAATTTAAAAAGCTAGAGAAAGTATATTCAAACGGTTTCAAAGCGGTACACGGTGTCGACTTGACCATCAAAGACGGTGAGTTCCTCGTCATCGTTGGGCCATCAGGTTGCGCGAAATCAACCACGCTACGTATGTTGGCGGGCTTGGAAAACATCACCGGTGGTGAAGTGACCATTGGCGGCAAAGTGGTCAACAACTTGGCGCCCAAAGATCGTGGCATCGCGATGGTGTTCCAAAACTACGCCCTTTACCCACACATGACAGTGAAAGAGAACTTGGGTTTTGGTCTTAAGTTGCAAAAGCTGCCGAAAGATGAAATCGAAGCGCGCGTTAATGAAGCAGCCAAAATCTTGGAGATTGAAGAGTTGCTCGAGCGCTTGCCGCGTCAGTTGTCAGGGGGGCAAGCACAGCGTGTGGCAGTAGGCCGCGCTATCGTGAAAAAGCCGGACGTATTCTTGTTTGACGAGCCATTGTCAAACTTGGATGCCAAGCTTCGCGCGTCAATGCGTGTGCGCATCTCGGATCTGCACCGCCACCTTAAGAAAGAGGGCAGCTCTGCGACGGCGGTTTACGTGACGCACGACCAAACCGAAGCAATGACCATGGGCGATCGCATCTGTGTGATGAAGCTCGGTGAGATCATGCAAGTTGATACACCGGATGAGCTCTACAACAACCCCGTCAATATGTTTGTGGCTGGCTTTATCGGTGCACCGGAGATGAACTTACGTGATGTTCAACTGCACGATGAAGACGATGGCTTGTACGTGGCGATCGGCGACCAGCGTTTGAAACTACCACAAGCGAAAGCGGAGCAAATTCGCTCACACAAATGTGAGAAAGCGGTGCTCGGTATTCGCCCAGACAGTATTACCTTGCAGATGGCTGAAGATGATGCTCTACCGACGATCACAGGCGATGTGGTGCGTATGGAGAACATGGGCCATGAGGTGTTTGTGTACTTTAGAGTGAATAATCAAGAATTTACCGCTCGTGTGCCGATTGACGATGTGAAAGACAAGCTGGGCATGGAAACGCGCAGTAACGTCAAATTCGTTGTTGATATGCAAAAAGCGCACATCTTTAACAAAGAAACTGAACAGAACATTTCTTTATTACGATAATAATTGGAGAAACATCCATGAACAAAAAGGTACTGACTACTCTTATCGCGTCGGCGATTGCCGCCACCTCTGCACCGTCTTTTGCTGACGTTGAACTGCGTATGTCTTGGTGGGGCGGTAACTCACGCCACCAAGCGACGTTGGAAGCGATTGAGAAGTTCCAACAAAAATACCCAGACATCAAGGTCAAAGCAGAATACACAGGTTGGGATGGTCACTTGTCTCGCTTGACCACACAGATCGCGGGTAACACTGAACCTGATGTGATGCAAACCAACTGGAACTGGCTGCCTATCTTCTCTCGTGATGGCGGTGGTTTCTACGACATGAGCCAAAAGGCGGATGCGCTGCACATTGCGAACTTCCCGAAAACTGCGATGGACATGACCACAGTTAACGGAAAAATCAACGGCTTACCAGTCAGTATGACGTCCCGCGTGTTCTACTACAACAAGCAGAAGTGGGAGCAAGCTGGGGTGGATTACCCAACTAACTGGGACGAGTTGATGGCCGCGGGTAAAGCGTTTGAGAAAAACCTTGGTGCGGATCACTACCCACTGGTTATTGAAGCGCGCGACGTATTTGCGATGAACCGCTCTTACATGCTGCAAACCACGGGTAAAGACATCATCAGCGCTGAGACTAACATGCTCAACTACGAGCAAAAAGAGATGGAAGCCTTCTTCCAGCTTTATGTGGATCAGGTCAGCAATCACGTCTTCCCATCAACCAAAGAGTTCGCTTCGTACGGTAAAGGCAACTTGTATGAAATGCGCCCTTGGATTGACGGTCGCTTCGGTGGTCTATACATGTGGGATACAGCTATCGCGAAATACACCGCCAACCTTGATCCTTCAATGACACTGGAGCTAGCGCCTTACCCAATGGCGCCGGGTGCAACTGACTCAGGTCTGTTGGCGCGTCCTTCGATGATGTTCTCGATTGGTCGTAACACTAAGCACCCAGAAGAAGCGGCGAAATTGGTCGACTTCTTGCTAAACGATCCTGTGGGTGTTGAGGCGCTAGGTCTCGCTCGTGGTATTCCATTGAGCACCGCTGGTCTTACAACGTTGGATGCCAAAGGAGAAATCGACCAAGAAAGCTTGTCTTACCTAGGTTACTTGCAAGCTCAATCGTTGCCAAAAGAAGTGCTGCCAACCACGTACACAGACAACGCTCAGTTGATGGAGCTATTTAGTGAAGTGATGCAAAAACTGGATTACGGCCAAACCGATGTGTCTGGTGCTGCCAAAGACTTCCTACGTCGCGGCGACCGCATCTTGAAACGCATGGCGAAGTAATCGCTTGAGTAGGGCGCGAAGTCAGATGGCTTCGCGCCTTTTTTCTTTTGGTCAACTTTTTCGGTTAATAAGGACCTGTCTATTAAGGATTCTCTATGACGGACACTGCCAATCGTCGCACCTTTCGCCCCTATATTGATCTGTTTTATGCCCGTAGTATAGAGCTAGGGAAGCACCCCCAGACGGGCCTGATGGCTGACGGCCTGGATGTCACCACCTTACAGCCTGTGATGTGGACCTACCCCGACGGGCGCCAAGCCCCAATGAGCAACTTTGCCAGCCAACAAAATCTGATGCGCGGATACATCGGCTACAGCATGCTCACCGGTGATAATCACTACTTTACGCACGCCAGCGAACTGAGCGAAAGCATCTTGACCCGTTACCACGACAAACCCAGTGGATTACTGCATTGGGGAGGGCATCGATTTGTCGATTGGGCCAGTGGTGCCATTGAAGGCCCGGCAAGCAAAGAGTGTGTCCACGAACTTAAAAACCACTTCCCATTTTACGACTTGATGTATCAGACCGAGCCGGTGGTGACTGAGCGCTATTTGAGTGGCTTTTGGGCGTCACACGTGATGGATTGGGACAAGTGCGATCTCACTCGACATGGCGAATATGGTCGACTGCAACCGGAATCGATATTCTCCCGCCATACGCCCAAAGACGCCGTTGATGCGAGCGCATGGCCTACATTACCGGAAACGGTTGGACTAACGTTTGTGAATGCCTCAACCGATCTGATATACGCCGCGTGTCACGCCTATCGCTACACGCACGACCAAGCGGCACTGACTTGGGCTAAGCACCTCTATCGACAATTTGTGCTCGCCCGTCATCCAAAGACCCGCATGCCGGTCTATCAATTCTCTTCACCCTTGCAGCGTGAGCCTGTGCCTGAGGATGATCGTTTGACCTACTCTTGGTTTGGTGATCGCGCGCGGCGCCAATTTGGACCTGAGTTTGGCCCTATTGCGCTTGAAGCCAATGCGCTGTTTCGAGATTGCTGGGCGCTGGTGGTGGATAATCCGCTGGCTCTGTTAGCTTGCCCTGAAGTGTGTGAAGACAAAGAGTGGCTTGGCTGGATCATTGATGGCATCGAGGGCTACTTTACTCACGCTTGGGATGAGGCAACCAATCAAATGAAGCCGTGCTGGGCTGATGGGACCGACTTAACGGGCTATCAGTTTGTGCGAGATGGCTATTATGGCGACAAAGGCACCACATTAGCGCGTCGTGATGCCGATCCTGCCTACTTATTGACGCTGACGCGTGCCTATCGAGCCAGCCAAAACGAGCGTGTTGAACGCCTATTAAAACGCATGCTGACGCGCTTTGAACTCGCCCGTTTCGAGTCCTCAACGGGGGCCTTGATGGAGGTAGCCAGCGAGACGTCACTCTGTTCGAGCTACTTGCTATTGGCGCTGATAGAAATGCACCACATCGACGGTGATCATCGTTGGTTGGCGTTAGCAGACAGCGCGGCAACGCAACTGATTGAGCAGCACTGGCACAGCGAAAGTGGCTTGTTTGTTGCCAATAAAGCGGTCAAGTACGCCCGTTTTGACGACCCGATTCCCTATGTGCTGCTTTGTCTTGAAGCGGCGCATCAGGGGATTTACGATGAACTGCCCACTTTGGTTTCAAGTGGCGGCTACTTGCATGGCGATCGTCAAATCGGCGATCAGGTTCGTGTCGTCTATGACCGAGAAGTCATCTATGGTGAGCGTCACAATGAGATGGCGATGACGGCGCAATAACCGTCAATCTTGCAGCCCTTCGCTAGCTGAAGGGCTACTGCGGTTTCCAGCCAAGTTCGCTCTGCTCGTCAATCTCACGCTGTTGCTGCGGCAGTGCGTGAGCGCCTTCTCCTCGATTACCTACCAATTCAAATCGACTTTGCTCTGGGGTAAACCACACTCGCTTGCCGTCTCGGCCGCGGCCACTCATGGATGTCCAATCGCTGACATGTTCGCCAAGTTCACACGCTAAGTAGGCACAATGCCCAATGGCGTTCGGATTGGCGTAATGGCCATCAGAGAAGTGCGTGGTGGGGTGCCAAGGGCGGCCGAGTGCATAGCTGCCTTTGGGGACGTCAGCTTCGGCATCGATAACGCAGCGGTAGAAGACCAAACCCAGGGGCACGCAATGAGGCGTGCTCGGTGCAGCGATGTAACCCCATAGCGCGTCCTTGGGCCTGTCACTTCTGGCGCGGCAAGTGATTTGGCACTGTTCAAATAAAGCGCTGCCGCCACCAAAGATAAAATCAATGCAGCCTAAAATATGACATGTTGAGAAGTAGCTGCGTCCTGCGCTCACGTACAGGGTGTCGTGATAACTATCGAGTATCAGATCGTGGCCAATGAAATAGTCAGCGTGATGGCCAACCAATAGGGCGACGGATTGGGTGTGGGTGAGTTTACTGGGATCACTATCATTTTTCGCTTGGTTGGCAATAAAGTCGAACGAGTTGCGAATCGTGAGATGAGCCAATGTGCAGTGCTGGTTATCGACGATGACGACGCGGCTACCGTAGGTGCCACCTATAGAGCCATCTTCCAGTACCATTTGATTGGCGATCTTACAGTCGATGACGGTTTCACGTGCGCATTCACCGACTAGCGAGACCTTGGCGCGTGCAATCGTCAGCCGCTCTGGATAGTGACCTTTGCGAATAAAAATCCGGTACGGAGCATCATTCGCGGGGGCAGCCTCGATCGCCGCTTGAATAGAGGTAAAATCAGCGCCACCTGCGCTATCGACGATGGCATGGTATTGAGTCATAGTAAATCCATAAAATAAACCATTGGTTTATTTTATGGATTTTCATACTGAGGTTCTGTGATACGTCGCCGTATAAACGAGAAAGGGCTCATCCGAAGATGAGCCCTTTAGGGATAAATGGTCGGACTGACTGGATTTGAACCAGCGACCCCTGACACCCCATGACAGTGCGCTACCAAGCTGCGCTACAGTCCGATTCGCTTAATTTACCACATTCAACGTAAGCGTCAATTATAACGTTATGATTTAGTTGCTCTTTGTATAAAATCTCTGCAACTCGGTTAAACCTTGCATCAACACCGGCAGTGTAGGGTTGTCGTCTTGTAATCGCTGGTAGTTTGCATCGTACAATTTGTAGTTGCCGAACTTGTCGATCACCGTGGTGTTTTTGTTGGTAATCAGGGCTAACTCACGGGAATCACCGGCTAAAATCCATTTGCGAGAACGCTCATCAAACAAATTGCGACCACTGCTAAAGTCACTTGGGTTTGACGATACTCCTAACATGTCTTGCAGCAGCGTCACCGAGAAGTCGAGGTGGCTGGTGCGGTGAGTAAAGGTGGCCGCGACCTTACCTGGCCAATGGATCACCATCGGCACCTGAAGTTGGTATCGGCTGTAATTACTGTTCGCGCCCCAACTGTTGGTCTGGGTTTCATTGAATTCCGCGCCGTGGTTTGAGGTGATCACCACAATGGTGTCTTCCTCGAGACCTAGGGTATCGAGCGCGTCAATCAGCAACGCGACTTGTTTGTCGGCGTGCTGAACGGATTTGTGGTAACCGGCGATGAGCTTTTCCGTCGAGGTTTGTTTGTCGTTACTGTCACTGCTGTAAGCACTGAAGTTTTCGACAGGGGTGAGCTCAACGTAGCTAAACCAAGGTGACTTTTTCTGCTCTTGTACCCAAGTTGCCCATGCGTTAATGGTTTGCTCTTCAGCAGAGTGATCGGAATCGAACGCAACGCCGTGGAAGTTCATACCGCGGAAAACGGTTTCGCCGTACAACGCATCATCGAAGTTATCACTACTGAATAGGCCAAATTGGTACTCTTTGTCGACCAACGTATCAATCACAATCGGCTTGGAACCTTGCGCTTTAATGCTGCTGGCGTAGCTACTCGGCAGACCATAAAACAGACCAAACACACCAAAGGTGTCATTACTTGAGCTGTAGTGATTGGTAAAGTTCAGGTTTTGCGCGGCAAATTGCGCCGTCGCTGGCATCAACTGCTCATTCAAAGCATCGGCTCTGAGGTTGTTGACGCTCACCACCAATACGTTCAACTGGTTGGCGCGGCGATTGAACTCCAGTGGCTCAAGCGGGTAGCTGACTAGTTGGTTGCTGGTTTGGTTGTTCTCTAGGCGTTTGAGATATTGCTCTCGGTCCAACAAGCCGTGTTTCTCCATAAAGGATTTAGCGGTCATCGGGTAGGAGAGCGGGAAGTTTGCGCGTTGAGAGGTGATTGGATTGTAGAAATAGGCATCCGCCCACACATAAATTAAGTGGCTAGTGATGAAGCTGATAAAGAACAGCGCCGAAATTGGGCGGCCGACGTGCTTATGAGAGAGTTTACGCTGCTTGCGCCACACCCATTCTGATAACGCCAATTGGAGCAAAAAGATGAGCGGTAACACCACAAACAAATGTTGCAAATCGGCACTGAGGGCAAAGGAGCTGTCATCGTTGAACAGCACTTCCCACACCACGGGCGTTAAATGCAAGTTGATGGTCTGATACGCTTGAGTGTCAATCAGCAATACGGTGAGTCCCACCGTTGCGAAACAGACCGCCGCCAGGCGGAATAGCTTGCGTGACGGAAGGACAAACGTGAGCGGAAAGAGAACAAGGAGATACAGGGCAAATACGAGGAAGCCAAAGTGTCCTACCCAAGAAACGGCCAGATAAAATTGACCGAGCAAAGTCTCAGGCCATGGTGATTGAGTGATATAACGGGTACCAATCAACATCGCAGCGATGATGTTGAAAAACGCAAACCAGTGACCCCAGCCGACGAGACGCGATACGCGCTCACCATATGTATTTCCGTTATCTACCATGTATCTTTATCTATTATCCGTTTATTTTTAATGGCTTTTTTCTTCGATAGAAGAAATCAACGCCTGAGCAAATTTTTCAGCAATTGCTTTGCGTTGTGAAGGCGCAACATCCTGATTTAAGACATTGGTTGCGATATTTCCTGCGATCATAAGCGCCAGTTCTGGACCCGCGGCATGTTTGTCTAGGATAGCAGCCACTTCAGTTAAGATCTGTTCTACTTTCTCGTCGCTGTATTTAGATGTAATCGGCATAAAGACTCTAATGATGATAGTAAAGCGGCTTATGATACCCTACAATGCGATGCAACTGAAACCTACCCAGCGATAAAAATCACATGAGTTTGCACCTCTCTCACGTAATCTTACATCAACTTCAGAAAAATGATTCCGACGAGCTCATCGTCAATTACCGCAGTGCTTCTCTTGCCAATGATGCGTCGACAGAAAACCTCGTCGCAGAGCTGCATCGCGTGTTTCATTCTAAAGCGGGAAAAGGCTTTGGCTGCTTCAAATCAGACAGCGAATTTCAGCACTGGTTGCATGAACTGCGTAAAGGTGAGCGCGATTTTTACGACTTCTCACAAGTGAGCGCCAAGCGCTTAAAAGACGAGTTAGCGAAATACCCCTTTGCCGATGAAGGCATCTTGGTGATTGCGCAGTATCAATCGCTCGCGACCGATTACTTGTTTGTCGCCATCATTCCGTCTAATCAGAGCTTAAAGGTCACTGAAGGGCTGGACATTAGCGCCACCGACTATCTCGATCTTGGCAAAATGGACATTGCCGCGCGTATCGACTTGACGGCTTATGAGACCGATAAAGAGTCCAACCGCTATCTTGCCTACATCAAAGGGCGAGTAGGGCGCAAAGTGGCAGACTTCTTCTTGGACTTCCTGCAGGCAGAGGTCGGGCTCGACAGCAAGCAGCAAAACCAAGTGTTGATGCAGGCCGTGGATGATTTCTGTGCCGACTCCAAGTTAGAAAAAGACGAAGTACTGAGTTTTAAAAAGCAAGTGGCGGATTACTGCAGCGAGCAAATTAAAGCCGGCGATGAAGTCTACGTGAAAGAGTTGTCTGGTGAGTTGTCCCCCTCGCATGATGGCACAAGCTTTTTGGATTACACCCAAGAGCAAGGCTACCAACTTGAGGAGAGTTTCCCAGGAGATAGAACCGCAGTTCGTAAGCTAACCAAGTACGTTGGCGCTGGCGGTGGCTTGAGTATTAACTTCGACAGTTTGCTGCTTGGCGAGCGTATTTTCTACGATCCGGAAACTGATACCCTGACCATCAAAGGCACACCGCCGAACTTGCGCGATCAACTCAATCGCAAATGATGCACCGGTAAAGAGCAGAGTTTAGCTCACCCCCTATCTATGAGCCCGCGTTGTGTCGCGGGCTTTTTGTTGCGTTGTGCCACAGACAAGAGGAAAGAGCGAGTGCAAAGCCGCTTTCTTCAGCAGAATGTAAAAAATCGGTATATGATTGTATTTACGGACATTGTTTAGGGCATACCGATGGATAGTAGCAGGCTCAGGCTAGGTGGGATGGTCGTCTTACTCTGGATTGCAGTAACAGCAATTTTAGTGAGCAACTATCGAGTGCTGGGCGAATCTCATCAGCGGTTCACCGAATTGCGTAACGCGGTTGAAGAGCTGCGTAGCACCTTTCACCTCTCCTCCGCGTATCGGCCAGAAGCGACAGATCAGCAAGAGCTTAATCTGCAACTGATTTATGCGCTGCAGTTGCAGATTGAAGCCAATTATGAGCAAAGTTGGTACTCGCCTGATGTTAGCCAACTGCTTTTTTCTCTGGATAAATACATTGCGCAAGCGAAAGCCTACCTCGACAACGATCTCCTTATTCAAGAGCTGATTGAAACCATCAAGCAAGCGCGGGGCAAACAGGCCGATTCGCCACTGTTGACGCAGACCTACTACCGGTTGAGTGCGTTAGTGCTTGAGGAAGTGTTTGGTACGCATGACGATAGCCCACGTCTATCGCGTGAAATGGACAGTATTTATGTTTGGTCAACGGAACTAGAGGGCACACAGCAACAAGAATTGCAGCGTGTACTCGCGTTGGTGGCTCAGGTGTTGGGGACGTACGCGAAAGGTCTGCACTTGGTTGAAGGGCTGGTCGGGCATGATGTCAATATTCAAATTGCTTCCTTGGGCGAGGCGTACCACCAAAGCTTGGAGCGTCATGTGCAGCTTGGATTAGTCAGTTCAGCCCTCGCCATCGCGGCGCTGGTTTTACTAGTGATGAGCGCACGAACGGCGGCGCGTTCGCGTTTAGCGTCAAATGAGCCGATGGTTGATCATCACAACAGGGTTGAGGTTGACAAAAAAGACAATGAACTCGAGGAAGTAGAGAGTCCTATGGAACCAGAGCCGATTATCGATACCCAAGCTATGCTGAGCTCGCTCAATGGTGATACAGCGTCAGTATGCATGTTGCTGGAAGTATTTGTGGAAGATCATCAAGATGACGTCAGTACCATTGAACGGCTGATTGTTGAATCCCCCGAGACTGCACTGCGCAAAGCGCACAGTTTAAAAGGTGTGGGGGGAAACTTAGGTGCGCCGCTACTCAAACAAGCCGCTGCTTGCGTTGAAAAAGCGATCAAAGAGATGCAAGGCGACCTGTCTGATGAACTCAACGAGCTACAGCGTGTCCTTGGCCAGGCGATTGACGAGGCGAAACAGTTCTTAAAAGTGAATCAGCTTTAATTGAGAGCGATGAGTCAACAAAAATGGCCATTCCAAGTGGTGGCCTTAGCGATGGAAAAGATCATACGTCAATCAGAAGCCCCGTGTTAAGTTTGGTTCTGACTTGTCGACTACTTCCCCGTAGATGCTTTGATTTCTTTCTGTTCGGTTTGAACGATCAGTAGTGTCGTCGTTGAGAAAAAGTGGGAAAACAGTCAGCTAACGCGATTCTAGCGCTTAGCGAGACAAAACTTACAAAAATATGGCATTTTTTGCTTGAGATTTTGAGCTGAACATTGAAAGATGAGTGATTCCTTTTTTAGATTACATGGAGAGTTGAGAATGAGAGTAGGTTTAGTCGGTTGGCGTGGCATGGTGGGTTCTGTCCTGATGCAGCGCATGGTGGAAGAGAAAGATTTTGATCTCATTGAACCGGTTTTTTACAGCACTTCTCAAGTCGGCATCCCAGCTCCAAACTTTGGTAAAGACGCGGGTTTGCTGCAAGATGCGTTCGATCTAGAGAGCCTAAAACAGCTTGATGCCGTCATTACGTGTCAAGGTGGCAGCTACACGGAAGAAGTGTATCCGAAACTGCGCCAAGCAGGTTGGAAAGGCTACTGGATTGATGCAGCCTCAACACTGCGTATGGCTCAAGATTCAATCATCACGTTGGATCCGGTCAACTTGGCGCAAATCCAACAAGGTATCCACGCGGGCACCAACACGTTTGTTGGTGGTAACTGCACGGTAAGCTTGATGTTGATGGGCCTAGGTGGCTTGTTCGAAAAAGGGCTGGTGGAGTGGACCAGCGCGATGACGTATCAAGCGGCGTCCGGTGCGGGTGCGCAAAACATGCGCGAGCTTATCTCGCAAATGGGCGTGATCAACGACTCAGTGAGCTCAGAGCTGGCCAACCCTGCAAGCTCGATTCTCGATATCGACCAAAAAGTGGCAGATACCATGCGCAGCGATTCGTTCCCAACGGATAAGTTTGGCGTGCCGCTTGCGGGCTCATTGATTCCTTGGATCGATGTGAAACGCGACAATGGTCAGAGCAAAGAAGAGTGGAAAGCGGGTGTCGAAGCGAACAAGATCCTAGGTTTCCAAGCGTCACCTGTTCCTATTGATGGCACATGTGTTCGTATCGGTGCGATGCGTTGTCACTCACAAGCGTTGACCATCAAGCTCAAACAAAATGTGCCGATGGATGAGATTGAAGAGATCATCGCCACGCACAATGACTGGGTGAAAGTGATCCCGAATGACCGTGATATTACGGCAAAAGAGCTGACTCCAGCGAAAGTGACGGGTACCTTATCGATTCCTGTCGGCCGTCTACGTAAGATGGCAATGGGTGATGACTTCCTCAATGCATTCACCGTCGGTGACCAGCTGCTATGGGGCGCGGCAGAGCCGTTGCGTCGTACGCTGCGTATCATTCTAGCGGAGAAATAAACCCTCAAACTCGAGTGTTTGTTCCCTATCCTAAAGCGCCTCTTTGCAGGCGCTTTTTTTATTGGTGATTGTTTTATCGGTGATTCACAAAGTGCTTAGACTTCTTCTTGAACTGGGGCGGTCACGCGTTTATCGGGATCGGCGAGCTCACTGCCACAATGCTTGCAATAGAGCGCGTCAGACTCGTGCCCCGATTTTGAGCAGTTTGGGCATTTGACCAAGGTCTTGTGTGATTTCATCTCTTGGTTGATTTCAGCGGTGATGATGCCAGTGGGCACCGCAATGATCGAGTAACCCAGCAGCATGGTAATGGCCGCGATGGTTTTACCTAGACCGGTTTGCGGCACTAAGTCGCCATAACCCACGGTGGTGATGGTCACGATGGCCCAATAGATGCTCATGGGAATGCTGGTGAAGCCGTTCTCTGGTCCTTCAATGACGTAGATGAGGGCGCCAAAGATGGTGACCAAGATGGCAACATTGGAGAAAAAGATAAAGATTTTGCGCCGAGAAGTGAGCAGAGAGCGCAGCAAGATGTTGGAGTCTTGCAGATAGCGAACCAACTTAAGAATGCGGAAAATACGCATCACTCTGAGCAGTCGGATCACACCCATAAAGGTCGCCGAAGGAAAGAAAAACGCCAAGTAAGTGGGCAAGATAGCCAATAAATCAATCACCCCATAAAAACTTTTCGCATAGGCGAGGGGCTTTGGCGAGCAGTAGAGCCGCACAAGGTATTCGAGCGTAAACAGCGCAGTAAACGAGTATTCCAGCACTCTTAATGTACTTTTCCATTCCTGTGGCACGCTAGGAAGTGATTCAAGCAATAGAACGATCAGCGAGGCAAAAATGGCTACGATCAGCGCCAAATCGAAGCGGCGACCCGCCTTGGTATGCGTGCCAAAGATGATGACATAGAGATGGTGTTTTAAGGGATCGGATTTCATGACCTAGCCTAGTGACAAACGACAAGGTCAGAGTATGAGCAAAGCTGAAAGGCGTCAACCTTGCTCAATGTATGCTTGATCAACGCCTTAGTGGGATTCTAAGGGGTTAGGCGAGGCCTGGAAATAGATTGCGTAACCCGTTGGCAATGAACTCGATGCCCAGAGCACCAAGAATCAAGCCCATGATACGCGTAATCACGTTGATGCCGGTTTGGCCAAGGAATTTCACGATCAAAGGCGCAGAACGAAACAGCAGCCAAGAGCACAAGCAAAACACCGCGATGGTAATGATGATACCTGTGGTATCCATCATGCTCGGGTAGCGTGAACCATAAACGATGGTTGAACTGATCGCACCGGGACCGGCCATTAAAGGCATCGCTAAAGGCACAACACCGATTTGTTCTCGGCTGACGTACTCCGATTTTTCCTGCTTGTTCTGCTTATCTTCACCGAGCTTACCGCTCATCATCGAAAAGGCGATGCTCAGCAGCAGTAAACCGCCTGCCACACGAAACGAATCTAGAGAAATGCTGAACATATCGAGCAACATCTGCCCGCCGAGTAGAGAGACGATCAGAATAACCGCGACCGCCGCGTTGGCTGTAGTTGCGGTTTTGTGTTTCTCTTCGAGGGTCATATGACCGGTTAACGAGACAAACACCGGCATGATCCCCACCGGGTTAACGGCGGCGACTAAACCGAGAAAAAACTGTAAAAAAATCGCTAATTCAAAGGTTTGCATCTAAGCATGTCCACATTAGGCAAAGGGGTAAAAAAGTCACGCGGAATATAGTCTAAATTCACGCAGATAACGAATGAAAAAAGCTAATCTGTCGCCTATACCATGACTGAGAATTTCTAATTATTCCTGACAAAGGGATCGCGCCTGACATGTTTTGTTAACCAAAAGAGGCGTAAGATGAGCTACAGTTTTACGATGTTGTTAAGTTTGCCACAAAATCACGTCTTCAAGACGCCATTTCATCTGAAAATGACGTAACTTGTAGTGTGAGTAGCACGAATTTTGTGAATTACATGTAAGTTTGTGGTCAAAAAATGAAACTTTTTTACAATTTATGCTTGTTCAATGAGTTCGATTGATTGATTGCTGTTATTTTATTCAGTTCGAATTTGTGATTTAAGTCTTTATAAATTAGTGGTTTATGGTGATTTGTGCGATTCGCGTACTACTAACTAGGTAAATAGTTTTTCAGAACTGATCTGGGTCAATTTTTTTCACAACCTGAAATAATATACTCAGCCCTGAAAGCAATTTACTAAGAAAGCTGTGATTGACTGCCCAAGATAAGCATGCAGTTGGCTTAATAAAAAGTTTTTAATATTTGTTAATTTTAGGAGATTTCCCTATGCCTGTTACTAATATAGCCGAGCTAGATGCAATGATTGCACGCGTTAAGAAAGCGCAAGAAGAGTTCGCAACTTACTCTCAAGAGCAAGTTGACCAAATCTTCCGTGCGGCTTCTCTTGCTGCGAACCAAGCTCGTATCCCGCTAGCACAACAAGCGGTTGAAGAATCTGGTATGGGTATTGTTGAAGATAAAGTAATCAAGAACCACTTCGCTTCTGAGTTTATCTACAATAAATACAAAGACGAAAAGACCTGTGGCATCCTAGAAGAGGATGACAACCTAGGTACTATGACTATCGCTGAGCCTGTGGGCATCATCTGCGGTATCGTACCTACCACAAACCCAACTTCTACAGCGATCTTCAAATCTCTTATCTCTCTGAAGACTCGTAACGGCATCATCTTCTCACCACACCCACGTGCGAAAAACTCAACCAACGATGCAGCGAAATTGGTTCTAGAAGCAGCAGTAGCAGCGGGCGCGCCAAAAGACATCATCGGTTGGATTGACCAACCATCTGTTGAGCTATCAAACGCGCTAATGAAGCACGATGACATCGCACTTATCCTTGCTACTGGTGGTCCAGGCATGGTTAAAGCCGCTTACTCTTCTGGTAAGCCAGCAATCGGTGTTGGTGCAGGTAACGTTCCTGTCGTTATCGATGAAACGGCTGACGTTAAACGTGCAGTGGCTTCTATCCTAATGTCTAAAACATTCGATAACGGCGTAGTGTGTGCTTCTGAGCAGGCAGCAATCGTTGTTGACGAAGTTTACGACGAAGTGAAAGAGCGTTTCGCAACGCACAAAGCGGTTGTACTGAGCAAAGCTGACGCGGATAAAGTACGTAAAGTTCTACTTATCGACGGCGCATTGAACGCGAAGATCGTTGGTCAGCCAGCAGCAGCAATCGCTGAGATGGCGGGCGTGAAAGTTCCTGCTGACACGAAAGTGCTTGTTGGTGAAGGTCTTGGTAAAGTGTCTTACGAGGACGCATTTGCTCACGAGAAACTCTCTCCAACGCTTGGTTTGTTCCGTGCAGACAACTTCGAAGATGCGGTTGCTCAAGCGGTGACTATGGTTGAAATCGGCGGTATCGGTCACACCTCTGGTCTATACACTAACCAAGACACAAACGCAGACCGTATCCGTTACTTTGGCGACAAGCTAAAAACAGCTCGTATCCTAATCAACATCCCGACGACTCACGGTGGTATCGGTGACCTGTACAACTTCAATGTTGCACCTTCTCTAACTCTAGGTTGTGGTTCATGGGGTGGTAACTCTATCTCTGAGAACGTAGGTCCTAAGCACCTAATCAACAAGAAAACTGTAGCGAAGCGAGCTGAAAACATGTTGTGGCACAAACTACCTAAGTCTATCTACTTCCGTCGTGGTAGCCTTCCAATCGCGCTTAGCGACCTAGAAGGTAAGAAACGCGCATTCCTTGTTACTGACCGTTTCCTATTCAACAACGGTTACGCAGATGACGTAGTACAACTACTGAAAGCACAAGGTATGGAAGTACAAACGTTCTTCGACGTTGAAGCTGACCCAACGCTATCAGTGGTTAAGAAAGGTGCTGAAGCGATGCAAAGCTTCCAGCCTGACGTTATCCTAGCACTTGGTGGTGGTTCACCAATGGATGCGGCGAAGATCATGTGGGTAATGTACGAGCACCCAGAAACGCACTTTGAAGAGCTTGCAATGCGCTTTATGGACATCCGTAAACGTATCTACAAGTTCCCTAAAATGGGTAAAAAAGCTGAGCTTGTTTGTATCACCACAACTTCAGGTACAGGTTCAGAAGTGACACCATTCGCGGTAGTAACTGATGACGAAACTGGTGCTAAGTACCCACTTGCTGACTACGAGCTAACACCTCAGATGGCGATCGTTGATGCTAACCTAGTCATGAACATGCCTAAGTCTCTAACCGCATTCGGTGGTTACGATGCTGTGACTCACGCTCTAGAAGCTTACGTATCAGTTCTTGCCAATGAGTACTCTGATGGTCAAGCTCTACAAGCACTTAAGATGCTTAAAGAGTACCTACCTTCAAGCTACGCGAACGGTGCAAACGACCCAATCGCTCGTGAGAAAGTACACAACGCGGCAACTATCGCTGGTGTAGCATTTGCGAACGCATTCCTAGGTGTATGTCACTCTATGGCGCACAAGATTGGTGCTGAGTTCCACCTACCACACGGTTTGGCGAACGCACTACTGATCTCTAACGTGGTACGTTACAACGCGAACGACAACCCAACTAAGCAGACTGCATTCTCTCAATACGACCGTCCACAAGCACGTCGTCGTTACGCTGAGGTTGCTGACCACCTAGGCCTAAGCCAAGAAGGTGACCGTACTGCTCAGAAGATTGAACGTCTACTAGCGTGGATGGATGAGTTGAAACAAGACCTAGACATCCCAGCGTCAATCCAAGCGGCGGGTGTTGCTGAAGCTGACTTCCTAGCGAAGCTTGATGAGCTAGCGGTTGAAGCGTTCGATGACCAATGTACTGGTGCGAACCCACGCTACCCTCTAATCTCTGAGCTGAAAGAAGTTCTAAAAGCTTCTTACTACGGTAAAGCATTCGTTGAAGGTGAAACTTTCGAAGGTACAACGGTTATCAAGAAGAAAGCGGATCAAGAAGCAGCGAAAGCAGCACCAAAAGCGAAGAAAGAAAAAGCGGACGCATAAGTAAGCCGTCACGTTGAGATAGGTTTTCGCTAGCACGAAACCTACGCTTTGAAATCGAGCCCTAGCCCTGTGCTGGGGCTTTTGTTTGTCTGCTCATATTTTGTGCTATCCATGTTGGTGCTATTCATATTGGTGGCGTAAAAAAGCCGATGCAATTGCATCGGCTCATTACTCATATCAAATAGCCTACCCAATCAGGCTATTTCTCTTCGTCTGGCAGTTTGACGTTGAGCTCGAGAACGGAGATGTCGTCATCTTTGTGCTCAAACGACAGGTCGACCATCGATGGGTCAATGTCGACATACTTCGCAATGACCTTCAGAATATCTTCTTTAAGCTGAGGCAGATAAGACGGCGCAGGGTCGTTTTGACTGCGACGCTCGGCCACAATGATTTGCAGTCTCTCTTTGGCTAAATTCGCAGAGCTCTTTTTCTGCGGGCGGAAAAACTCAAGTAATGACATGCCTAATTAGCCTCCAAATAGTCGTTTAAAAATCCCTTTCTTCTGCTCAGTGAGGAAGCGGAAATCCACTTGCTCACCGAGAAGACGCTCAACCGTATCATTATAGGCCATACCGGCGTCAGACTCGTCGTCGAAGATGACCGGCACCCCTTTGTTAGAGGCATTCAAAACCGCTTGGCTCTCCGGGATCACGCCGAGCAGGGAAATGTGCAAGATCTCTTCGACATCTTCCACGCTGAGCATTTCACCTTGATTTACGCGCGCAGGGTTGTAGCGGGTGAGTAGCAGGTGCTGTTTCACCGGCTCTAAGCCTTCTTCTGCGCGACGGGATTTAGAATCGAGAATGCCCAGGATACGGTCGGAGTCACGTACAGAAGAGACTTCTGGGTTGGTGGTGACAATCGCTTCATCAGCAAAGTACAACGCCATCAAAGCGCCTTGCTCGATGCCTGCTGGTGAGTCACAGATAATGAATTCAAAACCCATCTCATCCATGTCATCCAGCACTCGGCGCACGCCTTCTTTGGTGAGGGCGTCTTTGTCACGAGTTTGAGAGGCGGGCAAGATGAACAGGTTGTCGGTACGTTTGTCTTTGATCAGCGCTTGATTGAGCGTTGCTTCGCCATTGATGACGTTAACAAAGTCGTACACGACGCGACGTTCGCAACCCATAATCAAGTCAAGGTTACGCAGACCAATATCAAAATCGATCACAGCGGTTTTTTTGCCTTTCATCGCAAGGCCTGAAGCGATCGCAGCGCTAGAGGTGGTTTTCCCTACGCCGCCTTTTCCTGATGTGACAACAATAATGCGTGCCATTCGTTGGTTCCTTTAAACTATTAAATTGTTAACAGCTCGAATTTGAGTGAATCGTCGCTCAAGCTGAACATCACTTTCTGTTGCCAATATTCCTCGGCAAACTGTTCCGTAAGCCAGTAGTGCCCCGCAATAGACATCAATTCTGCATTGAGTTTGTTACAGATGATGACGGCGCCCGTGTTGCCACTGGCCCCTGCAATAGCGCGACCACGCAACGTGCCATGGATGTGAATCGAGCCATCGGCAATCACCTCGGCACCTTCACTGACATGATTGAGTACCACTAAATCCGCGTCTTTTGCGTAAATCTGTTGCCCAGAGCGCACCGGGGTGCGAACAATTTTGGTGGGCGCTAAGGTCGCGGGCGCTTGTGTGGGGGACTTGCTTGCCGTCATCACGGCGAACTTAGCGTCAGACGCTAAGTTTTGTGTACGTTTGTCTGGGCATCCCGTCACCCCAACAGGTATCATGCCCGCTTGGGCGATGCCTTGCTTTAACTTTACAAAGTCCAATTCGCCCGCCACCTTTGAAATATTGATCACCACAGGTGCGTGAGCAAAAAACGCAGGTGCCGTTTGCACTTTCTGTTGTAAGAAGTCGATGCATTTGTCGACATCGTTATCGCTAAGGTGCAACACGGACAAGGTGAAACTGCTGCCTTTCAAGTCAGGCGAAGCGGCGCTGGATGATTGGGACGGCTTGGATTGAGCAGTGACGCTCTCTGACCCAATGGTCTGTGGCCTGCTTGTATTGGGCTCGGTCATATTCGACATATAGGTAAGTGGCAACCTCTTAAGGGCGTTGCTTGGGACTAGGGGACTCATGTTATATTCCCTCCCTAAGCTCAGCAAGTTATCTTGCGCTCAATTGGGTGTTTTGCTCTCAAAAATAGCGAAACATTGACGTTTAATGACAATGAGATAAAAACATAGACATGCTTTGTGCAATTTATAAGAGTTCAAAAAAAGAGGGCGCGTACCTCTACTTACCGAAAAAGGACGATTTTTCGCAAGTTCCTGACACACTGATGCAGATGTTCGGTAAACCTACAATGGTGATGATGGTGAAGCTCGACGGGCGCAAGTTAGCACAAGTCGACATCGAAAAAGTGAAGCAATCCATGCAAGATGAGGGCTTCTTTTTGCAACTGCCACCCCCACCGAAAAACCTGCTTGATGAATACAAAGAGCAGAAAAAAGCTCGCCAGCAGTCGAATAATTCATAGTTCTAAAGACTCGCTAAAATTGCTCAAGGAGGGCAATGTGAAAACAATACTGTCAGCTGTTCTAGGATTGACACTTTCAGGCACTGTGTTGGCAACGTCAGTGTCTGCGAGTGAGGTGTCATTTGATGATTACATCCAAACACTCAGAGATGAAGCCAAAGCGATGGGGATTGCTCAGCCCGTCATCGATGAGGCATTTGCCAATGTGACTCATAAACCACGCGCCGTGACGGCCGATAAGAATCAGCCAGAGAACAAACTGACCTTAGATGAGTACATTCCACGTGCCGTACCAAAATGGAAAATCGATCAAGCCAAAGCTCTTTACCAAAAGCACCACACTGAGTTGACTCGCATTGGCGAGCAATATGGTGTGCAGCCGCGCTTTATTGTTGCGCTGTGGGGCGTTGAGAGTAACTTCGGAAAATTTACCGGCAATTACCCCGTCATTGATGCACTCGCGACCTTGGCGTACGACGGCCGCCGTGAGGCGTTCTTTCGCAGTGAAACTATGGCCGCGTTACAGATCTTAGAGCAGGGCCATATTGCTTTTGATGACTTTAAAGGCTCATGGGCAGGGGCGATGGGCCAGTGCCAGTTTATGCCGAGCTCGTTTTTAGCCTTTGCTGCGGATGGTAACGGTGATGGTAAAAAAGACATCTGGACGACAGAAGCGGACGTGTTTGCTTCGGCGGCCAATTATTTAAGTCAATCCGGTTGGGACGATACCTACACCTGGGGACGTCAAGTGACGCTTCCCGCTGGGTTTGATACGTCAATTCAAGGGCGAGCGCCGGAGAAAGCCAAATATTTGCAACAGTGGGCGTCAATGGGGATTACCCGTTTTGATGGCCGACCGCTACCTAAGCTTGACCAAGATATTCAAGCCTGGTTGATCGCACCCGATGATGCGAATGGGCGTGTTTATTTGGTCTACAATAACTATAACGTACTAATGAAATGGAACCGGTCTTACTACTTTGCGCTGGCTGTTTCACACCTTGCGGATGCAATTGTGATGTGATGCGGTAAACAAAAACGACGAATCCTCCTACGTTCAGTCGCGCTTAGCTTGACGGTGTCTATATTTGTTTAACAATAAATAATGTAGCATTATCTAAATAAGTGATTGGTTTTGTAGCAATGACTGGAGCGCGATGAACGTACACCACTTTGTAGCGGATAAATTATCCGAAGTCGTCTTAATGAAACAGCAGCGCCAGATGATGATGATCCGGGTGCTCGCTTTCTTAGGTGTCTCCTTCCTTGCGGCCTTCTCTGTCTATAGTTTTTATCGCAGCGATATTGAACTGGGCACAACGCTGGCCTTTTACTCCTTGGTTGGCATCGTCACCATCAAAATGATTAACCTGCAACATCGCTTTGGTCTTGCTGGGCTCTCTTTTATTATCTACTCCTTGAGTTTGTATCTTATTTTTACCGGAGGGTATGAAGGTACAGGCATCATGTGGGTCTACCCACTGTCTGCCATCGGCATATTTATCAATACTTTTCGTGTTGGAGTGGGGCTCTCGGTACTGAATATTGTCCTTACTTCCTTGATCTTCGCCTTTGGCTTGACGCAGTTTCCGTACCCATACCATGTAGGGTTTCGCTTGGTATTAACCTTGGTCGCGATGTCAGGTATGTGTCACATCGTGATCTATTTTCAAAGTCAAATGGACGACTATATTTTGAAAATGGATCAAGAGGGCATTCAAGAACTGGCTTACATTGACTCGCTCACCCAACTGGCGAACCGAGCGAGCTTTATGTCGGTGCTGTCTCACGCGACCCGCCTTGATGAAAACAAGCACACCGCGATCATTTACCTCGACTTAGATAACTTTAAAGCGGTCAACGACCGTTATGGTCACGATGTCGGCGACAACGTGTTGTACGATTTTGCCAAGCAAACCAAAGCCATTGCGCAGCAAGCGTTGGGTGAGCGACTGCAAAAATACGACATTGCCCGCTTGGGCGGTGACGAGTTTGCGATTTTTGTGCGCGATTATGAGTCGGAGCAAGAAGTGGTAGCGTTGGCAGAGCAAGTGGTCGCGCTCTTTTATGGTCACCATTTGCAATCACTGAAAAATATTCACGTCGAGATTGGCGCCAGTGCGGGTATCTCATTTAACAATGAGACGATGACTTTAAGTCAGTGTTTGAAAGTGGCAGACAGAGCGATGTATCTCGCCAAAGAAGCCGGGTCGGGTAATGTTAATGTCGCTAAAATAGCCTCAGAGCCGCGAGAAGAAGCGCTGCTCTGAGGAAGGATAGAGCGCTAGTTATTTGGTATGAAATTGCTCACACGCTAGCATTGTATTCTCAATCAAGCTCGCCACCGTCATTGGCCCAACACCACCCGGGACTGGCGTAATAAAGCTGGCGCGCTCTTTGGCTTTATCGTATTCCACATCGCCGACCAACTTGCCTGACTCCAAGCGGTTGATACCGACATCGACCACGACCGCTCCCTCTTTGATCCAGTGACCTGGAATAAAGTTAGGTTTACCTACCGCAACCACCACCAGATCCGCTTGACGTACATGACCTTCTAGATCTTGAGTAAAACGGTGACAAGTCGTGGTGGTACAGCCCGCAAGCAGGAGCTCCAATGTCATTGGTCGACCGACAATGTTGGACGCGCCTACTACCACAGCGTGTTTGCCACGAAGATCGATGTTGTAGCGATCAAGCAGGGTAATGATGCCTTTCGGCGTACAAGAGCGCAGTTTTGGAATGCGCTGCGCTAGGCGGCCCACGTTGTAAGGGTGGAAGCCATCTACGTCTTTCTCTGGATGAATGTGTTCAAGCACGGCGGTAGAGTCGATTCCCGCTGGTAGCGGAAGTTGAACCAAGATGCCGTCAATCTCATCGTCTGCGTTCAGTGTGTCAATCAGTGCAAGCAGCTCAGTTTGACTTGCGGTGGCAGGGAGGTCGAACGATTTAGACACAAAGCCCACCTCTTCACACGCGCGGCGTTTGCTGCCGACATACACTTGTGATGCCGGATCTTCACCAACGAGAACCACAGCCAAGCCAGGGGCACGTAACCCAGCGTCTAGGCGCGCTTTCACACGAGCCGCCACTTCGGAACGGACGGTTTGAGAAATCAGTGTTCCATCGATATTTTGAGCAGTCATGACTTTCCTTTAATCACAATGGCGAATAATTTGTGGCGCATTGTCGCAAATAATTGAATGAACATCCATAAGCAAACGTTTGCTTCGGGTTGTTTTTAAACACCTCAACCGCCAATGTCCCTTTTTTAGTCACTTAGATCATAATGATACGAAAAGGTCTTGTGTTAAGACCTCGAACTCGTATAATCCTGTCCCTGTAGCGCGCCCTTAGCTCAGCTGGATAGAGCACGTCCCTTCTAAGGATGTGGTCGTAGGTTCGAATCCTACAGGGCGTGCCATATATCCGAAAAAAGCCCGATAATTCAATGAGTTATCGGGCTTTTCGTTTTTCTGTGGTGCCTCTGTGGTGCCGCTGAAATCTATTTTTATCAACTTTTGTTAAACCCCACCTATTTTCGACTCTTCGCTTTTTTCGAAACATCACTCTCTTTTTGTCTATCCGATCGCTTGCTTCATCTATACAAAATGATACCTTCTACAACTGAGCTATTAAGTAACAAGTTGCATGGAGTTTGCAGTGGCAGGGTTGAGCCAAAAACAGACAGACGAGTTGATGAGTATCGGGCTTGATGTTCATCAAGTGAAAGAGTGTGAAAACATACTAATCCAAATTCCAAGTGACACCGATCTTTCGTCAATTAAGCGCCTATCTAAAGCGTTGCAACAAGCACAGTCAGGCTTTGACGATATAAGAAATACCGATCCCAATTTCTATGACGAAATAGAGCGGCAACTTCAAAGCAAAGTAGCTTGGTCACGCTCCCTATTAAGCACCATAGCCGAGACATTAGAGGGGGTTCACGCCCAGCAACAAGGTGTCTACGTATCAGAGGTGGATTTTGATTCCAATGAACAAGTAACGCGGGTTACGACTCCCAAAAGCAGGGACTTTCGTCGCTATCAAGCACTGACAGATCTGTGGCGTTCATGGGGCAAAGTAGTGAAAACCACGAAAGATTCTGAATTTTTCTCCTTTCTTACGATTTGCCTCAAAGGTGGCTTTTCTTTTGACGGTGTCGCTAGTGTTAGAACTCACTACCTCAGGTATTTCTGGGGTAAAACGAAGGAGATCTCGACAGGTGACACAGAACACGAATCAGATCTCTTGGAGGTTGAAATTACTCTGAAAAACGGACAGAAACAGGTAGCGCGTATGAGAGTCCCTAAAATGGATGCGTTGGACAAGGATATTCGTCAACTCAAGAAAAGTCGACGCTAGCCACCGACAATTCATAAACGTGAAGGGAAGAGAGGGATGCTGATACCATTTGGCTTGAAGGATGATAAATACCTAGACATTAGTGAGGTGCAACGGGGTAGAGCATGTGGTTGTGTTTGTCCAAGTTGCAAACAAAACCTTGTGGCTAAAAAAGGGCCCAATCCGGATAAAATGATCCACCACTTTGCCCACGACAAAAAGTCGAAAGATGAAACGGGTGAGCCGATAGAGTGTCAATATTCATTCTGTGTAGTCGCAAGGCTTGTGATTAAGCAATGTTTAAAGGAGCTGGACCAGTTTGAGATACAGTTGCCTGATTGGAAGCTTGAACTAGAAAAGAGAGATGATTACGGAAGGGAGGTCACCGTCTCTGGATATGTGACTCAAGCACATCATTTAACGATTGATGATTTTGAAGTCGAGCCTTCGGGGCACTATTCAGAGGTCGATATCCTTTGTCGCATAAATGGGTATTTGGTCGGTATCCACTTTAGTTATCATGGCAGGCCAATGATTGGGGGAAACGAAAATTTTAGTGCCGTTTCAATTGTGGATATTGATTTAGAGCCCTTGCAAGACCTTTACGATAGTTTTGACCATAAAGAACATGAATCATTTAAATCACTGGTGATGGACTATGTACTAAACGTTGGGCAAAGATCTTGGGTGACTCATGCTCGCTATACCGCCAGATATTCAGAGTTGACCGAAAAGCTAAACTCACTCGTCGAGGAATCCAATCTAGTACCGCCGAGACGCCACATAGCCTAAAACCCTATTGTTAATACGATTCAGCATCAACCTTATAAAAAGAGCTCATGCTCGTATGCAGTGAAATTGAATCTTCAAGTGTATAAGGCCATAGGTAAAGTCAAAATTAGCAGTCAATGCCGTCATATACATGATAGACGGGGATTTGCTGTAGTATCCAACTGGTGTCATAATGGGCCGTTTACTAATACTCTGATTTTCGGTCATTTATTAGTGCAGCGTCTTAGTGGGTGGAAGTATTAGGCGGAAGGAAGCGAGTTGGAAATGCGGCTTGTTGCCGTATATAAAGCGTCAAGTTTTTTTGGAGTTTATGTGGAAATTTTTAATAATGCTTGGTTTGTGGGCATTGGTGGTGGTGTACTAAGTGGTCTTATCGTTACAGTGATAACGCGTTATCTATTCTCAAGAAAAGATAATAGAGAATACCTACAGAAAATATCGTCAGTAAATAGAGAAATCGTTTATGCCTTGCGTCCTGGTATATCTGAAGGTCACATTCCTGATGAGCATGTATTAACGGCATTAATCAATTCGACAAGCCGCAAATACAGAGTCAATCGAGATGATGTTTATAAGCCTAAGCAAGTGGCGGAAGAGTTGATTAAAGAAATTATGGATTCTAGTTTCATCTCTTCTGAAACGAAAAAATCATACTGTGAGACTTTGTCACACTTTGTTCAAGAGAGAGAGGTCGGTGGAAATGCGGAATCTAACATCGAGCGCAAAGTTGCTGAAAGTGAGTATAGGCAGAAACTTACAGAGCAAATGAGTGCAGTGTTGGGTTTAACAGCAGCAATGGGAACAATGCTATTTGCTTTTGACCGTTTTTTAGACCAAGCCACGGTTCGAACTCCAATTAAAGAGGCGTTAGATTTACTACTTCCGACTATGACAGTTTTAATCTCTACATTAGTTGCAATGGCAAGTATGTTGGCTGTTGTAAGGCTCAAGCGGCTCAAAAACAAAAATAATGAGAACGGTGAAAACAAAACTTAACAAAGCAATCAAGGTGACCCGTTACACTCGGCGGTTTTGGTATGGAGTCAGATGCGCTTTGTTAGTTCAGTGTGGGGCACCTTATTGCATGCGTTAGTGCGCTAGGAGAAATATGAGCGAAAATTCATTTAAATCTATTCGAAACGGGGCAATGGCATCTATTTTAGCAGGTGTCGCTTTAGCGTTTATCCCTGAGTTAAGAAGCTACGGGGTAGTCGTTTTGGAGTGGTGTTGGTCTCTTGTTTTATGGTGCTGGATAGCATTAATTGACACATATGCTTTACCTGGATGGCTTTGGATTCCAATTATACTCCTGACATTAATGGAGGTGTCTAGTATCTATCAGTCATTAAAAGTGTCTAAAAATCAGCCGGAATATATTAAGTATCAGGAAGATTTCTTATATTCCGTAAAATGGCGCTGGACTTGGCATGATAACAAAATATCTAATTTGTGGTGCTTCTGTCCTTCTTGCGATGCAACGTTAGTGTATGACGATAGTTCCTGCCGTAGCTTTTATGAAGAAAGTAAAACGGATTTTATATGCGAAAATTGCCACAACAGGATTGTCACTACCGTTAAAGGTGGCGACCACTATTATGCTATTGAAGCAGCCGAGCGGGAGATTTTGAGAAGAATTAGGACAGGTGAGTACAACGCACACTAACAAAATTTAAGCAGATTCGCAATGCTTGGCATTTTCGGTTTGAATCGGCTTTAGTGATTACGGCACAATAGTTTAGGCTAGGTGGTAGCGTTGCTCACTAATTAATTTTGCGTTATGAGTAAAAAAGAAGATATGGTACATGGATATATTAATTAATGGCTTGTTGTTGTTTTCAGTTGTCATGGGGTTGCTATTTTTTGCAGCTCACTGGAAGCCAATACTAATATTTTTCGTAATTATGCTTACTGTTTGGGAGCCAAAATTTGGGGTTCCAATAGCATTTATTTCATCATTTCTAACCATGCTCTGGTTTGAGCGAAAGAACTTAAGTTCAGCTGTACTCATCGAATCAATGAAATTCTCATTGTATATAACTGTCGGCGCTGTCATTTTAGGTTTCATTATAGATGCAATGTTTGGTGGAGGCTCTGGTTATAGTGGTTGCTCTCGCGGGAGTCCGGCAGGGTGCTAATTTACTCATACAAAGCGTTTAAGACAGATTCGCAACGCTCGGCATTTTCGGTTTGCTTTGAATTTAGTGTTTACTGCACAATGGTTTAGGTAGGGGGCGTTACTCACTACTTAACGCGGCGTTATGTTTATAAGGAAATTAAATGGAACTTTACGAGATTTTGCTAGCTGTTATTTGTTGGTTTTTATTGATAATACTGTTTCAGCTAGGAGCATTGGTTCGAGCTTCGAAAGTAGATAGCTCTGCTTCAACGAAAAGTCTTGATAAAGACCTAAGTAAACTTCACGAACAGCAGGCTGATATGCTGACTGAGCTAATGGGTATACGGGAATCTTGTAGAGAGCTACATCAAATTCAAACAGAACTTTCAGCAGTAAGATGCGTCACTGATGCTATCGATAAGTATCAATTACCATCCCAAGAACAGCGTGACGCGCTAGAGGAAAGTGAATATTTATCTAAATCTAAGTAAACATAACAAATTGCTTAACAGGGACTCCTAACGCTTGGCCACTTTCATACAATTCAGCTTCAGTGTTTAGGGCACAGGTTTTAAGTTGGGTAGTACAGCGTTATCGCCCGCGAGCAAGGCGTTAGGCTACAAACAGTCGCTATAAAATGGAGATGGAAATGGAAAACCTGAATGCCGTAGAAATAAAGTCATTCGTTCCCGCTAAAGACTTTGAATGCTCTAAGCGCTTTTATCAGACAATGGGTTTTGAAATGGCATCTGAGTTTGACGGAATCGCATATTTCAAATCAGGCTCTTGTTCTTTCTTGCTTCAAGACTTTTGCGAGCCTGCTCACAGCAACAACTTTATGATGCACCTCTTAGTTGAAGATGCGCAAAGTTGGTATGCGCATGTTTTAAAACTCAATCTAGACAAAGAGTTTAGTGTAAAGGTTACAGAGCTTATTGAGCAGCCGTGGGGAATGCTCGAGTTTTGTTTAACAGATCCGAGTGGTGTGTTGTGGCGGATAGGCGAAAATCAGTAGCCATACAAACGGCTTTAAGACGGATTCGCAACGCGTTGCGTTAATGGTTTGCGGTAACGTTAGTGATTTAGGTGGCATGCGGAAACATTGGTATTGCGTTGCTCACCACTTAAGCGGGCGTTATGCTACCTTGTCTATACGGTGTTCCATAAGTTTGGGTTTCTGATATAATTTCGGTTTTAAGTATCGGTATTAATTATGAAAAACACAGCTGGCTTGATCGTAGGTTCTTTGCTTTTATTTAGCTCACCTTCCATTGCAAAGCCTGATGACTTTGTCAAAAAGACTGGCGATCAGTTTTATGTAGGCGCAGATTTAACTGCGGCAAATAATGTTGATGTTAGCATCAATGGTGAATCGGCTGACGAATCTGCAGATATTGGGTTCAATTTTTTAGCGGGTTATGAATTCAATACGCATTCGCTAGTAAAAACGAGTGTAGAAGCAGAATATAGAACGTTTGGTGAAGTTGATAATACAGGGACTTTGAAAGTTGACGGTGATGCTTTCTTTGTGAATCTGAAAGCAAAACTATTTGTACTGTATGACTTCGGTAATTTGTACTTAGCGCCTATGGCAGGCATCGGTCATGTATCAATAGATGGCTCTGGAAACAATATCAGCATTTCAGAATCTCAAACAGGCTACCAAGCGGGTTTGGAAGTTGGTACACGTTTAAAGCAAGGCGTTGATTTAAACGTGGGCTATCGTGCTACATTTACATCAATCAGCCAAGCTGGAAATGATATCGATGTAAACCTATCAGGTGCTTATGCTGGTGTAAGGTACCACTTCTAAAACAGTAGCACCACAAAGCATTTAAGAGTGATTCGCAACGCTCGGCATTTTCACTTCGCTCAAGTATAGCCGAGCGTAGCTCACACCTTAACGCGGCGTTAGCAATACAAATAAGGAAAAAAACACATGAAACTAAAAGCAGATATAACGGTGTTAGATATTCTTGGGCATCTACTGATCTGGCTTGTTCTTTCAATTGTAACTTTTGGGATCGCTTTGTTTTTTTTGCCCTATTCATTTTGTAAGTTCATTATCAACAGAGCCTCAGTTATTGACGAGTATGGTGTCGAACGGAGGCTAAGTTGCAACATAGACCTATTTGGTGATTTGGGGCATGTGATTCTTTGGGCAATTATTTCACTTATTACGCTTGGTATTGGCTACATCTTCTACTTCTATAAAGTATGGAATTACGCCTTAAACAATACCACGGTAAACTGAGGCAATATTGCTAACAAATCGCTTAACAGGGACTCCTAACGCTTGGCCACTTTCATGAAAATCAGCCTCGGTGTTTAGGGCACATATTTTAAGTTGGGTGGTATAGCGTTATCGCCCGTTAGCAAAGGCGTTAGCTTTCTACAGGCGCCTACAAATATATATCTATATAGTGGTTATAAGCTTAAAATGTAGGCTTTGTGGTTTTGATGCTATTACGTTATTTAAGGTGAGTTTATGTTTCGTTCCAAGATAAAAGTCGGTTTAGTTGTTGTTGCTTTATCATTCCTGAATGCATGTGCATCCGGCTCGGCTATTGTGACGGGAGTTAAAAGACCTGCACTGGATTTCAATCAAGTTCGACTTTATCTGGATGCACCCGCGCAGTACGAAACTATTGGTATAGTTAAAGCATCTAGTGACGCTGGAATTACACAACAAGCTAGTCAGGATTACGCTGTTGAAGAACTCAAAAAACAGGCAGCAAAGCTTGGCGCAAATGGGGTTATCTTGACCACAACAGGTGAAAACACATCATCTATCATTTCAACTAATGCAGATGGCAGTATATACACTATCCCAGTTTCAGCCCAGACTGTCTCTGGGAAAGCAGTTTTCGTCAAGGAATAAAAAGCATACAAACGTTTAAGGTTTCAATATATATCTTCTAATCTAAACGAATTAGTTTAGAGCAGCACTCCTAAAACATTTTTCCAAAGGTGTGCTGATGCTGACCACTAAGCTGGATTAAAAAGGAGCTCCCTTAATTAATCGAGGTTTCCACTCGTAAGGTGTAGTTTGTTTTGCAACTTTGAATACCTCTTTAATGCAATTTTTACGCTGCGATGCAGTGTTTCCTGTCTCTAATTGAATTGTTTCACCTAATGGATGCTTGCTACTTATGTAATAATCATTTCTCCGCCTTAATGCCGGTAGAAGAGAGTAATCGGGTGTGTGAGCCCATTTAGACCATGCTTCTTCACCATTACAATCTTTACAGTTAAGTACTAGGTTCCAAACACCGTTGAGGTTGAGGTCTATGCTATCCGTACCCTTGCCAGCCCTTGAAACCAAAGGGCTGACGGCTTGTCGCTTAACTCTCTACACTAAAAACCGTTCCCCTCTTCTGATTGCCGTTAAACCTGATCATTCGTAGTCTGAATTTATCCAATTAGGATGATTTCAAACGAGGAAGATTAATTATGAGTAATTCAGAAATTTCAAAGTACGGCAAGAAGTTGAACCGTAAATCAGCAGCAGAGTATTTGGGTGTGACAGAAGGGACGCTCGCCGTTTGGGCATCAACTGGACGCTATCGCCTGCCATTTATCAAAGTGGGCCGTAAGGTGTTTTATACACTGGCTGACCTTGATGCTTTCCTTGAAAGCCGAGTTCAAACACAAACGGCATAAGGAGTGACTATGGATAGTGTTGTTGAAAAAGTAAGCCAGTTACACGACACGGTGAAACCTAACTACCCTGATTTAGATGCTAGGTTTAATCCGCTACCTACATCAAGAAACCTACAAGCGCTGTTAAAAAGCAATGGTGTCGATGTAGTGGTCAACAAAATGAATATGGAAGTTGAGTTGTTTGTCGATGGCCAAATGCTCGACAAAACAGCCGAGCAAAAACGTAGCTTGTTGATTGATGTTTGTGTTCGAGGTGGCTTCAAAAAAGAGATTCTAGCCGATCACCTTATGTCGTTGGCTGAGAACAACAGTTACCACCCTTTTGCCAATTACCTGCATGAAAGTAATTGGGACGGTATCGACCGTATGACACCTGTGATTGACGCCATGAACGCGAAGGATAAAGAGCTTGCCAGCTGCGTGATGCGAAAGTTTTTTATCGCGGTGGTGGCATCGGTATTTGAAACACCATTTAGCTCAAAATTGATTCCGGTTCTTCAAGGCGGGCAGTCGTTCAGGAAAACGGCGTTTATCAAGCGATTTGCCTCCGTGTTTGAAGGGGCGTTCTTGGAAGGGCAAGAGATCAACCCTGACTCTAAAGATTCAGTTATTAGCTGTATTAACAGCCTGATTGTTGAGCTCGGTGAGTTAGAGCGTACCTCTCGAAACAGCCAAGGAAGCCTCAAGGCGTTTATTACTAAGGAGGTGGATACTGTCCGACCCCCTTATGGCGCGAAGGATATTAAGAAACCTCGTCAAACGTCGTTTATTGCGACTGTTAACGTGACTGGCTTTCTACGTGATGAAACTGGCTCAAGTCGATATGCCGTTATCGAGCTGGCCGCGCCTATCGACATGGAACTGGTAAACCGTACCCTTGGTTGGCGATATGACAACGGTAGGCTAAGCCACCGTCATCCAGCAGAACTCAAGCAATTTTGGCTTCAAGCCTATGAACTATACAAGTCTGGTGAATCTTGGCACTTGACGGATACTGAGCTTGAGTTAGCCGCAAAGGTCAACAACGGGCACAATGCCAAAAGTTCTTACTATGAAGCCATCGTTGAGCGCTTCCTAATCGATGACCCTGAAAAGTACGTTTGGGAGTGGGTGACGGCTTCGGAGGTGTGTAAACACATCAATGTGCACGTAGATAAAAATAGAATCGTGGGTAAAGAACTTAAACGACTGGCACAAGAGGAAGGGGCGATTGAGTCTAAGGCTGGCAGGTCAAACACTACTCTATACCGCTTGCCTGTTTCCGTTCGTATTGCAGCCTGATTTGTTTATTCTCTTTAACCCACTAACCAATTTTTGTGGTTAGTGGGTTAAAGAAATATGGAAGATTAGCCGCTGTGTTTTAACCTAATAGGCTTAATGTCACTGGCTAGTTAGCCAGTCAATTTTGGCTAACAAAAAGTGCTTAAGCCAATAAATTCAAGGCTTCGTGCGGCTTAAGCCGTAAGAATGTCAGAATCTACAGATTGTTCCAAATAGCTCATCAATTCCTGCCTTGCTTCGATAGGCAGAGTATCAATCTCTTGCTTAATGCGATCTAACTTAGTCTGCAATGAGTCCCCAAGCATATAGGTGACGGTTTTCTCTAGCGTCTCTCTCACGCTATCGTCCGACAAATGAGCATACACATCATTGGTTATGCTGATGTTGGAGTGACCCAGTAGTTTACTTGTTGCCTGTATTGAGCCGCCCGATGTAACTTGAAAAGTGGCTAGGGTGCGTCTTAGGTCGTGAACTGTTAGATGCTTTTCCGGATTGTCGGGTGCGTACATGCCAACGCGATCGGTGATTCTTTGCCAGAAACCGCCTTTCCCGCTTTTATCGGTGATATGACCGAGTTGGCTTCGAGCGCTTGGGAATACAAATTCTTGGTTAAGTTCAGCTTCATGTGAGCGACGAACCAATATCCTCATTGCCTTTTGAGTGAGTGGAACAGAGTGAGCCTTTTTACTCTTGTTTTTACTGGCTGGAATAATCCAGCGACGATTATCAAGATCAATTTCTTGCCAGCGCATAGAAAGAACCATCGATTTGCGTTGACCCGTCAGCAGAAGCAAAAATATGCAATCTTGGTAAATCTGCTTTTCTTGGCTCAGTGAGTCAAAAAACTGCGCGAGCTCTTTCTTGGATAAGGTTCTTTCGCGTCTGAAAAGGGACTCATCAACCTTATTGATTTTAGCGAAGGGGTTAGGCTCGATATAGGCTCGATTAAACATCGATTTGAGCAAGGTTAGCGAATGGTTGTGTTTGCTGTATCCGTGTTTGGTGAACAAGTCCTGCATTAGCTTCCGCGCTTTCTCGGCATCAAAATCAGTGATGGCCTTTTTACCAAGCTTAGGCTTTAGGTGTAATCGGTAAAGAGTCTGGTTTGATTTAAGGCTACTGGCGCGGCGCTTCTTGGCTTTAATATCGAGCTCGAAAGAGGCAACATAGATATTGAACAAGTCATCAAAGGTTTGGCTTTCTCTGGCTTCTCTTTTTTGCTGGTTTGGGTTGATGCCGTTGGCAAGGTCGGTCGCCGTGTTTCGTGCCATTTCCCTTGCTTGCTCTACCGTCATCGTAGGGAACTCACCGAGTTTGACCTTGATGTTTTTTCCATTAACTTTGCGCTGAAAACGGAAGATTTTAGCGCCAGAAACCAAGGCATCAAGCACTAAACCTTGAACGCTTTTAGTGCTTCCCACGTCTCTATAGGTAATGCGATGTTTCGGTTTTTCTATGCTTTCTAACGCACGTTTTGTGAAGTTTATTCCTGTATCCATAACAACTTACCGTCAAATCCTGTGGTGCCTCTGTGGTGCCGTGGGTGTCAATTTAGAGCCATTTTGAGCTATTTTGGTTAAATATACAATTCGGTAATTTGTAGCTTAAGTATATGATAATAAATAACTATTAAGCTTTGTTAAACGAAGTTAAAAACCTAGTTTAATTCCTACAGGGCGTGCCATTTCTTTAGAAAGCCCCGATAACTCAATGAGTTGTCGGGGCTTTTGCGTTTCTATTGTGCCAAATCTCATTGCACGCTAATCAGTATCTGAGCGTCTACAGCTGACGGGGCGGAGCCAGTGATCAACAAGTGATCCACTCCTGCGTTGGTGGGCTATGGTTATTACTCCACATAAGAGGAGAGTGATCATGACATACGTTGATGGATTTGTAGCGGCTGTACCGACAGCGAACAAAGAAAAATACATGGCACACATAGAAATCGCCGCCGAAATGTTCAAAGATTTCGGTGCCTTAAGGGTGGTGGAGACGTGGGGGAATGAAGTACCTGATGGAGAGGTGACGTCATTTCCTATGGCGGTGAAAGCTCAAGACAACGAAACCGTGGTGTTCTCATGGGTTGTGTGGCCATCAAAAGAAGTTCGAGATCTGGCATGGCAACAGATCTCGGATGATCCGCGAATGAGCCCAGAGCAAAATCCTATGCCGTTCGATGGTAAACGAATCATTTATGGTGGTTTTGAGGTCATTTTGGACCAGTAATCATCGACTGTGTAGGCAATATCTAAGGCGCAGTTACCAGCCATGCGTTGCCACTCGATTGTACTAAGCGATAAGACTCGAATTGATCGAGCTTTATTCATCAATTCGAGTTATTTTAGCTTGTCCAACGCTGAATGCGTTCTTGGTGTGAATTGGCCTTCGAGTGGGTGAGGTAGACATGGATTATCTTCTTTTAGTTTTGGGTCTGATGTTGTTGATTGCCGGAGCTGACGGTTTGGTAAAAGGAGCAGCGAGACTCGCTGCCAAAGTGGGTATTCCAAGTCTGGTTATTGGTCTAACGGTTGTCGCTTTTGGCACCAGTGCGCCCGAGTTGGCTGTGAGTATCAATTCTGCCGTTTCCAATAAGACCGAACTGGCGATCGCCAACGTTGTCGGCAGCAACATTTTTAACGTTCTGTTTATCCTAGGTTTAGCGGCCGTCATTACGCCACTCACCATCTCAAAGCAGTTGATTCGCCAAGATGTTCCCATCATGGTTGGTTTAAGTGCGCTGGTCTTCTACATGGCGACAGATGGGCGATTAAACCTGTTGGACTGTGGGATTTTAGTCGCGTTATTGGTTGTTTACACCTCGTTTCTTTTTGTCCAGGGGAAGCGCAGTGAGACCGAAGCGGCAGAGGCGAGTGACGATGAAGTCGCTTCATTGACACAAGGGCATCAACCAGTATGGCAGAGTGCGTTGTGGCTCGTTGTTGGTTTAATCCTACTGATTGCGGGCGCAAATCTGTTGGTGAGTAGCGCTGTGAACATTGCGCGAGCCTTTGGGGTTAGCGAAGCGATGATTGGTTTGACGATTCTAGCCATCGGCACCTCTCTTCCTGAGGTCGTGACATCGATAGTGGCGAGCTTCAAAGGGCAAAGAGACATCGCTGTCGGGAACGTCGTTGGCAGTAATACGTTCAATTTGTTGGCGGTTTTGGGTATATCCGGTCTGTTTAGTGGTGCAGGACTTGTTGGCAACGAGCAACTCGTCTCACAAGACTTTCCGATCATGCTTGGCGTCGCTCTGTTGTGCTTACCTCTGATGTTGACAGGTGCGATAGTCAGTCGACTTGAAGGAGGGCTCTTTTTTGGCTTGTACTTCCTGTATAGCGCCTTCCTGATTGGTGACGTGAGTGATGCAGGCTGGCTGCCCACTTTGTCAATGGTCACTTGGAATGTGGTTTTCCCCATTGTGCTTTCCATTATTGTGATTTCTTTACTCAAAGACTGGTGGAGGCAAAAGCAGAAAAGGAGCTAATATCCGCATTGCCAACTTGTTATCACTTATTGGTAGATTAAATGCCTATTTGGGTTCTAATTGTTGGCTAAATATTCCAAATGTGATCAGTGTCACAATCGCAAATGTGACAGAATGATTACGCTCACCTTCCGCCTTCTACTTGATTTTGATCATCTATCTAGCACGTTGCTTGGGAGTACATTCGCCGCGCTTTTCCCCAACGAATAGATAGGTATCTTGATGACGACTCCGGTTCAATCTGAACGCAAGGTAACGATCGGCTGCTACATTGCGCTGGCGTTTGCGGTTGTGTTTTTCTCTGGTCTGATGCAATCCAATGAATGGTATGGCGTGTTGGACTTTACAACGCTCAATGGCTCTTTCGGTAAAGTTGCGCATGGCGTGACAGAAACCGCGGATGGCGTTCAAGCCGCGACCACTTCTTTCCGTGGTGTCGGTGGTAGTGGTGCGCGTGATGGCTTCATTTTCGCTTTAACTCTTATTCCTACTGTGATGTTCGCGCTTGGCATGATCAATGTGCTTGAGCACTACGGCGCCTTGGAAGCAGCGCGTAAGCTGCTGACGCCACTGCTTCGTCCAATCATGGGCATTCCGGGTAACACGGGCTTGGCGTTGATCGCCTCTTTGCAAAGTACGGATGCCGGCGCGGCGATGACGCGTCAGCTGAAAGACGAAGGCCAACTGACCAAACGTGAAACCGATGTGTTCACTATGTTCCAGTTCACGGCAGGCGCGACCATTGTCAACTTCTTCTCATCTGGTGCGGTTCTATTTACGTTAACGCTCGCGGACGGCTCTCTCGCGGTGACTTCGTCTATCGGCCTTGCGGTATTAGTCATGTTCGCATTCAAGATCATTGGCGCGAACCTATTCCGCATTTACGTCAATCTGACGGAAGGCAAAGAAGAGAAATCTGACGACAAGAAAAACAAAGAAACACTGACCGAGGAGACCGCATAATGGGTGACGTAAAAGCGAAAAAGCCAATGGTGACGGACATCTTCGTCGAAGGCGCGAAAAAAGGCTGGGTGATTGCAACCACATCGACGGTGCCAAACGTATTGATGGCGTTTGTGATCATTGCGGCGTTGCAAATCACAGGTGCTTTGGATCTGATGGGTACTGTGTTTGCACCTGTGATGGCGGTATTTGGTCTGCCTGGTGAAGCGGCAGCGGTACTGATTGGTGCATGGATGTCGATGGGAGGCGCGGTTGGTGTAGTGATCACCCTATTTGACCAAGGCATTCTCAATGGCGCGCACATTGCGATTCTTGCGCCTGCCATCTACTTGATGGGTTCACAGATTCAATACATGGGTCGTATCCTTGGCCCAATTGGCACTGAAGGACGCTACATCCCAGTGATGATTGCCATTTCGGTACTCAACGCATTTGGCGCCATGCTTGTCATGAACCTATTTGTGTAAGGGGGAGGCGATGTCATTTTCTCTCCAAACGTATTTAGATGAGCTGCGCCCGCTAGTCAATGTCGATTGCGGCACGTACACGACTGAGGGCATTGAGGTCATCGCTCAGCAGTTTGAGCAGAAGTTCCTCGAGATGGGTGGCTGGAACGTCAAACGCATTGACTGCACCAAAGCGGGTGTCGGGCTTGAAATTCGCAACAAACCTGACGCTGAGCAGATCGATGTGATGCTGATTGGTCACATGGATACCGTCTTTCCTGTCGGCACCGCTGCGCAGCGTCCGATGACGGTCGATGCAGAGAAAGCTTACGGCCCAGGTGTGTCTGACATGAAATCAGGCTTGCTCAATGTGGTGTTTGCGATGCGTGACCTTGAGGCAAGCGTATTGGATGCGCTATCGATCTGTATCTGCATGAACCCAGATGAAGAGACCGGTTCTCTTTACTCACAAGATTGGTTGCAATCGGTCGCGAAAAACGCCAAACACGTTCTTGTGGCTGAAGCGGCACGCGCCGATGGCAGCTTGGTCAAAGCTCGTAAAGGCATGGCGCGTTACAAGATTGATTTTCATGGTATCGCGGCACACGCGGGTAATGAGCCAGAGAAAGGCCGTAGCGCCGTGACGGAAATGGCAAACTGGATTCTCGCCATGAACGAGATGACCAATTTTGAGTCAGGCACCACTTTGAATGCCGGTGTGGTTTCAGGTGGTGCAGGCGCAAACATTGTTCCAGATTTCGCCCAAGTGATCGTCGATGTGCGCTTTTGGAGCAACGAAGAGTATGACGATGTCGATACACGCCTGAATGGCTTAACCCCGACGCCATTTGTTGACGGTGTGCGTGTTGCGCTTGAGCGTGAAGCTTACAAGCCATCCATGGTACCGAGTGACAAAACCGAGCGTTTGATGGCGTTAGTAGAGGACGCGGCCGATGAGTTGTCAATCCAAATGGGTTGGCAAGCGGTAGGCGGCGGTTCAGATGCCAACTGCACAGCGATCCTAGGTGTACCTACACTTGATGGATTAGGTCCGGTTGGTGCGGGATTCCACAGCGATCAAGAGTACTTACTGCTTGAGTCTATCGAGCCACGTATCCAGCTGTTACAACGCGTACTGAGTAAGCTCGCCAAATAGCGAAGTAATTGCTGTGCGTGATCGGGACTCGCACAACGGTTGATGAGCTTGAGCCTCACACTCTGGGTGTGGGGCTTTTTTTAGATTGGCATTATTTTTGCCTGCTTGTGCCGTATCGCATCTGTACATGGCGAAGGGTTTTCGGTAGCATAGCGGTCCTTTTCGTGTTTCAAACGACCACTTTCTCCGCGAGTTTCAGTTAGCTTCCAGTCATAATGCGCAGTATTCATTCCAAAATTAAACCCGAGTTTGAACCTCTCCTGTCTGAATTGGCGCTGCATGCATTGTTGCATTTGCGCACCAACCACAACGGAAAAGTACTGGCTCGAAAATCGCGCAATGATATTAACGACATTCTTTCTGCATGGTTGAATAAAGCCGCCAACAGTAAGAAATACAAGCCGTTCAAGAAGAAAGTACGCTCTATGGTGACCCATGCGCGCTCGCAGCGCCTCGATATGGAAGCCATGCTCGATAACTTATTGAGCCCGATGAGTGGCGACGAGTTACCTCATCTTGATAGCTTCTTGCTGCTGATTAATCAGTTAGAAAAAGAGCTCAATACCACCGTTCTCGTCTCAAGCCCTGAAGCGGTAGACTTAGCGTATAACCCGACAGGGTGTCTGCTGTGCGTGCTGTCTGCCGATCTCAATGGTCACTTTGACCGCCGAAATCGCTTGGTACAAAGCGTCTCTATGCTAATGCGCGGTGCGCACGGTGAAAAGCACGCGTTTTTGCGCACTATCTACACGTCTTCGATTTTTGATCACCAAATGGATTACGAAGACGAAAACTTCGTGCGAATCACGCTTTCTTTGCGCTAAGCGCCTGATTTTCTTTCAGCGCGCTTTTTCTCCTACAATCTGTTTTTAACGCCTTGTTTTTCTTCGTGATAATGAAGAAGGTTTCGTGATCTTGTCACAAAAAATTCACACAGATTGGGCTTGAGATAAAACGAAGATTTCATCATATTGTAATTAAGTTGTCATAAAGAGAAAAAATAACGAGGAGAATCTATGCAACATCATGAAATGATCGAACCCACTAACTTTGGTGTGATTAGCCGTACTTGCCTGTTCTCATTGGTCGGTATTCTCGGTGTTTTCGCACTGATCTAGTCGATTATCGGGCTGTATTTCGTTACGCGATCGATATCGTACTTCCGATACAGTATAGAGGCGATGCCTTAGTCTTCGATTAAGGCAGCCTTTCTCTTTATCACCCATGCTATCGGCCATCTCAGGCTTTCCTATCTCGAGCGCTCTTTTTCAATCCCGCTCACACTTTCTCTTGCTACTCTCTGCAACATTTTGCTAACGTCGGCGACAACACTCATTACATTGGGCCGTCTATGTCCTCGTTGTCATCTTTAGCGCTTACTCACCGTTTTTATCAACTGCCTAAGGTGTTTTACACGCCTGTTGAAGCAACGCCACTTAACAACACGCGTTGGGTAAGTTGGAACGCATCACTCGCCGCACAGTTTTCACTGGATGAGTCCCTGCCATCGGGCGATCTAAAAGCGTTTTTGGCGGGCGAGCAACGCGTTGAAAATTGGCCATCATTAGCCATGAAGTACGCGGGGCATCAGTTTGGGGTCTACAATCCTGATTTAGGTGACGGTCGTGGACTGTTGCTCGGAGAGCTAAAGGACGCCAAAGGCGAAGTCTACGATTTACACCTTAAGGGGGCGGGATTGACGCCGTATTCACGTATGGGCGATGGACGCGCGGTCCTACGCTCAACCATTCGGGAGTATTTGGGCAGCGAAGCGATGGCGGGTTTAGGCATTCCAACCACTCGCGCTTTAGGTATGCTCGCCAGCGATACCCCCGTCTATCGAGAGAAACAGGAGCGAGGTGCATTGCTGCTGCGTGTGGCGCGCAGCCACCTACGTTTTGGTCACTTTGAGCACTTCTTTTACACCAATCAGTTGAGTGAACTGCGTCTGTTGGCAGATAAAGCGATTGAGTGGTATTGGCCAGAGTGTCAAACCGCCACTAAGCCTTATTTGGCGATGTTTGAACAGATCGTCGAGCGCACCGCTCACATGATCGCTAGGTGGCAAGCGGTGGGCTTTGCGCACGGCGTCATGAACACGGACAATATGTCGATCCTTGGTGAGACGTTTGATTACGGGCCATTTTGTTTTCTGGATGATTATGATCCGCAACTTATCTGCAACCACTCTGACTACCAAGGGCGTTATGCGTTTGATCAGCAGCCTCGCATCGCATTGTGGAATTTGTCCGCGCTTGCCCATGCGCTGTCACCGCTGGTTGATAAAGCGGATCTGGAGCAGGGGCTCGGTCAGTTTGAGTCAGTGCTAAACCGCGAATTTAGCGCCATCATGCGCAAAAAATTAGGCCTCAAGACCAAATTAGAGCAAGACCCCCAGCTCTTTAGCGCCATGTTTGAGTTATTGGCTCAGCAGAGCGTCGACTATTGCCGCTTTATGCGCGCATTGTCGATGCTCGATAGTGAACCAGAGCAGAACGTCATCGATCTATTTGTTGATAGAGCGGCTGCGAGTGAATGGTTGTTGCTCTATTTAGCGCGTTGTGAATGTGAAATGGATGAAAGCGGAGCGCCTGTTAGCGCCCGTGAACGCTGCGCCGAGATGCGTCAGGTCAATCCCAAATACATTCTGAGAAATTACTTGGCGCAGATGGCAATCGACAACGCCGAACAGGGGGATTATCAACTGGTCAACGAGCTCGCGCTGGTGCTTCAATCTCCGTACGACGAGCACCCGAATTTTGAACATTTTGCGGCGTTGCCACCGGAATGGGGCAAACGGCTTGAAATCAGTTGTTCTTCTTAATTGACCATCTACTGATAGATGACTCGCTTAATGTTAAAAACTTGTGAGCTCCATTTGTTTTCTGTTCAAAAAATAAGGATTTATCCGTCACACCTATGGTGAGAACTGTCTAGACTGTGAGCTAACACCATAGGCAGTGATTGGCGAAATGAACAGTAAAATACTTGTTGTGGATGATGATCAAGAGATCCGAGAGCTTTTGGATGAGTATTTGTCTAAATCGGGCTTCCAAGTGGAAGCTGTGGCAGAAGGACAAGCACTTAAGCAGCATCTCGATGCAAAAGGTTACCCTGATCTGATTTTGTTGGATGTGATGTTGCCCGGCGAAGATGGCTTTGCATTGTGCCAGGCGATTCGTCGTGAATCCAATGTGCCCATCATTATGCTAACGGCGGTGTCGGATGATATGGATCAGGTGGTGGGTCTTGAGCTTGGTGCTGACGATTACATCGCTAAGCCGTTCAATCCACGTCAGTTGATGGCGAGAATCAAAGCGGTACTGCGCCGCGCCCAAGTGGTCGAAGAAAAAGGCTCGGAGCCGACCAGCCTACCCAAAACCATCGTGTTTGGTGACTGGCAGCTCGATACCTTGGCACACAAAATTACCCATACCACGACAGGGGAGCAACACGATTTATCTGGGAGTGATTTTGCTCTGCTGATGCTGTTTCTTACTCGCCCCAATGAAGTGCTAGATAGAGACACCATCTCCTTTGCGACCCGAGGCAGAGAAGCGCTGCCTTTTGAGCGTGGTATCGATGTGCAGCTCAGCCGGTTGCGCCATCGGTTGGGTGACTCGGCCAAATACCCTCAGTACATCAAAACCATGCGTGGCAATGGCTATATTCTTGCTGTGCCCGTTAGCGTTGAACATTAATACTTCTTTGAGTCAGACAACGTGATGAAGTGGTTATTACGCTTACTGAAACCCAATTCGTTGGTGACCCGGACACTTGGCCTTACCGTGTTGGCGGTGGTGATCGCGCAGGGTATTGCCACTTCTATTTGGTATACCGAGTCTAAGCACAAAGAGCTTGCAGGGATCCGAGACGCCTCGCAAAGCATGGCCAACATGTTTGCCTCTACGGTGACCTTTTTTCAGTCTCTGCCTACTGGCTATCGCCATATCGTGCTGGATCAAATTCGCAATATGGGCGGCACGCGCTTTTTTGTCTCGTTCAACAAAGAGCGATTGATTGTTGACCCGATTGACGATACACGCCTAAAACGCGCTTCAATCAATGCCGTGACAACGGTGCTCAAACAGAAGCTGCCTCGCGCTCGCTCGATAGACGTCAACTTCTCCCAGCCAGAAAACCTGCGCTTGCTAAAAAACGACATTTATTTGCACGATTTACCGAAATCGTGGGCGCATCACACGCTCACATTGTCACCGATTGATCCCCCGGTATTGGTGGTACAAATCGAACTGAATGAGCACGAGTGGCTGTACATCGCCGCCTTGTTGCCGGCGCCATACGTGACGTTGGATGACACCTTGATTGGCCGAGAGCAGATTTTATTCCTCTTCTTTTCCACCACCTTGCTGCTTGCCTTGACCTATTTACTGATGCGCCGTCAAGTGAAACCCTTGAAGCGTTTGGCCAAAGCCGCCAATGACATGAGTATGGATGTCGATCAGCCGCCTTTGGCCGAAGATGGCGCTCGTGAGCTGGTGGTGGCAACGCGCGCGTTCAATCGTATGCAGCAGCGTATTCGGCGCTACACTGCCGACCGTGAGCATCTGTTCTCTGCCATTTCACATGACTTAAAAACACCCATTACGCGTCTAAGGCTGCGAGCCGAGCTACTGGAAAGTGACGTGAAACGCAGCAAATTCAATAAAGACCTCGACGAGTTGGAAATGATGGTTAAAGGCGCGCTGCAATGTGTGCGCGATACCGACTTGCACGAGAACAATGCCTACATTGACCTCAATGAGATGATCCTCTCTGTCATTGAGCCCATGAACCACAAGCAACATTGCGTCGACTTTACCCCGATGACTATGGAGCCGATCGTCGCGAAGCCTTTAGCTATTAAGCGAGTACTCACTAACTTACTCGATAACGCAGTGAAATATGGTAAGCGTGCGTCTGTCACGATTGAAGTCCAGCGCGAGTGGATCACGGTGACGATTGATGACTGCGGCCCAGGTATACCAGAAGATAAGTTGGAAGCGGTGTTTGAACCTTACTTTCGTTTGGCAGAAGATGATCAAGGTCACGGCCTTGGGCTTGGCATCTGCCGCAACATTTTGCACGGACACGGCGGAGATCTCATTATTAGTAATCTCCCGCAGCGTGGCTTACGCGCGCAACTCTTTATCCCACCTGGCCTTGAAGTGTAATGTAACTGAATTGTTACATTGGCTTTACGATTTGTTTCAATCTTCTTTTTCTAGTCGGATAGACTCAATAACGTTCAAGCACGAAGTGAACGGGTCAGTTTGACGTCGACCCAGATGTCTAATCCAAAAACATGGAAGATAACAATGAAAATGAAGAAAACCCTACTTACCTTATCCCTCCTTGCTGCCTCTGCTTTCTCCCAAGCGGGCGAAGTCGAAGTACTCCACTGGTGGACTGCCGGTGGTGAAGCAAAATCTGCAGCAGTATTGAAACAGATGCTCGAAGAGCAAGGCCACAGCTGGAAAGACTTTGCGGTTGCTGGTGGTGGCGGTGAGTCTGCGATGACCGTGTTGAAAACCCGCGCTGTATCGGGCAACCCACCGTCAGCGGCACAAATCAAAGGTCACGACATTCAAGAATGGGGCGGCCTAGGCTTTTTGACCTCACTCGATGACACGGCCAATCAAGAGAAGTGGGACAGCATCTTGCCTTCGGTGGTCACTAAAGTGATGAAGTTTGATGGCGAATACGTCGCCGTGCCAGTGAACGTTCACCGTGTTAACTGGGTATGGGCAAACCCAGAAGTATTGAAAAAATCCGGCGTAGAACTGCCAAAGACATTGGATGAGTTCTTCGTTGCAGCCGACAAGATCAAAGCGGCAGGTTACATTCCATTGGCGCACGGCGGCCAACCATGGCAAGACGCGACAGTCTTTGAAGCGGTGGCGCTCGATGTGCTCGGCAGTGAAGATTACAACAAAGCGTTTGTCGACTTAGATATGGATGTGCTCGCTGGCGACAAAATGGTCGAGGTGTTCACCAAGTTTAAGAAAATGCGCGATTACATCGACGCCAACTCACCAGGTCGTGACTGGAACGTTGCCACCTCTATGGTGATCAACGGTGAAGCCGCTATGCAAATCATGGGTGACTGGGCGAAAGGTGAGTTCTCTGCTGCAGGTAAAGTACCGGGTAAGGATTACATCTGTGCTCCAGCGCCAGGTACTGACGGTCAGTTCACCTTCAACATCGATAGCTTTGCGTTCTTTGAGCTCAGCAATGCTGATAACCAAAAAGCGCAGCAAGATCTGGCGAAAACCATCTTGACCAAAGAGTTCCAAGAAGTCTTCAACCTCAACAAAGGTTCGATTCCAGTGCGTCTGGATATGGACATGAGCGCGTTTGACCAGTGTGCATTGGATTCGATGGCAACCTTTAAAGCCAGTGCCGAGTCGGGTGACCTAGTGCCAAGTATGGCGCACGGTCTAGCGACGACCAGCTACGCGCAAGGTGCTATCTATGACGTCGTTACCAACTTCTTCAATGATGCGAATGCGGATCCAAAAGAAGCGGCACAGAAACTGGCAAAAGCGGTAAAAGCGGCGATTTTCTAACCTTCGCTTAGCATTACTTCACACCCCAAAGGGCGCTTCGGCTTGTGGGGAGCCAAGCGCCCTTTCCTTAACCATCTGACGGTGATGATGTCAGATGAGAAGACGTAAGGAATCGTTATGGAGCATGTTGTATCTAGGAATGCAAACAAGTCTGCACCAAAGCTCAGCTTTGCAGACAGGTTGCAACGCTGGCTGCCGAAAATTGTACTTGCGCCGACTATGTTAGTGACCGTGGTGTGTATCTACGGCTACATTTTTTGGACGGCTGCATTGTCATTGACGAACTCGCGTTTCCTACCGAGCTTTAAGTTTGTCGGTTTTGCTCAGTATGAAAGGCTAATGGAAAATGATCGTTGGATTACGTCCATTTCCAATCTAGGCATTTTTGGCCTGATGTTTATGTTGGTCGCCATTGTGTTGGGCGTCGGTCTCGCTATCTTGCTGGATCAGAATATTCGCCAAGAAGGGGCAATCCGAACTATCTACCTCTACCCAATGGCTCTGTCCTTTATCGTGACGGGTACTGCGTGGAAGTGGATTCTCAACCCAGGTCTGGGTATCGAAAAACTGATGCAAGACTGGGGCTTCACCAGCTTCAAATTTGACTGGTTAGTCAATTCTGAAATGTCGGTGTACACGTTGGTGATAGCAGCGGTGTGGCAATCTTCTGGCTTTGTGATGGCGATGTTTTTAGCGGGCTTGCGAGGTATTGATTCATCGATCATCAAAGCGGCGCAAATTGATGGCGCGAATCTACCGACCATCTACATGAAAATTATTTTGCCTTGTTTACGTCCGGTGTTCTTCAGCGCCGTAATTATTACCTCGCACATTGCGATCAAGAGTTTTGACCTCGTTACCGCCATGACGGCCGGTGGCCCGGGTTACTCGTCAGATTTACCTGCGCTCTTTATGTACGCGCACTCCTTTACCCGTGGCCAAATTGGCCTAGGTGCTGCCAGTGCCATGATGATGCTGGCCGGGATATTGGCCATCTTGGTGCCATATTTGTACTCAGAACTTAGGGAGAAGAAGTCATGACTAAAAACATGAACATGGCTCGCCTGATGATTTATGCCGGGTTGCTATTCTTCTGCTTAGTGTACTTGATGCCGCTGTTTGTCATGGTGATCACCTCATTTAAAACCTTGCCAGACATCAAGGCCGGTAACCTGATGTCGTTGCCGACCGAGTGGGTATGGGACGCATGGTACAAAGCGTGGGACAGCGCTTGTACGGGCGTAAAATGTGAAGGCGTCAAAGGTTATTTCTGGAACTCGTTCCAGATGGTGATTCCCGCGGTGGCGATATCAACCTTACTGGGGGCGTTTAATGGTTACGTGGTGACAAAGTGGCAGTTTAAAGGCTCAAACTTGTTCTTTAGCTTGTTGCTGTTTGGTTGCTTTATTCCATTCCAGGTGATTTTGCTGCCAATGGCCGCGGTATTGGGCAAATTGGGTCTAGCCAACACTACGACAGGTTTGGTGATCGTTCACGTCATCTACGGTATGGCCTTTACCACGCTGTTTTTCCGCAACTTCTACATCGGTATTCCTGATGAGCTGGTTAAAGCGGCGAAGCTGGATGGCGCAGGCTTTTTTACCATCTTCTTTAAGATTCTCTTACCGCTCTCTACGCCCATCATCATGGTCACGGTGATTTGGCAGTTCACGGCAATTTGGAACGACTTCCTATTTGGGGTGGTCTATTCGGGCTCAGAAACCCAGCCTATTACCGTGGCGCTTAATAACTTGGTCAACACCAGTACCGGGGTGAAGGAATATAACGTGGATATGGCGGCAGCGATTATTGCGGCATTGCCGACACTGCTTGTTTACGTACTGGCAGGAAAATACTTTGTTCGAGGCCTGACGGCAGGATCAGTAAAAGGATAATTACAATGGCAACACTAGAACTTAAACAGATCCGCAAAACCTACCCTAAGGCGGAGCAAGAAACACTTAAGGGTATTGATATCAGTATTGAATCAGGTGAATTCCTGATTCTGGTGGGTCCATCGGGCTGCGGTAAATCGACATTGATGAACACCATAGCCGGTCTTGAAGGGATCAGCTCGGGTGAAATCGTCATCGATGGGCGTGATGTCTCCAGCGTTGAGCCAAAAGACAGAGACATCGCGATGGTGTTTCAGTCCTACGCGCTTTACCCCAATATGACGGTGCATGGTAACATCGCCTTTGGTTTGAAAATCCGCAAAATGCCGGCGGATGAAATTGAAGCGGAAGTGCAGCGAGTGGCGAAAATGTTGCAGATCGACCATCTGTTGGATCGTAAACCGTCGCAACTTTCTGGTGGCCAACGCCAACGTGTCGCGATGGGACGTGCACTGGCTCGCAGACCTAAGCTTTACCTCTTTGACGAACCGCTTTCAAACCTTGATGCTAAGTTACGTGTTGAGATGCGTCACCAGATCAAACGTCTGCATCAGCAGCTCAACACCACGATTGTGTACGTGACGCACGACCAAATCGAGGCCATGACGTTAGCCGATCGTATCGCGGTAATGAAAGACGGTGAGTTACAGCAACTGGGCACGCCGAAAGAGATCTACAACAAGCCGAACAATATGTTTGTCGCCGGCTTTATGGGATCGCCTTCAATGAATTTCATCAAAACTATGGTGGATCTCGATAGTGATGATCAGCCAGTGATTAAAGTGAAAGGGGGCAATGGTCAGGAGCACCACATCAAGTTGCCGGCCTCTATGCGTGAGCAAGACGGCAAAGAGATCGTGATTGGCCTTAGACCTGAGCACATTACTGAAAGTGAAAATGCGGACTCAAGCGCCACCACTGAGCTGAATCTGCAACTTGAAGTGCTAGAGCCGACGGGTCCAGATACGATTGCGATGATTAAGGTCAACGATCAGGAAGTGGCGTGTCGCCTCTCACCTGAGTTTGATGCCAAGGTCGGTCAGGTTGCGCCGTTGCATTTTGACCTATCCAAAGCGGTGTTCTTTGACGCCGACACAGAGCAACGTATCGATTTTCATTGATACACGTATTGAGCGCACTCTTCGGTCATATTCACGGGGGGGAATTCAGGCTAGGCTTGCAGTCTGAGGTGAAGAGTGTGCTCCTCTTTATAGGGACATTTTGGCAGCATGACGCTGCCTTTTTCGTGTCTGTTTTGTTAATGGTGTGTAAACTGACCCATTGCACTCTTTCTCTTGGGTGGATTTCCACACATTTATTATTCGATTTGGCGCTGGGAACGCATCTCTTGCTCTCTCGTGTTATCTAAATCTATGTTTTTGTTTGTTTTTGATCTTTCTCTCTAAGTTGGCCAGTTTATTGCTCCTTACTTGATACAACACCCAGTGATGGGGTTGCTCAATCCACAAGGAGAATAATAATGTTAAAGCCTTTGACCCTACTATCTGCCTCAATTCTTGCTGTCACCAGTTTCAACGCCGCTGCAAACTGCGATCCTGGCGAGACGGTGATCAAGTTCAGTCACGTGACCAATACCGACAAGCACCCGAAAGGGATTGCGGCGTCGCTGCTTGAAAAACGTGTCAATGACGAGATGAATGGCAAAGTCTGTATGCAAGTCTTCCCAAACTCGACCCTTTACGATGATGACAAGGTACTCGAAGCGCTACTCAATGGTGATGTTCAACTCGCAGCCCCTTCTCTTTCAAAGTTTGAGAAATTCACCAAAAAGTACCGCATCTTCGATCTGCCGTTCTTGTTTGAAGACGTGGAAGCGGTGGATCGCTTCCAGAACTCAGAAGCGGGTGAGAAGCTGAAAAACGCGATGCAACGTCGTGGTGTTCAAGGTCTTGCGTTTTGGCATAACGGCATGAAGCAGATGTCAGCGAGCCAACCACTGCTTGTCCCTGAAGATGCAAAAGGGTTGAAGTTCCGCGTACAAGCGTCTGATGTCCTTGTCGCTCAGTTTGAGCAGCTAGGGGCTAACCCACAGAAAATGTCGTTCAAAGAAGTGTATGGCGGCTTGCAAACCAAAGTTATTGATGGCCAAGAGAACACCTGGTCAAACATCTACGGTAAAAAATTCTTCGAAGTTCAAGATGGCATTACAGAAACCAACCACGGCATTCTTGATTACTTAGTCGTGACCTCAAACGATTTCTGGAATGGGTTACCTGATGATCAGCGAGACCAACTGGCGACCATCATCAAAGAGGTCACAGACACGCGTAACGCAGAGTCGTCAAAAGTGGAAATGGCGAACAAGCAGTACGTTATTGAAGCGGGCGCTGAAGTGCGTGAGTTAACGCCAGAGCAGCGTCAGCAATGGGTGGACGCGCTTAAGCCAGTATGGAAGAAGTTTGAAAAAGACATCGGTGCCGATCTGATTGAAGCGGCGTTGGCGTCGAACAAATAATCCCCTCTACAGATAACAATACACACCCTATACAGGCTCCTTCTAGAGGAGGAGCCTGCTGCAAAAGGGTGGAACCAAAAGTGATCACACTATGGAACAGTCAATCTTTGCCAAAATAGGACAAGTGACCGATGCGATTGAGGAAACCTTAATTGCCTTTTTTCTTGGCGCTATGACCCTGCTGACGTTCACCAACGTCGTCTTTCGTTATGTTTTTAACAGTAATATTCTTTGGGCCCTCGAACTGACCGTATTTATGTTTGCCTGGATGGTGCTGGTCGGCGCCTCTTACGGTGTCAAAAAACACTTCCACATCGGCGTTGACGTCATCATCAACATGGTGTCGCCGGGCATGCGCAAAACCTACGCCTTGATGGCTGCCGGCTGCTGTTTGGCCTTCTCCATTCTGCTCTTGGTCGGCTCTTGGAACTACTGGTATCCGTTTGCCACCGAGAGAGCTTGGTATGAGACGGACGATATCCCAATGCCCGAGATATTGCAGTTTTTAGCCGATTGGCTCAATGAAGGCGAACGCTATGAAAAATTGCCGCGTTTTATCCCCTACATGGCTCTGCCCATTGGCATGGCGCTAATGACGTTCCGCTTTTTGCAACTGACGCTGCAAATTGCCACCGGCAAGCTGGATCGATTGATTGCAGGTCACGAAGCGGAAGAAGAGCTAGAAGCACTGAAAGAAGAACTCAGTGAAGCGGGAGAGGCCATGGAGCCCACCAAGAAAAACGGCAAGGAGAGCTAAGCCATGGATATTTTGTTTTTGTTCGTGATGGTGATTGGCTTCATGCTGATTGGTGTGCCTATCGCAGTCTCACTCGGCCTATCGAGTATTCTCTTTTTGATGATGCACTCTGATGCTTCCCTAGCGTCGGTGGCACAAACCCTATTTAACGCCTTTGCGGGCCACTACACCTTATTAGCGATTCCGTTCTTCATCCTCGCCTCGAGCTTTATGTCGACCGGCGGTGTGGCAAAACGCATTATTCGATTTGCGATTGCGATGGTGGGTTGGTTCCGCGGCGGCTTGGCGATGGCGTCGGTAGTCGCGTGTATGATGTTTGCGGCCTTGTCAGGCTCTTCGCCTGCGACTGTGGTCGCAATCGGTAGTATCGTGATTGCCGGTATGATCAAAAATGGCTACTCCAAAGAGTTTGCAGCTGGCGTGATTTGTAACGCGGGTACGCTCGGCATTTTGATCCCGCCATCGATTGTGATGGTGGTGTATGCGGCGGCGACTGATGTTTCGGTGGGACGCATGTTCCTTGGTGGCGTGATCCCAGGCCTGTTAGCCGGTGTGATGTTAATGATCGCCATTTACATTGCTGCGCGCGTGAAGAACTTACCGAAACAACCGTTCGTCGGTTGGGGCGAGATGCTTGCCGCTGCGAAAGACGCCAGCTGGGGCTTGTTGCTGGTGGTGATCATCCTTGGTGGTATCTACGGCGGCGTGTTCACGCCGACAGAAGCGGCGGCCGTTGCGGCGATATACTCCTTCTTTATCGCTAACTTTGTCTACAAAGACATGGGACCATTTGCCGACAAAACCAACAAGAAACCAGCATTGGTAAAAGTGTTGCAAGCGTTTGTTCATAAAGACACCAAGCACACCCTGTATGATGCCGGTAAGCTGACCATTATGCTGCTGTTCATCATCGCCAATGCGTTAATCCTTAAGCACGTATTAACCGAAGAGCGCATTCCGCAAATGATCACTGAATCCATGCTCTCGGCAGGGCTTGGGCCGATCACTTTCTTGATTGTGGTCAACTTGCTGCTGTTGATTGGTGGTCAGTTTATGGAGCCATCGGGTCTATTGATTATCGTCGCGCCGCTGGTATTCCCGATCGCCATTGCGTTGGGTATCGACCCTATTCACCTTGGCATCATGATGGTAGTCAACATGGAGATAGGGATGATCACACCACCAGTGGGGCTCAACCTCTTTGTTACTGCCGGGGTGGCGAAGATGTCGATGATGCAAGTGGTCAAAGCGGCGTTGCCGTGGGTGGCGGTGATGTTCTTGTTCTTAATCATCGTCACTTATGTGCCTTGGGTATCGACTTGGCTACCGACTACACTGATGGGGCCGGAAATCATCACCAAATAGTACCGTCTGTTATAACGTTATCGCCCCGGCTACGAAGCCGGGGCGATGTTATTCTGGCTGGTCACTTTTGTAGACGCTTTTGTTTATCCCATACTTTTGCATTTTATCGTAGAGGGTTTTTCTCGGCACTTGCAACAAGGTCATGGTGTCATTGATGCGCCCGGAAGTACTGGCAAGCGCTTGTTCAATCACTGCTTTCTCAAACTCTGCCACTTGCAAGGCAAGCGGTGTTGCCTCGGCGCTTGACTGGCTCGGATTGAGGTGGCCAAGGTTCCCAAGCAGCACGAAGCGCTCGGCGCTGTTGCGCAGTTCACGCACGTTACCCGGCCAATCATGACACATCAGTGTTTGCAGATCGGCATCGGGTAAGGCATTCGCGGCTTTGCCATATCGCGCGGCGGCAACCAGAAGAAAATGGTGGAATAGGGCAGGGATGTCCTCTTTTCGATGGCGTAGAGGTGGTAAATCCAAGGTAACGACATTGAGGCGGTAATAGAGATCCTCACGAAACATCCCTTGAGCTGACGCTTGTTTTAAATCCACTTTGGTGGCGGCAATGACGCGAATATCCACCGGGATTAAGGTATTTGAGCCAACGCGTTCAATCACTCGCTCTTGCAGCACGCGCAGTAAACGAATTTGCGCCTGCATGGGCATAGATTCGATCTCATCAAGAAACAGCGTGCCACCTTGAGCGTGCTCAAACTTACCGATGCGTTTGGCCTCTGCGCCAGTAAACGCGCCTTTTTCGTGACCGTAGAGTTCGCTCTCAATCAAATTTTCAGGGACGGCGCCACAGTTGATGGCGACGAAGTTTGCCTCACGACGAGAGCTCTGCTCGTGAATGGAACGCGCAACCAGCTCTTTACCGGTTCCTGTCTCACCAAACAGTAGAATGTCGGCGTTGGTGTCCGCGATGTGTGCAATGGTATCGCGCAGTGCTTGGATACTAGGGGTATCGCCGATAATCCTTGGGCCCAGTGTATTACTGGCCTTAAGGCTGCGCTTTAGTGCTTGGTTTTCGATCGTTAAGGCTCGTTTGTCCAGGGCACGCTTGGTGGTGTCAATCAAACGGTCAATGGCAAAAGGTTTTTCAATAAAGTCGTAAGCGCCGTTATGCAGCGCATTGACGGCCATGGTGATGTCACCATGGCCGGTAATCAGGATCACCGGCACATCCTTGTCTTGATGCAAAACGGAAGTCAGTAAGTTTTCCCCGGATAGACCGGGCAAACAGATGTCGGTGATCAGCGCCTTTGGCATGCCATGCTCTTTGATAGCCAACAGAGCATCTTCCGCACAGGAAAAAAAGTCGGCAGAGATCCCCTCGAGCTCGAAGCTCTGTTCAATGGCAATGCGGATGTCACTTTCGTCATCAATAAAGAATACGTCGTGCATTAGAGTTCCTTTTCAACAAGAGGGAGCGAAACAGTAAATCGTGCGCCGCCAAGGGGAGAGGTCCCAACGGTGAGCTCACCGTGCATGGTCTCAATAATGTGCTGAGAGATAGAGAGCCCAAGACCCAGCCCGTTTTTCTTGGTGGTGTAAAACGGCTCGAAGAGGTGAAAGGCCGCTTGTTGATCGATGCCAGGGCCATTGTCGTCTATGGCAATCTGCACCTGTTTATCCACTACCTTGGCGCTAAGGCGAACCTTACGCGTGTCGAGAGATTCGACCGCCTGCGCGGCGTTGGTGATCAAATTGATCAGCACTTGCTCAAGCTGGATAGCGTTGATGTCCACTTTGCCCAGTTCGGGCGCCAGTTCAACCTCGAAGTCGACTCGATACGATTTGATTTGCGGTGCGACCAACTCTTTCACCGAGGTGATCACGGGGGTTAGCGCCATAATGGAGACATCATTGCTGTCTGATTTGCGCGTAAAGGATTTAAGTTGGCTACTGATTTTTGCCATTCTGTCGGTCAGTGAAGAGATACGCTGCAAGTTATCATCAACGCGATCGAGGTGGCTTTTGGCCAGAAAGCGGCGAGCGTTGTCAGCGAAACTGCGAATCGCCGCTAACGGATTATTGAGCTCATGGCTGATACTGGCCGACATCTGGCCGAGTACCGCCAGTTTTGCTGCTTGAATGAGCTCATCTTGTGTCTGGCGCAGCGCGGCTTCCGTGCGTGAGCGTTCAAGCACCTCGGCGTGGAGCTCGGCGGTGCGTTCCATCACTAAGAACTCAAGTTTTTGTTTGGCCTCCGCTTGGAGGCGCTCAAATTGACGTTGCTTGAGTCGGCGCTGATAGGTTAATTGCATGGTTAAAAAGACAATCACAAACAGCAGCGACCAAACCAGGCCAAAACTCAACACTGACCAAAATACGGTCACTTTTTCCGATAGAACACGAATGGTTAAGTTAAGTTCAGGCAGGGGGCGGCTGGAGACTAAATAGTCCCCTTGAATCCAACCGAGACGCCGGTTAGTCAGTTCCGATTGCGCAAGGTCAATGGCGCCGTCGAGGCCCAGCGATTGAATGTCAGTATCGAGGTATTGCCTGCTGTCGCGAATCGCCTGCCGCGTCGCATCGTCTAAATCGGTCAAGCTCTTAAATAACCAGTGAGGGTTGCTGGACATAAAAATGACATGGTTCTGATCGGTGGCGACAAAGGTGTTTACTTTGCTGCTCCAGTTCTCTTCGATGGCAGATAGGTCCATCTTGACCACGATGACGCCCACCACTTCAGCGGCATAGACGACAGGGTAGGAATAGTAGTAACCGCGCTGCCCAGAGGTGGATCCCAAAGCGAAGTATTGGCTCGCTCGACCTTGAATCGCTTCAAAAAAATAGGGCCGCCAGGCGAAGTTTCGGCTGACAAACGAGCGATCTAAGTTCCAGTTGCTGGCGGCGATGGTGGTGCCCCAACGATCCAGTAGATAGGTGTCGGCGGCGAGAATCGTATCGTTAACGTTTTGTAAAAAGCGATTAGTGAGTTCGACTTGAGCGGGGTTGCCCGGTTGTTTCAGTGCCGCGAGCAACTCGCCATCTTTGGCAATCAATTTGGGCAAATGCGCATATTTGTCCAGTTTGTTAATAATGTGACTGGCAAAGCGATCAAGCTGCTCTTGCTGCTCCGCATGTTGGGCATGGTAACGATACTCCCACATCCATTGTGAGCCAGCGAGTAACGTCAGCAGATAGAGAATAAACACAGACAGATTGGCGCGGCGAAACGACGACATAATACCCTGACAATTCTTAAAATTACGCCTCTCTATCGTACTGTTTTTTGTTACCGGAGTGTTTAAGTTATTAACGAAATTGCGCAGCAAAACCGGACTTGGATCTAGTTTTTCAGTCTATAAATAAAAAAACGCTAGTGAATCTTGAAAAACCAATTAATGTCCCCATTTCTGCTATCAAAGGTCGTCATATTGATGCTTTTTTTAGCACTTAAGTGGGTTTTTAGGAGAATGCAGCCCGTATCACTGCGATTAGCTCGACAGCTATGCATCGGGTCGGTAGAATGCTGCGTCTAAATTTTTGTCCTGAGACTAATTGGAGATGGCTTTGACCTCGCTTTTTTAGTGTGGTGAGAAGAGATCGCTGATTAGTCCGGTAGTCCACATTGTTGGTTACCGATACTCGAATTACGAAATGTGTTCATCGAGCACACAAAGGATGGACCGAATTAGTGGCGTGCGGTGGTGACACTCTGCTCTGCTAATAAGGAACATAAGCTCAGCTTAGCTGAGCCTGTATTGAGGTTATTGAATAATGCAAGTTACTGTTGAAACGCTAGAGGGCCTAGAGCGTCGTCTAAACATTACTGTTCCTGCTGCTAACATCGAAGATGCTGTAACAGCTGAACTACGCAACATCGCAAAAAACCGTCGTTTCGATGGTTTCCGTAAAGGCAAAGTGCCTCTAAAAATGGTTGCTCAGATGTACGGCAAAGCGGTACGTCAAGACGTAATGGGTGAAGTGATGCAACGCCACTTCATCGAAGCGATCGTTAAAGAGAAGATCAACCCAGCAGGCGCTCCAACTTTCGCTCCAGTAGAAGCAAAAGAAGGCGAAGACCTAGTTTTCACTGCAACGTTTGAAGTTTACCCAGAAGTTGAACTGAAAGGTCTAGAGAACATCACTGTTGAAAAACCAACAACTGAAGTTCAAGACGCAGATGTTGAAGAGATGATCGACACATTGCGTAAGCAACAGGCAACTTGGAAAGAAGTTGACGAAGCTGCAGAAGAAGGCAAGCGTGCGACTATCGACTTCGTTGGTTCTATCGACGGCGAAGAGTTCGAAGGCGGTAAAGCAGAGAACTTCCCTCTAGAAATGGGCGCAGGTCGCATGATCCCAGGTTTTGAAGACGGTATCGCAGGTAAGACAGCAGGTATGGAATTCGAAATCGACGTGACTTTCCCAGAAGATTACCACGCTGAAAACCTAAAAGGTAAAGCAGCGAAATTCGCTATCAAACTGAGCAAAGTTGAAGCGCGTGAACTGCCTGAGCTAAACGACGAGTTTGTTGCTAAGTTCGGTGTAGCAGAAGGCGGTGTTGACGCTCTGAAAGCGGAAGTTCGTAAGAACATGGAGCGTGAGCTGAAGCAAGCGGTTAAAAACCGCATTAAAGAGCAAGCGCTCGACGGTCTAGTTAAAGAGAACGACATCGACGTACCAGCAGCGCTGATCGACCAAGAAATTGGTACTCTACGTCAGCAAGCGGCTCAACGTTTCGGTGGCAACCCAGAAGCCGCTGAACAGCTTCCACGTGAACTGTTCGAAGAACAAGCGAAGCGTCGCGTTGTCGTTGGTCTTCTTCTAGGTGAAGTGATCAAGTCTGAAGAGCTAAAAGCTGACGACGAGAAAGTGAAAGCACTGATCGAAGAGATGGCAACAGCGTACGAAGATCCAACTGAAGTGGTTGCTTACTACGAGCAAAACGAGCAAATGATGAACAACATGCGCAACGTTGCTCTAGAAGAGCAAGCGATCGACGCTATCATCGCTAAAGCTCAGGTTTCTGAGAAAGCAGTAAGCTTCAACGAGCTTATGAACCAGCAGCCAGCTTAATAGGCAATATCTTGCGTAGGTAGTTGACTAAGCGTCGACTATTCTGCTAACAATGGTCCGTATGATATTATCATCCGGGCCATTTATTTTAGGGACATAAGAATATGAGCTACCAAGAAAAAAATGCAATGTCGCCAATTCTAGACGCGCTAGTACCCATGGTGGTTGAACAAACTTCCCGAGGTGAACGTTCCTACGACATTTATTCACGTCTACTTAAAGAGCGTGTAATTTTCCTGACTGGTCAAGTGGAAGACCATATGGCAAATCTTGTCGTGGCACAGCTGCTTTTCTTAGAATCTGAAAATCCTGATAAAGACATCTTCCTCTACATCAACTCGCCAGGCGGCAGTGTGACTGCGGGTATGTCAATCTATGACACCATGCAGTTCATCAAACCTAACGTCAGTACCGTTTGTATGGGACAAGCGTGTTCTATGGGTGCTTTCCTGCTTGCTGGTGGCGCGCCAGGCAAACGTTATGTGTTGCCTAACTCACGTGTGATGATTCACCAACCGTTGGGTGGGTTCCAGGGTCAAGCGTCAGATATCCAAATTCATGCGCAAGAAATTTTGACCATCAAGCAGAAGCTCAACAAGCTATTGTCAGAGCACACGGGTCAACCGCTTGAAGTGATTGAACGTGATACCGACCGTGACAACTTTATGGCAGCCGAACAAGCTGTTGAATATGGTTTGGTGGACGCGGTATTAACGCATCGCGGTGAATAAGCCAGAGCAAATTGTTCTGCGCAATTATGAATGATTTGATGTACACTCAAATCATAAAGAGTAAAGGCTAAGAGGTTAGCGAATGACAGATAAAAGCAAAGAGAGCGGTAGTAGTAAGCTTCTTTACTGCTCTTTCTGCGGCAAAAGCCAGCACGAAGTTCGCAAGCTGATCGCTGGTCCGTCAGTCTACATCTGTGATGAATGTGTCGACTTATGTAATGACATCATCCGTGAAGAAATCAAAGACGTGCTTCCGAAAAAACAGTCAGAAGCACTGCCGGTGCCGCGCGAGATCCGTGCCCACCTTGATGATTATGTGATTGGCCAAGATTACGCTAAAAAAGTGTTAGCAGTAGCCGTTTATAACCACTATAAGCGTTTACGTAATGGGGACACGACCAGCGAAGGTGTTGAGCTAGGTAAGAGTAACATCCTTCTGATTGGTCCTACGGGTAGTGGTAAAACATTACTTGCAGAAACGTTAGCGCGTTTCCTTGATGTACCATTTACTATGGCTGACGCGACCACGCTGACAGAAGCGGGTTACGTGGGTGAAGACGTAGAAAACATCATCCAAAAACTGCTGCAAAAATGCGATTACGATGTGGCTAAAGCAGAACGTGGTATCGTTTATATCGATGAGATCGATAAAATTTCGCGTAAAGCGGAAAACCCTTCAATTACCCGCGACGTGTCGGGTGAAGGTGTGCAGCAAGCGTTGCTTAAATTGATTGAAGGCACGGTCGCATCCGTTCCTCCTCAAGGGGGCCGTAAGCATCCACAACAAGAGTTCTTGCAAGTGGATACCTCCAAAATCCTCTTTATCTGTGGCGGTGCATTTGCCGGCTTGGATAAAGTGATTGAGCAGCGCGTCGCAACAGGCACAGGTATCGGTTTTGGCGCAGAAGTGCGTTCAAAAGATGAAACTAAAACCGTGGGTGAGTTGTTCACTCAAGTGGAGCCTGAAGATCTGGTTAAATACGGCTTAATTCCTGAGTTCATTGGGCGTCTTCCTGTAACGACGACGTTGACTGAGCTTGACGAAGAAGCCTTGATTCAGATCTTGTGCGAGCCTAAGAACGCATTAACCAAGCAGTACGCGGCACTGTTCGAGCTAGAAGATGCTGAGCTTGAATTCCGTGAAGATGCATTGCGTGCGATTGCGAAGAAAGCCATGGAGCGTAAAACAGGTGCTCGTGGTCTTCGTTCTATCCTCGAGAGTGTTCTGCTTGAGACCATGTACGAATTGCCATCAATGAACGACGTCAGCAAAGTCGTAATTGATGAGTCAGTGATTAAAGGCGAATCGGATCCGTTGCTGATTTATAGCAACGCCGATAACCAAGCCGCTGGCGCTGAATCTTAATCGGATTCACAAACTAAGATGGTGTAAGAAAGGGAGTAATCAATTACTCCCTTTTTTTTATTCTTCCATTGAATCCAACCAATTAGCCCCCATATACTGCTCATAAGACTAAGCGGAAGAGAGAAGAATATGAACTTGGAACGTTCCGAACGTATCGAGATCCCCGTACTACCTCTAAGAGATGTAGTGGTTTACCCGCATATGGTAATTCCTTTGTTTGTTGGTCGTGAAAAGTCGATTGCGTGCCTAGAAGCTGCAATGGACAACGACAAGCAAGTCTTGTTGGTGGCACAAAAAGAAGCTGACACCGACGAACCCACGAAAGACGATCTGTTTGAGGTAGGAACGGTCGCCACCATTTTGCAGTTGCTTAAGCTCCCTGACGGTACGGTGAAAGTACTGGTCGAAGGTCAGCAGCGCGCGAAAATCCATCAGTTTTATGAAGAAGAGTTCTTCACTGCGGATGCAGAATTTTTGTTGACTGAGCCACTGGACGAGCGAGAGCAAGAAGTGATCGTTCGCAGCGCGATCAACCAGTTCGAAGGCTTTATCAAGCTCAACAAAAAAATCCCGCCTGAAGTTCTAACCTCGTTAAGTGGCATCGATGAAGCCGCTCGTCTGGCAGATACGATTGCAGCGCACATGCCACTCAAGCTGGCTGAAAAACAGAGTGTGTTGGAAATTCTTGATGTCACTGAGCGTCTAGAGTTTTTGATGGGGCAGATGGAATCAGAAATCGATTTGCTTCAAGTTGAAAAGCGTATTCGTACACGCGTTAAGAAGCAGATGGAAAAGTCGCAGCGCGAATACTATCTGAACGAGCAAATGAAAGCGATTCAGAAGGAGTTGGGCGAGTCTGAAGACGGTGTTGACGAATTTGAGACGCTCAAGCAAAAAATTGCTGAAGCAAAAATGCCGCAAGAAGCGCGTGAGAAGACTGAGCAAGAGCTGCAAAAGCTGAAGATGATGTCGCCAATGTCGGCAGAAGCAACTGTGGTTCGTGGTTACATCGATTGGATGATTGGTGTGCCATGGAACAAGCGCTCGAAAGTGAAGAAAAACCTCGCCAAAGCGGAAGAAGTGCTTAACGAAGATCACTACGGCTTAGAGCGAGTGAAAGAGCGCATTCTTGAATATTTGGCGGTGCAAAATCGCATCAATAAATTGAAAGGACCTATTTTGTGTCTCGTTGGTCCTCCAGGCGTGGGTAAGACTTCGCTAGGTCGCTCTATCGCAGCGGCAACTGGGCGTAAATATACGCGCATGGCGTTAGGTGGGGTCCGTGACGAAGCGGAAATCCGTGGTCACCGCAGAACCTACATTGGTTCCATGCCAGGCAAGTTGATTCAGAAAATGTCCAAAGTGGGGGTGAAAAACCCGCTGTTCTTGCTGGATGAAATCGACAAAATGTCATCGGATATGCGTGGTGATCCGTCATCGGCGCTCCTTGAAGTTCTCGACCCGGAACAAAATAACGCATTCAATGACCACTACTTAGAAGTGGATTATGATCTGTCCGATGTGATGTTTGTTGCCACTTCGAACTCAATGAACATTCCGGGTCCACTGCTTGACCGTATGGAAGTGATTCGTTTGTCGGGTTACACCGAAGATGAAAAGCTTAACATTGCGAAACGTCACTTGGTCGACAAGCAGATCAAGCGAAACGGCTTGAAAGCGGGTGAGATCGACATTGAAGACTCAGCGATCATCGGCATTATTCGCTACTACACGCGTGAAGCGGGTGTGCGTAGCTTAGAGCGTGAAATTTCGAAGATCTGTCGTAAAGCGGTGAAGAACATCCTGCTCAAACCGGATTTGAAAAAAGTGACGGTGAGCATGGATAACCTCAAAGAGTATCTAGGTGTTCAGCGTCATGATTACGGTAAAGCGGAAGACAGTAATCGCATTGGACAGGTAACAGGATTAGCGTGGACGGAAGTCGGCGGTGACCTGTTAACCATCGAAACCCAATCGATGCCAGGCAAAGGTAAGTTGACTCAAACCGGTTCACTGGGCGATGTCATGCAGGAATCGATTCAAGCAGCGATGACTGTGGTACGTTCACGTGCTGAAAGCTTGGGTATCAACCCTGACTTTTACGAAAAGCGTGATATTCACGTCCACGTACCTGAAGGTGCAACGCCTAAAGATGGTCCGAGCGCCGGTATCGCGATGTGTACCGCGTTGGTGTCTAGCTTGACGGGCAACCCAGTCAAAGCTGAGGTGGCCATGACAGGTGAGATCACGCTGCGTGGTGAAGTTTTGCCGATTGGTGGTTTGAAAGAAAAACTGCTGGCGGCGCACCGTGGTGGTATCACAACGGTTCTTATTCCAAAAGACAATGAACGCGATTTGGAAGAGATTCCAAGTAACGTCATCGCGGATCTGAAAGTGGTTCCGGTTCAATGGATTGATGAAGTCCTGAAAGTCGCACTCGAAAAAGACCCGTCAGGTGTTGAATTTGCTCACTAAAAAGAGTGATGTGCAGCAAAAATAAGTAAAAGATTACGCTGATTAGCCGAAAAAGGCTTGTCAGCGTTTTTTTTGGGCGCTAACGTTAGCTCTTAAAGCGCCAGCCCTTGTCTGATAAGGCTTGCGCTTATATTTGGAAATGAAAATGGAACACAGCTGTCTCATTAAAAATAAAACAGGCGGCACAAAGGGGAATCACAGTGAATAAAACACAATTAGTAGAAAAAATCGCAGAAAACGCAGACCTATCTAAAGCTTCAGCAGGTCGCGCGCTAGACGCTTTCATCGAAGCTGTAGGTGACACTCTACAGTCTGGTGATCAAGTCGCATTAGTTGGCTTTGGCACATTCAGCGTACGTACTCGTGCAGCTCGCACAGGTCGTAACCCTAAGACGGGTGAAGAAATCCAAATCGCAGAAGCGAAAGTACCAGCATTCAAAGCCGGTAAAGCTCTAAAAGACGCTTGTAACTAATTCAGAAATTTGACTGCATTTGCAGTTTTTTCGAACCTTTTTAAATTATGCGCATCCTACTGATGCGCATTTCTTTTTCTGGTATTATCGCGCTAATAGTTTTTTTAGTTCAATTAAGTACTTGCTGCTCAAAATATAAGCATCTTGGGCAGAGTACAAGCGGAGAGTAGTTTCAGTATGATGGACCGATTACGCGAGGGCGTGAACAGCATCGCGGTTAAAATTATCCTAGGGCTTATCATCCTATCTTTCGTTTTTGCAGGTGTGGGTAGCTACATTGTCGGTGGCTCAAACAATTCAGCAGCAAAAGTAGGGAATGTTGAGATTGGTCGTGGTGAGTTTGAACAGGCTTACCAAAACGAACGTAACCGAATGCAAGCTCAGCTTGGCGATTACTTCTCAAACCTGTTGGCTGACCCAAGTTATGTGCAATCTTTCCGCAAATCTGTGTTGGATCGAATGGTCAACGATGCGTTGCTAGAGCAGCATGCTGAGTCATTGGGGCTACGCGTGAGCGATGCTCAGGTTCGCACGCTCATTTTGGACATGCCTCAATTCCAAATTGATGGCAAGTTCGATCAGGACATCTACCAATCTGCGTTGCGTCGTGCGGGCTTCAGTGCTGAAAGTTTTGCTGAGTACTTGCGTCGTGACTTAGTGCGTAATCAGTTACTGACTGCCATCCAGAGCAGTGACTTTGTGCTTGATAATGAAGTGGAAGTACAGGGCCAACTGTTGACTCAAACTCGTGATATTAAAAAGGTCACACTCTCTCTAGAAGAGTTTGCCAACAAAGCGAGTCTGTCTGAAGAAGAGATTCAGGCCTATTACGAACAAAACCCTGAGCGTTACACTCGTCCAGAGCAAGTAAAAGTCGCGTACATCGAACTGTCTGCTCAGGCGCTTAAGGAATCGATAGAGATCAGCGATGAGCAAGCGAAGCAGTACTATGAAGAGCATCTCGATAAATACTCTTCTGATGAGCAGCGTAAAGTGAGTCATATCCTTATCCAAGGTGATGATGAAGTCAAAGCGCAGGCAATTTTAGACGAGCTACAAGCGGGTGCAGATTTTGCTACTTTGGCACAAGAAAAGTCAGACGACTTTGGCAGTGCAGAAGAGGGCGGTTCACTGGGTTTCATCGAGCGTGATGTGATGGATCCCGCCTTTGAAGAAGCTGCCTTTGCTTTGGAAAATGAAGGTGAAATTTCAGGTTTAGTGAAGTCAGATTTTGGTTACCACGTCATTAAGCTTGATGAGCGAAAAGACGCGGTCGCTAAGCCATTCGAAGAGGTTAGTGCGTCTATTAAGCAAGAGCTCACCGATCAGCAAGCCATCGATCAATTCTACGAACTGCAAAGTGAGTTAGAAAAAGTCGCCTTTGAGTACCCAGATTCACTGGATGATGCAGCAAAAGCGATTGGCGCCAAAATCACAACGACGGATTTCATCTCGCAAGTGGACGCGCCTGAGGTGCTAAGATCGGCAGCCGTCATGCAAGCCATCGTGAGCCCTGAAGTGAAAGAAGACGGCCTCAACTCTGAAGCGATTGAGATTGCTCCAGAGCACATTATCGTTGTGCGTGTTGAAGAGAGTCGTGATGAGACACTGCTGCCGCTTAGTGAAGTCCGCGAACAGTTGATGGTGTCGCTTGCAAAAGTCAAAGGTGAACAAAACGCCATTGAACTTGCTAAAGCGATGACCGAACAGTTAGAGCAAGGCGACGCATCACTATTGGAAGAGAATGGCCTGGCGTTCTCAGAAGTAGAAACCATCGATCGCAGCTCTCCTTATGCTCAGACGGTATTTGCGTTGCCAAAACCTGCAGCGGGTGAAGTTCATTACGCTCAGACCAAAGACCTTAATGGCGACATTGTGATCGTTGAATTAAGCCAAGTCTCGAGTGAGTACGACGCTCAATTTAACACTCAAATTGGTAATCAACTGCTTCAGACGAGTTCACAACAAGAACTCAGTGGACTGGTGAGTATTCTTCGTAAAACCTACGATATCGAGTACTACGCGGTGGCTCAATAACCCCGCTGGCGTGCGAGGCATCGCACGCTAACCGTGTAATTGATAATCTCATCATAACGGGCTGCATCTGCAGCCCGTTATGTTTTCTACTTTTTGCACTTTCTCCTGAGGATACGCACGCTACTCTAGTAGCGTTAATTCAGTGAACTAAGGAGATCCTATGCGAGGGAAAGCATCCCGACTTTTAGCACGCTTGAAAAGCGTCTTTTCTGTCGCAGCGATTACGCTGTGTTTTGTGACCAGTCCACTCTCTTTTGCCAATGAGCAAAAGCAACCAGATAAGTATGAGGGAATAGAAATAACGGTTAACATCAATCAAGCCAGTGCAGAAGAATTGGCCGATTTGCTCTCAGGGGTTGGGATAAAGAAAGCTCAGGCTATCGTAGAGTATCGACAAGCAAACGGAAAGTTTAGTGCAGCCAATGATCTCACCCAGGTAAAAGGGATTGGTGAGGCGATCGTGACAAAAAATGCGGATCGCATAAAACTTTGAGCGTGATCCTTCAACCGATGTGACCTTTTAAGCATCAATAACCTACTAGAGAGGAATGCCCACTCTCCGCAGTTCTAGTAGGTTTTTATTCACTTCTTTATAGCTGATAAAGATTTTCATTCTGTAACAATATCCAATTAAATGCACTATCACCCGATCCCGCCTAGCGAAAATACGCGTATGAGTATATAATTTGTCGCCGAATTTCAAGGTCAACGCACTTTGCTCTTCACCTCAACGTTGTCACGTTTTAATCATGAGCCATTGCCATTTGAACGTGTGTTTTGTGGAGATCACCGCGGTGACCGTCAATAGACTTGGAGTAAAACATGTCGTCTCATACACCGGTCGTGACCGTTGATGGACCAAGTGGTGCGGGTAAAGGCACGCTTTGCATGCTGTTAGCAAAAAAATTAGGCTTTCATCTTCTCGATTCTGGCGCGATCTATCGCGTATTAGCCTTGGCTGCTATTCATCATGGTGTCGATTTAGAATCTGAAGATGCACTGGTGCCGATTGCGACTCATCTTGACGTCCAGTTCGTTGCAGAAGGCGATTTGGTGCGCGTTATTCTTGAAGGAGAAGATGTTTCTCGCGAACTTCGCAAAGAAGAGACAGGTATGGCCGCATCAAAAGTGGCCGCTTTACCACGTGTACGAGAAGCGCTACTGAGACGCCAACGCGCCTTTGCTGAGGGTAAGGGGCTAGTGGCCGATGGCCGCGACATGGGCACTGTCGTTTTTCCTCAAGCTGAGGTGAAGATTTTTCTCGATGCCAGCGCTGAAGAGCGAGCGAATCGTCGCCTCAAACAGTTGCAAGGCAAGGGGTTAGATGTTAAATTTGACGACCTTTTGAGCGAGATCCAAGAGCGAGACGACAGAGATCGTAATCGCCCTGTGGCGCCATTGCGCCCGGCAGAGGATGCGCTTTTGCTCGATTCTACCTCGATGAGTATCGACGAAGTGGTAGAAAAGGCACTACAATATATCGAATCGAAGCTAGTCGCTTAGGCGGCTAGGTAAGAGCGTTGGTCGCACGGATGATGACTGGCGAATTTAATAACCCCATGTGGTAGGACACCCGTGGACGTTTAATTTATTGAAGATTAACTAAATGACTGAATCTTTTGCTCAACTCTTTGAAGAGTTTCTAAACGAAACAGAATTCCAACAAGGCAGCATCGTTAAAGGTACTGTAGTAGCTATCGAGAACGGTTTCGTTCTTGTTGACGCTGGTCTTAAGTCTGAGTCTGCTATCCCTGCTGAACAGTTCAAGAACGCTGCTGGCGAACTTGAAGTTGAAGTGGGTGCTGAAGTAGACGTAGCGCTAGACGCTGTTGAAGATGGTTTCGGTGAAACTCAACTTTCTCGCGAGAAAGCGAAGCGTCACGAAGCTTGGATCGTACTTGAGAAAGCTTACGAAGAAGCTGAAACTGTTGTTGGTATCATCAACGGTAAAGTTAAAGGCGGTTTCACTGTTGAACTCAACGGTATCCGTGCTTTCCTTCCAGGTTCTCTAGTAGACGTACGTCCTATCCGTGACACTGCTCACCTAGAAAACAAAGAGCTAGAGTTCAAAGTTATCAAGCTTGACCAGAAGCGTAACAACGTTGTTGTTTCTCGCCGTGCGGTAATCGAGTCTGAGAACAGCGTTGAGCGTGATGAGCTTCTAGAAACTCTACAAGAAGGCGCAGAAGTTAAAGGTATCGTTAAGAACCTTACTGACTACGGTGCATTCGTAGACCTAGGCGGCGTTGACGGCCTACTACACATCACTGACATGGCTTGGAAGCGCGTTAAGCACCCTTCTGAGATCGTAAACGTTGGTGACGAGATCCAAGTTAAAGTTCTTAAGTTCGATCGTGAGCGTACTCGCGTATCACTAGGTCTTAAGCAGCTAGGCGAAGATCCATGGGTAGCAATCGCTAAGCGTTACCCAGAAGGTCACAAACTATCTGGTCGCGTAACTAATCTAACTGACTACGGCTGTTTCGTTGAAATCGAAGAAGGCGTTGAAGGTCTAGTACACGTTTCTGAAATGGATTGGACTAACAAGAACATCCACCCATCTAAAGTTGTTAATGTTGGCGACGAAGTTGAGGTTATGGTTCTTGAAATCGACGAAGAACGTCGTCGTATCTCTCTAGGTCTGAAACAGTGTAAAGCTAACCCTTGGCAGTCTTTCGCTGAAGCGCAAGCTAAAGGCGACAAAGTAACTGGTAAGATCAAGTCTATCACTGACTTCGGTATCTTCATCGGTCTAGAAGGCGGCATCGACGGTCTAGTTCACCTATCTGATATCTCTTGGAACGTTGCTGGTGAAGAAGCGGTTCGTGAGTACAAGAAAGGCGACGAGATCTCTGCAGTTGTTCTAGCAGTAGACGCAGAGCGTGAGCGTATCTCTCTAGGCGTTAAGCAAATGGAAAATGACCCATTCAATGCTTACGTTGCAGAGAAGAAGAAAGGCGTTCTAGTTAACGGTACTGTAACTGCAGTAGACGCTAAAGGTGCAACTATCGAGCTTGAAGAAGGCGTAGAAGGTTACATCCGCGCATCTGAAGTTTCTCGTGACCGCGTAGAAGACGCTTCTCTAATCCTAAGCGCTGGTGACACTGTTGAAGCGAAATTTACTGGCGTTGACCGTAAGAACCGCGTAATCAACTTGTCTATCAAAGCGAAAGACGAAGCTGAAGAGCAAGAAGCAATGGCTACACTGAACAAAGCAGACGATGCTTCATTCGGTAACGCTATGGCTGACGCTTTCAAAGCAGCTAAAGGCGAGTAATCTCGTCGATAGTTAGAAAAAGGAGCCGAAAGGCTCCTTTTTTATTGCCTATCAGTGACCTAGTGTCCAAATCGTAGAAATCGTATGAAATTGTCGCGAAGACTACACAAACTGATGAAATCTTGTCTAAAATTGATAGCAAGTGTTTGTTGGAACTACTATTAGTAACTATAATAAATGATAAATTACTCTACGAGGGATACTATGACTAAGTCTGAATTGATAGAAAGACTCTGTGCTGAGCAGACCCATCTTTCAGCAAAAGAAATTGAAGATGCGGTAAAAGATATTCTCGAGCACATGGCGTCAACACTGGAAAGTGGTGACCGCATTGAAATTCGTGGTTTTGGTAGTTTTTCTTTGCACTACCGTGAGCCTCGTGTGGGTCGCAATCCAAAGACAGGCGATAAAGTGGAACTCGAAGGTAAGTATGTTCCCCACTTTAAACCGGGCAAAGAATTACGTGAACGCGTAAATATTGGATAGATTTTCACTGCCTTATTCATAGCGGATGAAGGCAGTATAAAAAACGGCATACATTAGGTATGCCGTTTTTTTATAAAATGAAAACCCGAGATAACCATGGTTTGTTCAGTGGTTTTACTGCATAATCGTAGCAGCGTTTGTCCATTCAGGTGATAGAAGATGAAAATTATAAAAATTGTTATCGTACTGGCTCTGTTTCTTGTCGCGCTGGCATTAGGTTCGCAAAACCAAGAGGTTGTGAACTTCAATTACTTATTAGCTCAAGGTGAATTCCATCTTTCAACCTTACTTGGCGTGGTATTTGTCGTTGGCTTTGTGATTGCTTGGGTCATCTTTGGCAGTTTACATTTACGCTCTCAGCTTGAAGTTCGTAAACTCAAACGCCAGGTCAAGAAACTCTCTCCGGCTGAATCGACACCAGAGCAGTCAAACGCATAATACACTTAGTCGTTAGGTAGGCTCTTCACTCGATGTTAGAAATACTCTTCTTGTTATTGCCAATTGCCGCCGCTTACGGTTGGTATATGGGTAACCGTAGTGCCCAGCAAGACAAGCAGAAACAGTCCAATCAGATTTCCCGTCAGTACGTGACGGGTCTAAACTTGTTGCTGTCCGATCAGTCCGATAAGGCGGTCGACCACTTTATCGAACTGCTCCAAGTCGACAATGAAACCATAGATACCCATTTAGCATTAGGTAATCTCTTCCGCTCTCGTGGTGAAGTGGACAGAGCGATTCGTATTCACCAAAATCTTATCTCACGTTCAGGCCTGACCATCGACCAGAAAAACATTGCGTTGCAGCAGTTGGCCAAAGATTACATGGCGTCGGGTTTTCTCGATAGAGCGGAAAAGATTTTTGAACAACTCGTGGACGAACCCGATCACAGAGAAGCGGCATTAGGCCAACTGGTCGCGATTTATCAGCAGACACGAGAGTGGGGCAAAGCAATAGAATACGCCACGCTTCTCGTTAAGATGGGGCGTAAGCGCATGCGCAGTAGTATCGCGCATTTTTGGTGTGAGCTTGCAGCGCAAGAAAAGCTTGAGGGGAACATCGACAAAGCCACGCAACATTATAAGCGCGCTTTATCTGAAGACCCAAAATGCGTACGAGCCTCTTTGGCGCTCGGACGTCTATTTCTTGATGCTGAAAATTACGCTGAAACCATTCACTACCTTGAACAAGTGCTTGAACAAGACAGCGACTTTGTCAGTGAAGTGTTGCCGACGTTGGCGGAGTGCTATCACCATATAGGTGATCAAGAAGCGCTATTAGATTTTTTGCGCCGTTGTATCACCAACAAAGCGGGTGTGTCAGCGGAACTGATGCTGGCTCAGTTGGTGGCCAAGCATGAAGGCGCAGGGGCAGCACAAGAATTGCTCACAAGGCAGCTGGTTAAAAACCCAACAATGAAAGGTTTTTATCGCTTGATGGATTATCATCTAGCGGAGGCAGAAGAGGGCCGCGCGAAAGCGAGCTTGGCAACGCTGCAAAAGTTGGTGGGTGAACAGTTGAAAGTGAAGCCTCACTATCGTTGCCGTAAATGCGGATTTTCTACCCATTCCCTCTATTGGCATTGTCCATCATGCAAAGGGTGGGGCACGATTAAACCCATTCGAGGATTGGATGGCGAATAGCCATAAATTTTTAAATGCAGCGGCGATCCCGCTGCTTTTTTTCGACTTATAGATACATTAGGAGATGAAATGATCGACCAAAAAGTGATAGTTGCGCTGGATTATGATAACCAAGCTGACGCACTGGCTTTTGTTGATAAAATCGACCCAGCGTCTTGCCGACTCAAAGTTGGTAAAGAGATGTTTACTCTCTTTGGTCCCAATTTCGTCAACGAGCTGCACAAGCGCGGCTTTTCTGTTTTTCTTGACCTCAAGTTTCACGACATTCCGAACACCTGCTCCAAGGCCGTTCGCGCTGCTGCTGAGATGGGAGTATGGATGGTCAATGTTCACGCCAGTGGCGGTGAACGCATGATGACGGCATCACGTGAGATACTGGAGCCTTATGGCAAAGATCGTCCGCTGCTCATCGGAGTTACTGTACTAACGAGTATGGAGCAGCAGGATCTCGCGGGCATCGGATTGGATGTCGCGCCTAAAGAGCAAGTGGTACGCCTAGCAACACTCACCAAAAATTCTGGGTTAGACGGTGTTGTTTGTTCGGCGCAAGAAGCGAGCATGCTTAAGAGTGAGTTGGGTCGTGAGTTTAAATTGGTCACACCAGGCATTCGACCAGCGGGCGCTGCGGTGGGCGATCAGAAGCGTATTATGACGCCTGTTGATGCCATTCAAGCAGGGTCAGATTATTTGGTGATTGGTCGACCTATCACGCAGGCGAGCGACCCTGCGGCGGTGTTGGCAGAGATCAACGCCACATTGGCTTAAATCACAGCGTATGACCAACAAGGCCAGCGAATTGCTGGCCTTGTGCTTTCTTGGGGTTATTCGGCGTAAAGTGGTATGCCACTGTGGAACTTAAAATCAGCATCGGGTGTTGAAATAAGCGCGGCTTCTTTCTGACCAAAATAGTGAATGCGATCTGAGATGTCTTTGCCTGCGATCTCCTCAGCAAGCACGAGATAGTCTTGATAGTGACGCGCTTCTGAGCGGAGCAAGGAAATATAAAACTTACCAATATCTTCATCCATTAATGGTGCCAGTTTGGCAAAACGTTCGCACGATCTCGCCTCGATATATGCGCCAATGATCAATTTATCGATCAGTGTTTGCGGCTCATGCGTTGCCATCTCGGATATGAGGCCTTTCGCGTATCGGCTGGCAGGAATCGGTTCGTACGTGATTCCTCGTTGTTCCATGATTTCCAGCACCTGATAGAAGTGGTGCAACTCTTCTTTTATCAGTAACACCATCTTATCGATCAGCGCTTGGCTGTAGGCTGAATCCGATTTCGCCATGATTGATTTAGTAATGTTGCTTTTGCCTTTCAGTGTCTCTATGTTACCCGTTTGACGATAGGCGAAATCTTCATAGGGCTTGAACCATTCAAGTAACGCAGTCGCACTCGATGGGTCGACCGCATACTTTCGAATCAAGTACATCGCCGACTGACCTGCCTTTAGCTCGCAAAGCAAGTGGTCGATCAACACGGTTTTCAGGTTCTCTGGTTTACTCGCTTCGTTGACCCACTCCTCTGGGGTGTGACAATGAAGAAATTGATGGATGGGAGAGAGTAAATCCTGGTATTGAGCTAAATCTGACATGGGGTTTCTGTTTAAATAGAAAAGGTCGCAATCGCGACCTTTGAAAAGGGTGATAACTGATTATATTACCATTTTTTCTTGGCACCAAAGAGCACGTCCATATCGTCTTGACGTTCTTTCTCTTCGATTTGGTGTAACTCTTCCGCGTTGCGCGATTGACGTTTCTGCTCAAGCTGATCATACATCTCTTGCAGCTTTTCTCTCGCTTGGTTGGAGTAAGCATCATTTTTTGTGCTTAATGCATCCAAGCCTTTGCGTAGCAGTTGAATCGCGGTACCTGGTTGGCCACGTACGATGGCATCGTTGGAACGTTTGATAACATTTTCGATATTGATGCGAATCTGAATGGTTTCCAGACGCGCGTTCTCAGTGACGAAAGTCTGAGTGTCTAGGCGTCCTTTGTTATGTTCGCTGCGAACGGTATCACGAAGACGTTTCACCAGCTTAAGCATCACAATGGCTTGTTTATCACTGGTCGGCACCTTGAAAGCGGTACTCTCACCTGACTCACTATTTTTTAATTGGGTAATTTGTTGTTTGACGGATTCAACACGCTGCTCCAACTGTTTGTTCCTTGGATCCAGTTCATACATGCTTTGCAATGAATCTAAGATACGATTGTTTAGGCAAACGAGTAGCTCTTTACTATAAGGAAGGTGGTGCGCGTGACCGATAAGTTCTTCTGTTGCATCAATGATTTGCAGGTAACGTGAGCTTTCTTGTTTCTTGGCCGTTTCAACTTTCACTTTATACTGAAGCATAATGTTGTAGCCAAGAACGAGAACCAACAAGATGGCAACGAGCGCTATGATTAAACCAATATTCATAAATTCCGTATCTTATGTTCCGTCATGGTTAGCAGTTAAGGATACATGATCCATCGTCGCTAGACACTTTTTTATATTATTACTCAACAGATTATTTAAAGTAATGAAAAACATCAACTGCTGAGCAAATCTGTGCCTCTGCTTGCAAAACATCCGCTTGAATCCAATTTGGTTATGCTTTTGCGTCGCATTTAAAGCATAGGACTATTATTTTAAGCCTAGAGGCGTTATAACTAAATATTATAAAATATGTTGGCACTTGCCGTGGGTAGGTAAGGGAATACGAGGTCGAGAATGAAATTACAACAATTGAAGTACATTGTTGAGGTGGTCAATCACAATTTGAATGTCTCCGCGACGGCGGAAAGTCTTTATACATCGCAGCCTGGCATCAGTAAACAAGTACGATTACTTGAAGATGAGCTCGGCATTCAAATATTCGAGCGCAGCGGCAAACACCTTACCCAGGTAACGGGCGCGGGCCAAGACATCATTCGTATTTCTCAAGAGATCCTCGCGCGTGTTGAAAGCATCAAAGCGGTCGCCGGTGAGCACACTCACCCGGAGATGGGCACGCTCAATATCTCAACGACCCATACCCAAGCGCGTTATGCCTTGCCGGATGTGATCAAAGGGTTTACGGCGCGATACCCTAAAGTCTCCCTTCACATGCACCAAGGCACCCCTTCGCAAATGTCAGAAGCGATTGCGAAGGGCACTGCCAACTTTGCCATTGCGACGGAAGCACTGCACCTTTACCAAGATGCTATCATGTTGCCGTGTTACCACTGGAATCGCTCTATTGTGGTACCTAAAAATCACCCATTGGCGCAGAAAGCTCAGGTGACCATTCAAGATCTTGCCTCATACCCTCTGGTGACTTACGTCTTCGGCTTCACAGGCCGCTCTGAGCTCGACACGGCCTTTAATAAGGTTGGTTTAACGCCAAGAGTCGTGTTCACTGCGACCGATGCAGATGTGATTAAAACCTATGTAAAAATGGGCATGGGAGTCGGCGTGATTGCCAGCATGGCGATTGATAAAACTCAGGATACCGATTTGGTTTCCATCGATGCAAGCCACATCTTTGGCGCCAGCACCACCAGTATCGGGTTCCGTCGTGGTACCTTCTTGCGCTCTTACATGTTTGATTTTATGGAGCGCTTTGCGCCACACTTGACTCGCCCTGTGGTTGAGCAAGCTCTGACGTTAAAATCCAACGCCGAAATTGAAGAGATGTTTAAAGACATCGAACTGCCAGTGCGATGATCGAGAGGCATTTCCAAGCGCTGGATGACTATTTACGCCAACATCAAGTCTATTGGCGTTTTGAGCCTTTTCTCGCGAGCAGCGCCTCTTGTCTACCTTGGCAAGCGATTCACCCCGATCTTTGCCATTGGTTAAATGCCTTGTCGGATGAGGAGATTGAGCAGTACAAATCGGATACCGATGCGCTGCTCGCCGCGATGACGCCACATTTTCCTGAGCTAGGCAATATCAAAGCGCTTACCGATTTGTCGCCTTATTCACCTCCGATCGCGAGCCATCTCTCGACAGACGTTGAGAGCGTGTCACTGCCTCGCGGATTAGACAAAGGGATCCCCGGCAGAAAACTTCGACAGATCACCTTAATGGGCAGCGCAGCGCTGGCGCATCACAAAGGCGATGAATGGTTGGAGTGGTGTTCGGGTAAAGGTTATCTCGGCCGTATCTTGGCGAGTCAATCTCAGCAAAACGTCACCAGTTTCGAGTACCAAGCGGCTCTCTGTTTATCTGGGCAAGCGGAAGCGGATCAGATGGGCTTGACGATGACGTTTGTTCAAGGCGATGCATTGAGCAACGAAAGCCAATCGGTACTAAAGCCTAATCAACACGCGGTGGCGCTTCACGCTTGTGGTGATTTACACGTTTCACTCATGCACAAGTCCATTGCCGCAAAGCTGCCCGCTGTGACCTTATCACCCTGCTGTTATCATTTAATCGAAGATGAGACCTATCAAACTCTCTCGGCTCAAGGAAAGGCATCAAGCCTTGGATTAACCCAGCAAGAACTGCGGATCCCGCTACAAGAAACCGTGACTGGCGGCGAGCGAGTCAAACGCCATCGCCAACTGGAAATGAGGTATCGACTAGGGCTCGATTGTCTGTTTCGTCAAACGTTGGGTTATCGTCACTATGAGCCGATCCCCAGTGTGAAAAAATCACAGTTATCCGAAGGCTTTGAGTCGTTTTGTCACTGGGCATGTCAACAAAAGGGGATAGAATTACCGAGCGTTGACTTTGCTGACTATGAACAGCAGGGGATGAGGCGTTATTGGCAGATGGAGCGATTGAGTCTTTGTCAGCAAGTTTTTCGCCGTGTGCTTGAACTGTGGCTAGTGATGGACAAAGCGCTCTACCTAGAGCAGAATGGATACCGCGTCTACGTAGGCGAATTTTGTTCGAGAGAAACCACGCCACGCAACATTTTAATCCATGCTGAACGTCAGTCGTGACTGAAGTCTACCCGCCTCTCTTTTTTGTTACTGCACTGTTAAAAGTTGCTTCCTTTTTCATCACCTTGTTGGTAATAATGAATACCATGCTCATACATGAAGCATGGGTATAACTATTACAAGCACACCCTCATTAATTACAAACACAACATCGTTATTGCTTATATCAAGGAGTTAAGATGAAAGCAGGTAAAATTTTTGCCACCGCAGTACTGGCCAGTGCGGCACTTCTTAATGCGACCTCTATTGCAGCGAAAACTGCTACGGTTGCTGTTTCGCAGATCGTTGAACACCCAGCGCTTGATGCGACTCGTCAAGGTCTATTAGATGGTTTGGCAGCGAAAGGGTACAAACAGGGCGAAAACCTAGAATTTGATTATAAAACCGCACAAGGTAACCCAGCGATTGCCGTTCAGATCGCTCGTCAGTTTGTTGGTGAAAACCCAGATGTATTGGTAGGCATTGCAACGCCGACGGCGCAAGCCTTGGTGTCGGCAACGCGTAACATTCCAGTGGTATTTACGGCGGTCACGGATCCAGTGGGCGCGAAACTGGTTAAGCAACTGGAACAACCGGGCAAGAATGTCACCGGTCTTTCTGACCTCTCGCCTGTCAAGCAGCATGTTGAGCTTATCCAAGAGATCTTGCCTGAAGCCAAGTCTATTGGTGTGGTGTTTAATCCAGGTGAAGCCAATGCGGTGACCTTAGTCGAGCTGTTAAAAGAGGCCGCTGCGGAAAAAGGCCTAACGGTGGTCGAAGCGACGGCGCTGAAAAGTGCGGACGTTCAGTCTGCGACACAAGCTATTGCGGCCAAATCTGACGTAATTTACGCACCGACCGATAACACCGTTGCCAGCGCGATCGAAGGTATGATCGTGGCGGCAAACCAAGCGAAAACACCCGTGTTAGGCGGAGCAACTTCCTATGTAGAAAAAGGTGCGATTGCAAGCTTGGGCTTTGATTACTACCAAGTCGGCGTGCAAACTGCCGATTATGTTGCCGCGATTCTAGAAGGCGCTGAGCCAGGGACATTGGATGTCAAAGTGGCGAAAGGCTCTGACCTCGTGGTTAACAAAACGGCGGCTGATAAACTCGGCGTCACGATTCCTAGCGCCGTGATTGAACGAGCGACAAGCGTGAAGTAATTCACTGACGAGGGAGGCCCGTTCTCCCTCACCTCTCACCTGAAAAACGGAGAGTATTAGCAGAAAAGGGAGTTTTTATGTCTGCTTTCGCTTTTTTTGGTGCACTTGAGATTGGATTGATCTACGGCCTTGTGGCACTTGGCGTGTACCTTACCTTTCGTGTACTTGATTTTCCTGACCTAAGTGTTGATGGTAGCTTTCCTATGGGAGCCGCCGTGGCGGCGACTGCGATAGTTGCGGGCATTAACCCTTGGGTTGCAACCTTTATGGCTATTGTTGCCGGAGCGATGACAGGGTGGGTCACGGCCTTTCTTGCCGTGCGCTGTGGCATCTTGCATCTGTTGGCGTCGATACTCACCATGATCGCCGCATTTTCGATCAATATTCGCATCATGGGTCGCCCTAACATGGCGTTGTTGGGTGAAGATACCATTCTGACACCGTTCGAAACGATGGGCGATCCCATGTTGGTTCGACCGCTGTTAGTGGGCGTGTTGGTGCTGTTATCCGCATGGTTCGTCATTCGACTCCTCAACAGTGATTTCGGTTTAGGGCTGAGAGCGACGGGTGTGAATGCGCGCATGGTCTCAGCACAAGGCGCAAGCACCTCCTTTTACACCTATTTTGGCCTTGCTCTATCCAATGGATTCGTGGGTTTCGCGGGGGCCTTGTTTGCGCAGACCAACAGCTTTGCCGACGTCACCTCCGGGGTCGGAACGATCGTTGTCGGTCTCGCGGCGGTGATTCTTGGTCAAACTTTGATCCCGGGTCGACGAATTTGGGTCGCGGTGGTAGCGGTGATCGTCGGCTCTGTGCTCTACCGTTTGGCTGTCGCCTTTGCGCTCAGCTCTGGCATGTTCGGTTTACAAGCTTCTGATCTTAACTTAGTGACAGCAGTATTGGTTGCGCTAGCACTGATTGCACCGAAGTTGAAAGGCAACATAAAGGCAAAAAAGCCTAGTCCTGCCGAGGCACCACGGGCGTCAAAGCAAAACGATAGCAATGGAGGCGTCGCATGATTCGGCTAAAAGATATTCAAGTCACCTTTAACCCAGGGACCATTTTGGAAAATCGCGCGCTAAGAGGTGTCGATCTTGAGGTACCTCAGCATCAGTTTTTAACCGTGATCGGCTCAAACGGTGCGGGTAAATCGACGCTGCTTGGTGCCGTCACCGGTGAAACACCTATGGTGGGTGGACAAGTAGTGATTGATGAACTGGATGTGACAAGACAAACGGTTTCCCAGCGCGCCAGTCAATGTGCGCGCGTGTTCCAAGATCCGTTGGCAGGCACTTGTGGTGAGCTCACCATTGAAGAGAACATGGCGCTAGCCTATATGCGAGGTAAAAAGCGCGGTTGGAGTCTGTCCTTGTCGAGCAAACGGCGTCGTCTGTTTCAAGAGCGCATCAGCATTTTGGGCTTAGGGTTGGAAGACCGTTTGGGTGATAACATTGGTCTTTTGTCTGGCGGGCAGAGGCAAGCAGTCAGCTTGGTGATGGCCACTTTATCGGACAGCAAATTACTCTTGCTTGATGAACACACCGCCGCGCTGGACCCACGTATGGCCGCGTTCATTATTGATTTGACCAAAACCATTGTCAGCGAGTTCAACTTGACCGTCATGATGGTAACGCATTCGATGAAAGATGCACTTGCGTGTGGCGATCGCACTGTGATGCTCCACCAAGGTGAAATTGTACTCGATGTTCAAGGTCAGCAACGAGCGGGCATGACAGTGCCTGATTTGCTCGAGATGTTCACCAAAGTACGGGGCGAAGAGTTGGCCGACGACAGTCTACTGCTCAATTAACGGCATGCATCCTAGAGAGTGTGTTTCTCTAGGATGCATTTTCTAACAGCGTTGCTTGATAACGCTCAATATGATCAACGATAGGCTGAGCTTTGTTGAAGGTACGAATTTCGCGAAACAGAGCATCAGCTTGCGGGTATTGCTGACGCAAATAGGAGAACCACTGCTTCACGCGGTTCGGGTAGTAGAGCCCTTTATCGCCTTTCATCTCATACTGAGAATAGACCAGTAGCAGCTTGACGACGTCTTTCCACGGCATTGGGGCGTGATTGTGTTTGACCACGTTGCCAAGATTGGGCACGTTGAAGGCGCCTCGGCAAACCATGAGTGAATCGACTCCAGTCGTCTCGATACACGCTTGGCCATCTTGATAGTTCCAGATCTCGCCGTTGGCGATCAGTGGGATAGAAAAACGTTGTCGAATCTGGTCAATGTACTCCCACTTAATTTCACTCGCTTTGTAGCCGCCCGTTTTGGTGCGCGCATGCACAGTGAGCTCATCGGCGTTGGCCGATTGAATGGCATCCACAATTTCGAAGCAATCTTCGGGGTTCTCCCAACCTAAACGGATTTTAGCGCTGACAGGAACGCGCGCATCCACTGCGTCGCGGCAGGCTTTGACGACATTGTGAATCAATTCAGGATGCTGCAATAAGGCGGCGCCACCTTTACTTTTATTCACAAGTTTGGCCGGGCAACCAAAGTTAAGGTCAATCCCTCTTGCACCTAACTCCACTGCGCGCAGGGCATTTTCCGCCATCCAATGCGGATCTTGACCAAGCAGTTGGACATGAACAGGCACGCCTGATTTGGTTTGAGAGCCTTGTTGTAATTCTGGACAAAGACGATGAAAAACGTGCTCTGGCAGTAATTGGTCCACGACACGGACAAACTCGGTGACGCACAGATCGTAATCATTAATATCTGTGAGAATTTCTCTCATTAAATGGTCAAGGACGCCCTCCATCGGGCCAAGAACAACGCGCATAACACTCACCTCTTTGCGGGAGGCGTGATTCTAGTGGGTTCGCTTTCGATTGTCACTAGCTAGGGGTATAATGCGATGGTTTCTCCCAATCCAAAAGAAGCTAGATGACCTATCAATTGTTAATCCTTGACCCCACCACCTGTGAAGAATCGCCTTTGTTTATTGAAGGACTTACCTTGGCCGCGAACATGGCGACCAAGCCACTTGCCCCGCAGCAGTGGGTGGGTGAGCTCTTGTCTGACCAGGTTGATGCGAATCTTATCGAGTCACATATCACCGCGCAGTACAGTGCGATCAAACGTAATGATTACTCACTGCTTGCGTTGCTGGCTGAGCCGCGAGATGAGCAGCTGGCGGATGTGGCAGAAGGCTTCATGACCTTGTGGCCGACGATTGAAACCCAGTGGCAAGGCCTGACCTTGAGTGATGGCACGGAGCGCATGTTACAGGCATTATTGACCACCATGATGCTGGCCATTGATCAAGAACAAACCCAGCAGCAAATGCGTGAAGCGGGCATCGATACGCCGCCTGCGTTAGAGGATTTAGTTGACCAATTAGATCTGATGCTGATCGAAGTGGCGCAAGCGGCCGACGAGCAATTAGTCGGAGCGAAAGCACAAAGCGTCAATCCTTACAAATCGACCGGTAGAAACGATCCTTGTCCGTGTGAAAGCGGCCGAAAATTCAAACAGTGCTGTGGTCAATAGAACAAAATACCGAGATGTAGGTCGAAAGACTGGGTCTACGTGTAAAAAAGGAACCTAAATGAAAAAATTAGCCGCTTTATTTTTGATGAGTTGTTCTGTCCTTGCTGCGCCGAAAGATGAGCTCAACGCGCGCCTACAAAAAACCGAAGGCTTCAGTGCCAATTTCAGTCAAAAAGTGGTCAGCCCAGAGGGCGACGTCGTAATGCAAGGTGAGGGTACAGTCGATATTTCGAGACCCAGTCTCTTTCGTTGGGAAACGACGTTACCCGATGAGAACTTATTGATCTCCGACGGGGAGAGCTTGTGGTACTACAGCCCGTTTATCGAGCAGGTGAGCATTTATTCGCAAGAGCAGGCGACGGAGCAGACACCTTTCGTGTTGCTTACCCGTAATCGTGCCAGTGATTGGGATAACTATCGTGTCAGTCAAGAGGGCGACCAGTTTACCCTTATTCCGACTGCTGTGGATTCAAACCAAGGTCAGTTTCGCTTAGAAATTAACTCGAAAGGTGCGGTCAAAGGGTTTAGCGTGGTGGAGCAAGATGGGCAAACCAGCAACTTTGTCTTTGATGATATTCGCCTTGGCAAGCCGTCGGCCGATAAGTTCACGTTCCAAATCCCTGAGGGTGTGGAAGTGGACGATCAAAGGAACTAATGGTGAGTAATTACTCGTTAGACTTTTCAGGGGACGAAGATTTTCGTCCTCTTGCCGCTCGAATGCGCCCGAAAACGGTGGAGCAATACATCGGCCAGCAACATATTCTCGGTGAAGGTAAACCGCTGCGCCGTGCATTGGAGGCTGGTCACATTCACTCTATGATTTTATGGGGGCCACCGGGAACCGGTAAAACCACCTTAGCGGAAGTGGCCGCGAATTACGCCAATGCTGAAGTGGAGCGAGTCTCGGCCGTTACCTCTGGGGTGAAAGAGATTCGCGCTGCGATTGAAAAAGCACGTGAAAACAAACTGACAGGTAGACGCACCATCCTATTTGTGGATGAGGTGCACCGTTTTAACAAATCACAACAAGACGCTTTTCTGCCACATATTGAAGATGGCACTGTCACATTTATTGGTGCTACGACAGAAAACCCTTCGTTTGAGCTTAATAACGCGCTGTTATCACGAGCTCGCGTGTACAAACTGACTTCGCTTTCTCAAGCGGAAATCCGCCAAGCGCTTGATCAAGCGATTAACGATACCGAGCGCGGACTCGGCCATATTGACGCGGACTTTGGCGAGGGTGTGTTAGAGCGGCTTTCTGAGCTAGTAAATGGTGATGCACGAATGTCACTCAATTATCTCGAGCTGTTGTACGACATGGCTCAAGATGATGCGCAGGGGTGCAAAGCCATTACCTTGCCGCTGCTTGCCGAAGTCGCAGGTGAAAAAGTCTCCCGTTTTGATAACAAAGGCGATATTTGGTACGACCTGATTTCTGCGGTGCATAAATCCATTCGTGGGTCTAACCCCGACGCTGCGCTCTATTGGTCGGCGAGAATGATTGCCGCAGGGTGCGATCCTCTTTATATCGCAAGACGCCTGTTGGCGATTGCGTCGGAAGATATTGGTAATGCAGATCCAAGAGCCATGCAAGTGGCGCTATCGGCTTGGGATTGCTTTACCAGAGTCGGGCCTGCCGAAGGTGAGCGAGCGATCGCGCAAGCGGTGGTGTACCTCGCTTGTGCGCCAAAGAGTAACGCGGTTTATAGTGCCTGGAAACAAGCTTTGGCCGATGCACACAATCTGCCTGAGTACGAAGTGCCTGTCCATTTACGTAACGCACCCACTAGCTTGATGAAAGATTTGGGTTATGGCGCGGAGTATCGCTACGCGCATGATGAGCCAGGTGCCTACGCCGCAGGCGAGCGCTACTTGCCACCAGAAATGAGTGAAACGCGATACTATCAGCCGACCAATCGTGGCTTAGAAACGAAAATTGGCGAAAAGTTAGATTACTTGGCTAGTTTAGACGCAAAAAGCCCACAAAAGCGCTATGAATAAGCGCCTATTTTAGATACATTTATTCGGTTATGGTTTTGACCAAGCACCACAGTGGCAGGCCAAAATCAGAAACGCACATTCTTAAAGCACATTATTGATAAGCATAGGGTTAACAATGCTGGATTCTAAATTACTTCGTACAGAGCTGGATGACACAGCTGCAAAACTAGCGCGCCGAGGCTTTACCCTTGACGTTGAGACAATCCGCACACTTGAAGAGCAACGCAAGTCGATTCAAGTCGAAGTTGAAAATTTACAATCCACTCGTAACTCCATCTCCAAGCAGATCGGTCAATTGATGGCGAAAGGTGACAAAGCCGGCGCAGAAGAGATCAAAAAGCAAATCGGTTCTCTTGGTAGCGATCTAGACGCGAAAAAAGCGGAACTGGACGTGATAATGGCTAAGCTCGATGACATTACGTTATCTGTGCCTAACTTGCCAGCAGAGGATGTGCCAGACGGTAAAGACGAAAACGACAACGTGGAAATCTCACGTTGGGGTGAACCTAAAACTTACGACTTCGAAGTGAAAGATCACGTCGATTTAGGTGAGATAGCAGGCGGTCTTGATTTTGCTAGCGCCACCAAGATCACCGGCGCGCGCTTTATTGTCATGAAAGGCCAGTTTGCTCGCCTTCACCGTGCGATCGCACAGTTCATGCTGGACTTGCACACCGAGCAGCACGGCTACACGGAAATGTACGTGCCTTACCTTGTTAACTCTGACAGCTTGTTTGGCACGGGACAACTACCTAAGTTTGGTAAAGACTTGTTCCATACCGAGCCGCTCGAAGAGAAAGCCAGCGACGAAGAGCTGCGTCGTCTTTCATTGATTCCTACCGCAGAAGTACCAGTGACCAACATGGTGCGTGACACCATCTCTGATGAAGCCGATTTGCCTCTAAAGATGACGGCTCACACGCCTTGTTTCCGCTCTGAAGCAGGATCGTATGGACGTGACACGCGCGGTTTGATTCGTATGCACCAATTTGACAAAGTTGAGCTGGTTCAAATCACCAAACCAGAAGATTCAATGGATGCACTGGAAGAGCTAACGGGTCATGCTGAGAAAGTCTTGCAACTGCTTGAGCTTCCATACCGTAAAGTGGTGCTATGTACCGGTGACATGGGCTTTGGTGCGCGTAAGACTTACGATTTGGAAGTCTGGGTACCGGCCCAGCAGACCTACCGTGAAATTTCATCTTGTTCAAACATGTGGGATTTCCAAGCTCGTCGTATGCAGGCGCGTTTCCGTCGTAAAGGCGAGAAGAAGCCTGAGTTGGTCCACACACTTAATGGCTCTGGCCTCGCGGTGGGTCGTACTATGGTAGCGATTCTTGAGAACAATCAACAAGCCGATGGCCGCATTGAGATTCCTGCTGTGCTGCAACCTTACATGGGCGGCGCGACGCACATCGGTTAATGACCTATCGGTGTCATCATCGTTGAAATAAAAAAGGGGCTGATGTTGTACATCAGCCCCTTTTTTATGATTCGACTTGAGTCACATCGGACTAGAGCGTCATCTCGCCTCGCAGCACCTGTTGCATTTGCACTTTTACCTCATCGTAAGAGAGGTTTTGGCTGAGCAAATAATGCAGTTTGGCCAGCGCCGCTTCGCGCGTCATATCAAAGCCGCTGATCACGCCCGCTTCAGCCAAGGCGCAGCCTGTTGCGTAACCACCCATGTTGACTTTACCCGCCAAACACTGGGTTAAGTTCACGACGATCACACCGCGTTCAGACGCCTCTTGAAGATGAGCCAGAAGCTGTGGGTTTTGCGGCGCGTTGCCAACACCAAAAGTCAGCAGAATCATCGCATTCACAGGTTGTAGCAGGGTGTTGCGAATGACTTCATGCGAGATGCCAGGGTACATGGTAATGACGCCAATCGGCTGAGGGGTAATATCATGCACTTTAAACTCGCCGTTTGGCATTTGGCCTACCGTGACATCTTTGCTCACTTGAATATTAATACCTGCTTCCAACAGCGGAGGTAAGTTGGGTGATGTAAAAGCATTAAAGCCGTCGGCATGAGATTTTGTGCTTCGGTTACCGCGCATCAGTTTGTTGTTAAAAAACAGCGTCACTTCGTTGATGGGGTAGTTAGCAGCGATGTGCAGGGCATTGAGCAAATTCGCTTGGCCGTCAGAGCGCAGTTCTGCCAGTGGAATTTGTGAGCCTGTCACAATCACGGGTTTACCTAAGTTCTCCAGCATGAAGGAGAGCGCGGAGGCGGTGTACGCCATGGTGTCCGTGCCGTGAAGAATGACAAAACCGTCGTACTTGTCGTAGTTATCACGGATGTCGTCAGCAATTTGTTGCCAGTCGGCCGGGGTCATGTCGGACGAATCAATCAGCGGGTCGTATTCGTGAATGGTGTATTCAGGCATTTCTGGGCGGTGGAACTCCGGCATACTTGCGAGCTGTTTTTCCATAAATCCAGCCACCGGCACGTAACCGTGATCGTGTGACTTTTTCATGCCAATTGTTCCGCCTGTGTAGGCGATGTAGATATGTTTTCTAGCCATGACTCAGAAACCGTATGTAGGGAAGTGTGCGCGATTATATATCAATTACTCGCAGAAAAAAGGGCATGGCAGCGTGAGTGGCGCTGTCATGCCCTAGGTCAGAGGAGTGCTTGTCCTATTGCACTTGGCAGTTCAAGCAAAACGCATAGTGACCTTTAGGATCATTGAAGCTTTGCAATAGGTCGGCATCACTACTCAATTGATGAATCACGGGAGAGAGTGAGGCGGGTAGCAGCGCGCTTACGTCTAAGCCAACGCGCACTTCCACTTGGTTGATAAGCTCTTGCAAGAACTGCTGCGCTGGCGAGAGTGGCTCTTCAACCCAGTAAATGTTGTAGTCCTCGACGTTGGCAAGCTCAGCCGCGAGTGCAATCGCATCGTCAAAATCACCAATTTTGTCGATAAGGCCTAGGTTTAGGGCGTCTTGACCTGTCCAAACGCGACCTTGTGCCAGCGCGTCCATATCTTTGCGCGGAATATCTCGAGCGTCGCTGACCAAGCCGACAAAGCGATGGTAGCCATGCTCGATACCCATCTGAATGGCTTGCGAGGCGCCGTCTGACAAACCGGTGGTCACACCGACATCAGAAAAGGGTGATGTGCCAACGCCATCGGTATAAATGCCGAGTTTGTTGAGCCCTTTTTCAAATGTCGTGATAACACTGAAGATACCAATTGACCCTGTGAGCGTCGTTGGCTGCGCCACAATGCTGTCGGCGCTCATTGATATCCAGTAACCGCCAGAGGCCGCTAGGCTCGACATCGACACCACCACAGGCTTGCCCGCCGCGCGTAGCGCTTCGACTTCATTGCGAATTACTTCTGAGGCGAAGGCGCTGCCTCCGGGGCTGTCAACGCGCAACACGACCGCTTTCACCTTGTCATCGCTGCGCGCTTGACGAAGTAAGGCAGCAGTGGTGTCGCCACCGACGGTACCACGCGGCTGTGAGCCGTCCATGATCGCGCCGCTTGCCACCACGACGGCAATATCATCTTGCGCAAGGTTTAGCGGCATACGCATGGTCGGTAAGTATTCATAGTAAGTGATGTAGTTGTAGCTATCATCACCATCACTGCCAAACACGTCGATCAGTTCGCTGCGCACTTGTTGGCGCGTCGCTAGTTGATCCACCAAGCCTAATCCTTTAGAGAGCGCCGCTAAATCACCTTGGTATTGCTCAAGCAGTGTTAGGAAGCTATCCATATCTGGATTGAGTTTTTCTGCACTGATTTGGCGGTTGGTCGCCACATCGTCAACGTACGCACCCCACAGTTGACCGAGCCAACGTGACGCGGATTCACGCGCTTCATCGGACATATCATCACGCAGAAACGGTTCCACAGCCGATTTATAGCTGCCGACACGGAAAACGTGCGTGCTGACATCCAGCTTTTCGAGCAAGGTTTTGTAGTACAGCGAGTACGCGCTGTAGCCTTTGAGCATCACAGCGCCATCCGGGGCAAGATAAATTTTATCCGCGTAGCTGGCGAGGTAGTACTGGCTTTGGTTGTAGATGTCCCCGACCGCATAGATGGGCTTGCCCGATGCTTTGAACTCATTCAAGGCTTTGGCGATGTAACGCAGTTTCGTGAGATTGGTTTCCGGCATGTCACGCAGCGCGAGCACTAGGCCGCTGATGCTGTTGTCGTCTTTGGCGTGGCGAATGGTGTCCACCAGCTCAAACAGGACATTCTCTCTTGGCATCTCTTGGCCAAATAGGGAGCCGGTCAAAGAGTCCATCGCGTTGATGTAGCGAGGCTGCTCAACAATCGGGCCAGAGAGGTTAAGCACGAGTGCGGATTCTTTTGGCACCGATGGCGGCGGGGCATCCGTAGCGGTGTAGAGGAAGTAGATAACAGCGATGCTCGCCAAAAAGATCAGATTGGTTAGGGCGATGCGTAGGAAGGTGAGCAGTTTCCACATTCCCTTGAAAATCATCCCTATGATTTTGAATATTTTTTTCATTCTATCTCCGCTGCGAGGTCAACGCAGGTGATGGGGTTACCCTAGATGTCCGGACACCCTCCATCCTACTGAAACTCGTGGAGTGGAACAACTGTAAGATTGATCGGTGTTACAAAAATGTAAACGCCTGTTTGATTTTTTATAAAGAAGCTCATATCGTGGTCAGACCACAATAATAAACAGTATAGTGATGTCTGCCATGTACCCAAACCTACTTAAGCCCTTAGATCTCGGCTTTACTCAGATTCGAAACCGTGTCTTGATGGGCTCTATGCACACCGGCCTTGAAGAACAGAAAGAAGGCCTTGGAAAACTTGCCGCTTTCTACGCTGAACGTGCCAAAGGCGGTGTCGGTTTAATTGTGACGGGTGGCTTTTCGCCCAATTTACGCGGTCGTCTTCATCCATTTTCGGCTGAATTCAGTAAGCCGAAACATGCACAAGCACACAAGGTCGTGACTGAAGCGGTCCACCAACATGGCAGCAAGATTGCGTTGCAACTGTTGCACGCAGGTCGCTATGCAATGCACCCCTTCTCCCAAAGTGCTTCTTCCATCAAAGCGCCCATTGCGCGTTTTGCACCGAGTGAGATGAGTACTCGTCAAATCAAGAAAACCATCGACGCGTTTGCAAACAGTGCGCAGTTAGCTCAGTTGGCAGGATATGATGGCGTGGAAGTGATGGGGTCGGAAGGTTATCTCATTAACCAGTTCATCTGTAAACGAACCAATATGCGCTACGACGATTGGGGCGGTAGTTACGAAAATCGTATGCGTTTTCCCCTAGAGATCGTCAAAGCCATTCGAAAAGCGGTTGGCGAAGAATTCATTATCATTTTCCGTCTATCGATGCTGGATCTGGTGGAAGAGGGCAGCACATTTGATGAAGTGGTGATGCTTGCCAAAGCGCTAGAAGCGGCTGGGGTCACCATCATCAATACCGGCATCGGCTGGCATGAAGCGCGGATTCCAACCATTGCGACGCAAGTCCCGCGAGGCGCGTTTACGTGGGTGACCGAGAAAGTGAAACCGCATGTCAATGTGCCGATTGTGACGTGTAACCGAATCAATATGCCCGATGAAGCGGAGCGAATCTTAGAGAGCGGCCATGCGGATATGGTCTCGATGGCGCGTCCATTCTTAGCAGACCCATATTTCGTCGCCAAAGCCGAGCAGGACAAGGCGAAGCTCATCAACACCTGCATCGGTTGTAACCAAGCCTGTCTGGACAATGTCTTCAAAGGTAAACGTGCAAGCTGCTTAGTCAACCCGCTCGCCTGTCGTGAGGAAGAGTGGATTGTCTCGCCGGTGCAGAAGGCGAAAAACATTGCCGTGGTGGGCGCAGGTCCTGCTGGCCTGGCGTGTGCCACGACTTTGGCCGAGCGAGGCCATCAAGTGGATTTGTTTGAACGCAGTGACCGTATCGGTGGTCAGTTCCGTCTTGCCATGCAGATCCCGGGTAAGGAAGAGTTTCGTGAAACCATCCGCTATTTTGCTAACCGCATTGATGAAACGGGCGTCAAACTCCATTTAGAGACAGAAGCGAATTTCGATCTATTGGCGGAGTACGATGAAGTGGTCATGGCCAGTGGTGTTGAACCTCGTAAAGTGACTATTGAGGGGATTGATAACCAAGAGAAAGTGGTGGATTACCAAACTCTAATTCGCGAAAAAACCTACGTTGGTGACAAGGTGGCGATTGTGGGAGCCGGCGGCATTGGCGTCGACGTTGCCACCATGCTCACCGAGCCTCAAGGACACAATCTTGACGATTGGCTGCATGAGTGGGGTATCGACAAAGCGATTTCACATCCGGGCGGCTTGTTCCCTTACCCAGATTCGCTCAGCGATAAAACCGTGTGGGTATTGCAACGTCGTAAAGGGCGTGTCGGCAAAGGTCCGGGAAAAACCACAGGTTGGATTCATAAGCGCACACTGGAAAAACGTGGGGTTCACCTGCTCGGTGGGGTGAGTTACGAGAAGATTGACGACCAAGGCCTGCACATTGCGATTGATGAACAAAAGCAGTTACTCGAGGCCGACAAAGTGATCATCTGCGCGGGCCAAGAATCCGTTCGTCCGTTTGAGAATGAGTGGGAGAAGTTTGGCGACAAACTGCATGTGATTGGCGGTGCGGATTATGCCGGTGAGTTGGATGCGGTGCGCGCAATTAAACAAGGGGTCGAGCTGGCGATTAAGCTCTAATGTGTTCAATAGAAAACGCCAGATGGAGTCGCTCCATCTGGCGTTTTTTATTCCTACTGAGAAAGCGTTACAAAATGACCGTCTTGTTTCCGTAGACAAACACATGGTCATTAAGGACTTTGGTTAGCGCTTTGCTGAGAACGTTTTTCTCCACATCGCGACCTGCTTGCGCCATATCTTGGGCGTTGAAGTTATGATCAACTGGAATCACGTCCTGCTTAATGATCGGGCCTTCATCGAGGTCGTTGGTGACAAAATGCGCCGTTGCTCCGATGATTTTGACACCACGCTCATACGCTTGCTGATAAGGTTTCGCGCCAATAAACGCTGGCAAGAAGCTGTGGTGAATATTGATGATCTTGTGATTGTACTTTTCGACAAAAGAGGGAGTAAGAACGCGCATGTATTTCGCGAGCACTAAGTAGTGCGGTTCATACTGCTCAATCACTTCCAGCATTTTCTGCTCATGCTCTTCACGGTTTAACCCTTCGTGAGAGACGCAGTGATAAGGAATATCAAACTTTTCTGTCAGGCTTTGCAGGTTGTCGTAGTTACCGACCACGGCCGCAATCTCAACATCTAGGCTACCATCGTAATTTTTCATCAGAATATCACCCAAGCAGTGCGCTTCTTTGGTGACCAAAATGACAATGCGTTTGCGCTCAGAGCCAATCAATTTACGTTTCGTACCGGCAGGTAGCGCTTGGTCTAGATCGGCCAACAAGGTTTGATCATTAAAGTAGCCTTCCAATTCGGTACGCATGAAGAAGTGGCCGCTGGTATTGTCGACAAATTCGTTGTTGTGAATGATGTTGAGTTGATGCTTATAACAGATGTTAGTGATTTTAGAAATCAGGCCCGCAGCGTCTGTACAGTGCGTCAGTAGTGTTTTCTTTTCCATTAAGTCGATACTTCCGAGAATTATTTTTTTTTAAAAGTAAAATTTTTGCGCCGCTTCGAACGGTGAAGCCACACGCAATATTGAAGCTACAATTAAACTAATATCAGATTGGTTTCAACAATTAATCTGAGTTAATTGATTATCTGCTTCTCTGTATCGTCAATGAAGGTCGCAGGCCAGTGAAATGAGGGCGCACTGTTCGGGCAATACGAATAAGCTCAAGGTTGACTCATTCTACTCTCAAAGAGTTGTTTAAGGTGGTATGTATGGATAAAGAACTCCTCGCCCGCAAACTGTATTCTGAGCGTGTTCATGCGCTGCTCGGTGATCATGAAATTGATGAACAAATTTTAGGAGAAATGTGGGAAAGCAAAGCGTCGCCAAGCGAAGCGGCCAGAGCCATGCTTGATCAGCACACTGGATTTTCCGGTCCTGCGTGGTTAGCGCGTTACCTCAACAAACGCTAATCCACTCGTCACCTCTCTACTTGCTTATCTACCAACTTAGGGCGCGAAACACATTCGCGCCCTTTTTAAAAAACTGACATAATCTCCAGTAACCCCTCTTATCGTATTGTCGAATGATTGCAAAAACCTTCACTCAAGATGGCGCCTTGGGCAAGGCCATCCCAGGCTTTCAGCCTCGCCAAGCACAGTTAGATATGGCAGAGGCGGTGCATCAAGCGATTCAAGATGGTTCGCAGCTCGTGGTTGAAGCGGGAACGGGAACCGGAAAAACGTTCGCCTACTTGGTGCCCGCGCTGCAAAGCGGCAAGAAAACCGTAATCAGTACTGGCTCAAAGAACTTACAAGAGCAGCTCTACCACCGCGATCTACCACTGATGGTCGAAGCGCTCGGGTTTTACGGACAAGTGGCCTTGCTGAAAGGTCGTGCAAACTATCTCTGTCTAGATCGTCTAAGCCGACAAATGCTCGAGAGTCACCATCAAAGTTCGGATCCGACCTTACTCAGTCAGTTGGTCAAAGTGCGCAGCTGGTCTTCAGAGACAAAAACCGGAGACTTGGGCGATTGTGATGCGATTGCGGAAGACAGCCCTGTGATTCCGACCATTACGTCCACCAACGATAACTGCTTGGGAAAAGAGTGCCCTAGCTACCAAGACTGTTTTGTACTCAAAGCGCGTAAAAAAGCGATGGAAGCGGATGTGGTTGTCGTCAATCATCACCTCTTTTTGGCCGATTTAGCCATTAAAGAGACGGGGTTTGGTGAACTGATCCCAGAATCGGACGTGTTTATTTTTGACGAGGCACACCAACTGCCGGATATTGCTAGCCAGTATTTTGGTCAGTCATTATCCAGCCGCCAAATACAGGAGCTGTGCAAGGATATAGAGATCGCCTATCGCACCGAAGCAAAAGACATGCGTCAACTGCAGAAGGTAGCGGAAAAACTGGGTCAATGTGCGATGGATCTGCGCATTACTCTGGGTGAACCTGGGTTTCGTGGCAATTGGCGCGAAGCGATCAAATCACCGTCGATCGCTCGAGAGTTAAACCGTCTTGAAGAGAGCCTTGATTTTACCGTTGAAGTGTTGAAATTAGCCCTTGGCCGCAGCCAGTTGCTAGATAGCGCTTTTGAGCGAGCGAGTACCATCAAAGCGCGCTTGGAGCGCGTGTGTGATATCTCAATCACGGGCTACTCCTACTGGTATGACACGACGCCTCGTCATTTCAGTTTGCACATTACGCCCTTGAGTGTGGCGGATAAGTTCCATGAACAAATGACGCTCAAACCTGGTGCGTGGGTATTTACCTCTGCAACGTTAGCGGTCAATCAAGATTTTGCTCACTTCACGTCGCGTTTGGGTATACAGCCCACTCAGCAGATGTCGCTACCTAGCCCATTTGATTACCAACAGCAGGCGAGACTTTGCGTGCCCCGTTATCTTCCTGAGCCAAATTCGGCGGGTTTACCAGACAAACTGGTTGCTTTACTCGCGCCTGTCATTGAACAAAACCAAGGTCGCTGCTTTTTCTTGTGTACCTCCCATTCGATGATGCGAGAGTTGACTGAGCGGTTTCGCGCGGTACTGAATGTCCCGGTTCTTATGCAAGGTGAGACCAGTAAGCAAAAGACCTTGGCGGAGTTTATGGAGTTGGGTAATGCACTGCTGGTGGCGACAGGGGCCTTTTGGGAAGGGATAGATGTTAGAGGCGACGCGCTGAGCTGTGTTATTATCGACAAACTGCCGTTTACCGCGCCCGATGACCCATTGCTTAAAGCACGTATTGAGGATTGTCAGTTAAAAGGGGGAGACCCGTTTGCACAGGTACAAATTCCTGATGCGGTGATTACCTTAAAGCAGGGCGTAGGGCGATTGATTCGTGATAAAACGGACAAGGGAGCGCTAATCATTTGTGATAATCGATTAGTAACACGTGATTACGGTGGCGTGTTCTTAGCCAGTTTACCTCCAATTCCTCGTACACGGGATATTGAAGCGATAAAGCAGTTCCTCCAGCCCAATAAAGATTAATGAAATTAGATTTAGAGAACCTCATGAGCGCAAAAATTCTTGCCCTAGATACCGCTACAGAGAACTGCTCTGTGGCCCTATTAGCCTTCGACAAAGTGTTTGTTCGCAGTGAAGTCGCCCCGCGTGATCACACCAAGAAGATTCTTCCTATGGTCGATGAAGTGCTAAAAGAAGCCGGGCTTACGCTACAAGATTTAGACGCGTTAGCCTTTGGTCAAGGCCCGGGTAGTTTTACTGGCGTACGTATTGGCATTGGTATTGCCCAAGGTTTAGCGTTTGGTGCGGATCTGCCCATGATTGGTGTGTCGACACTCGCCGCGATGGCTCAAGGTAGCTACCGTCTCCACCAAGCGGAGCAAGTTGCGTGCGCCATTGATGCTCGTATGAGTGAAGTGTATTGGGGACGTTTTCAGCGTCAAGAAGATGGCAGTTGGGCCAATGTGGATGAAGAGTGCGTGATTGCTCCCGATGAGCTCGTTCAACGCACGCCTTCTGATGCGCAGTGCTGGCATACGGCAGGGACGGGGTGGCAAACCTATCAAGCGCCGCTGGCGGAACTCCCATTAACGCTGAAAGCGGGTGATCTGCTCTTCCCAGACGCGCAGGATATGGTGATCTTGGCCGAACAAGCGTGGCGAGAGGGACGCAGTGTCAGTGCAGAAGAGGCCAGCCCTGTTTATCTTCGCGATACGGTTGCATGGAAAAAGCTTCCTGGGCGTGAATAATATTGCCCAGTGAGCGTACAGCGGAATGAGTGAATAGTATGGTGTCTATAAACGGTTTACCCCCTTCGGTCCCCGGACCGAATCGCGCGAACAAAGCTAATAAAAAACAGGGGGTAAACAAGCAAAGCAAGGGTAACGAGGTTTCGCAGCCGACCAAGGTGGCAAACGCCGTTGCGAATACTATTCGCCCCATCACAGAATCTGACGTCGAACGGGCGAAGGTTCAATATGATCTTCCAGAAGGCAAGAGCCGTAAAGCGATGGAAGAGTATATGACTGTGATGCATCAGGTGAAGCGAGATGAACTCTCGCAGATGCTTGGTGTCGATCTCTATATCTAGCACACTTTCCTTTTTCCGATAAAGAGTCTCCGATGAAATCAGCACTACTCCTTTTTGCGACTACGTTTCTCATGACGGCATGCAGCACACTGCCCACACAGCTAGTGAATGACGACCCTGCGCTCGTGACAGATTACGCACAGTGGGATGCCTCACAATCTCACCCTGTGCGCCTTGGCGGCGTGATTGCCGACGTGAAGAATCTGGATTCACAAACGCGGATAGAAATAGTCAATCTGCCTATCTCAAGTAGTGGCAAGCCTGACATCACGCAAGAGCCCAACGGTCGCTACGTCGCCTATGTGCCCGGTTTTGTGGACCCTGTTAGCTTAGCTCAAGGACGCTTGATCACGACGCTGGGGCAATCTGCGGGTGTCGAAGAGGGTAAAGTAGGTGATTACTTACATCAGTTTCCTGTGATGAAACAAGCGACCCTTCACTTGTGGCGTATCGAAGAGCGCGTGATTGTGGATGACTTTGGCAGCTATATGTTCCCTTGCCGAGGCTACTACTGTCGTGATGTGGGGTACCGACCAAGAGAAGGGCGCGTGATTCAGGAAGTCAAATGACGTTTGAACATTGCCACTACCAGATTGACGGCGGCAAGGTCGCCACCCTTGAGCTAGGAGATAAACAAACGGCCGATGTCTCGGTCGTTTTTTTGCACGGTTGGTTAGACAACGCCGCCAGTTTCACTACTGTAATGATAGCACTAGCGCATCAGTTACCTCAGGCCCACTTGTGCGCCGTAGACTTGCCTGGACATGGGCACTCATTTCATAAAGCCTCTCCTCATTTCTATTCGTTTCATGACTATATCGACGATGTTTACCAAGTTTTGGCTAAGTTATCGCCAAACAGAACCGTATTGGTTGGACATTCGCTTGGTGCTTTGATCGCAAGTTGCTATAGTGCCGCGTTTCCAGAACAGGTGGCTGGATTAGTCCAGATTGAAGGCGATGGGCCGCTTGCGGAGACGCCGGAGTGTGCGGTCACAAGATTGCGTCAAGGGGTACTGAGCCGCCAACGTATTCGTCGTAAACCTGTGCGTTTGATGAGCTCAGCGGACGAGGCGATAGCCCGGCGTGCCTCGGTCAACTCGCTGACGGAGGCACAAATTGCACCGATTGTGCTGCGTGGAATTAAGCAAACCGAACAGGGCTGGGCTTGGCGCCATGACACCGCTTTGCAAAGTGATTCCCTCTACCGGATGTCTCATCAGCATGCTCAAGCGATCCGCGATGCGATAGTCTGCCCTCAGATCATTGTGCTGGGAGAGCAAGGCTTTTCTCATTTGAAGCCTATGACGTCAGAGGCAAATCCGGTGCGCGAGTTTGTCACTATCTCGGGCGGACATCACTGCCATTTAGAGCATCCTTCTAGAGTATCTGACCTAATTTTTGGCTTAGTTAACAAAATTTAAACAAGTGTTTGAGTCTTCCGTGCGCGGGCGCTGCGCCTGTGCTGTAATAGGCCAATAACAACATAACGATATCGGCGCGCGCACGCTGTTTTTTCGAGGAGTATTAACGTGGATAAACCTTGGTTGTCACGCTATCCAAGCGATGTACCTGAGCACATTAACCCGGACCAGTATCCATCTCTGGTTGAGATGTTTGAGCAGTCCGTACAAAAATACGCGGATCAACCTGCTTTTGTGAATATGGGGTCGGTGATGACCTTCCGTAAATTGGAGGAACGCAGCCGAGCGTTTGCCGCCTATCTACAAAACGATCTTAAGTTGCAAAAGGGTGATCGCGTCGCGTTGATGATGCCAAACTTGCTGCAATATCCGGTCGCCCTGTTTGGTGTATTGCGAGCTGGGCTGATCGCCGTCAACGTTAACCCGCTTTACACGCCACGTGAGTTGGAGCATCAGCTCAATGACTCTGGTGCCAAAGCGATTGTGATTGTCTCCAACTTTGCCAGTACGCTTGAGCAAGTGGTGGAGAACACGCCTGTTAAGCACGTGGTGTTGACGAGCCTTGGGCAAATGCTGCCTCGAGCGAAAGGTACCTTGGTCGATTTTGTCGTGAAGTACGTCAAAGGCATGGTGCCAAAATATGACTTACCTGGGGCGATCTCGATGCGCAAAGCCCTCCACAAAGGCCGTCGTCTACAGTACGTGAAGCCGTTTATGTCGGGAGATGACATTGCATTCTTGCAATATACAGGCGGGACTACAGGGGTGGCGAAAGGCGCAATCCTAACCCACCGCAATATGATTGCTAACGTTTTGCAGGCGAAAGGTGCTTACGGCCCTGTCTTGACAGAAGGGCGTGAATTAGTGGTAACAGCGCTGCCGCTGTATCACGTATTCGCTCTGACGGTGAACTGTTTGCTGTTTGTTGAACTGGGGTGCCAGAACCTGTTGATCACCAACCCAAGAGACATTCCAGGTTTTGTCAAAGAGTTGCAAAAGCACCCTTTCACCGCGATCACTGGGGTGAACACCTTGTTCAATGCCTTGGTGAGCAATGAAGATTTCCACGAACTTGATTTCAGCAAGCTTAAGCTCGCCGTTGGTGGTGGCATGGCGGTGCAGCGCGCGGTTGCCGACCAATGGAAGAAGACAACGGGCATTCACTTACTTGAAGGCTATGGTCTGACTGAATGCTCGCCGCTAGTAACGGGAAACCCTTACGATTTGAAAGACTACACAGGTGCGATTGGATTGCCTGTTCCTTCAACGGAAGTGCGTATTGTGGATGATGCCGGACAGGTATTACCAACCACCGAGGTTGGAGAGCTGCAAGTACGCGGCCCTCAAGTGATGCAAGGTTACTGGCAGCGTCCGGAAGCGACTAAAGAGGTGATCAACAGCGAAGGTTGGTTATCAACGGGTGACATCGTCAAATTCGATGAGCACGGCATGATTTACATTGTCGATCGTAAAAAAGACATGATTCTGGTCTCCGGTTTCAACGTCTACCCGAATGAGATTGAAGATGTGGTTGCTCTGCATGGCAAGGTGCTGGAAGTGGCGGCAATCGGTCAATCTCACGATGTCTCTGGTGAAGTGGTCAAAGTGTACGTTGTCAAGCGAGATCCAAGCCTCACCAAAGAGGAAGTGATTGCTCACTGTCGTAAGCATCTGACCGGCTATAAAGTGCCAAAATTGGTTGAGTTCAGAGAAGACTTACCTAAAACCAACGTTGGTAAGATTTTACGTCGCGTTCTGCGAGAGGAAAACGAAGCGAATCTGGCCAAGCACGACAGCTAAACTCGCTAAGCAGATCGTAAGCTTTGATGTTAGAATGCCGACATAACCATGGTCGGCATTTTTTATGTGCCGCAACTAGAACGCCACTCTATAGGCGTAGCGAGACCTTTGTGAATTACCAAATCATTACCGATACCCAACAACTAAACGCTATCTGCCAGCAAGCACGCCAGGTGGATGTAGTGATGCTCGATACCGAGTTTGTCAGAACGCGCACCTTCTACCCGCAGCTAGGGCTGATACAACTGTTCGATGGCGAGCAGCTCTCATTAATCGATCCAACCGTGATTGATGACATGAGTGAGTTTGTGGCTCTGCTCAAAGACAGCTCGGTGCTGAAAGTGCTCCACGCCTGTGGTGAAGATTTAGAAGTGTTTAACAATAGCTTCGATTGCTTGCCGTTTCCCATGGTAGACACGCAAGTGATGGCGGCGTTTCTCGGCTATGGCCTGTCAACCGGCTTTGCTGCCCTGGTTGATCACTACTTAGGTGTAGAGCTCGATAAAAGTGAATCACGCACCGATTGGTTAGCTCGTCCACTCTCAGATAAGCAACTCGACTACGCGGCGGCAGACGTGTTCTACCTCTTGCCACTGTATGAAAAACTGCTTGATGCAGTGACTCAAGCAGGCTGGTGGGACGCAGCGCAGCAGGAGAGCGAAATGCTGGCCGCAAAGCGAATCAAAAGTATCGATCCAGCTAACGCTTATTTAGACATCAAGGGCGCATGGCAACTGAAACCTAAAGAGCTGGCCATATTGAAGCCTCTGGCCACTTGGCGTTATAAAGAAGCGCTGCGTCGTGACTTAGCGTTAAACTTTGTGTTTAAAGAAAATGATTTGCTCAACGTCGCGAGACTGGGTTTGCAAAACAAGCAGCGTATGGAGCAAGAAGGCATGGACCCAAGATCCGTGCAACGTCATGCTACGCGACTCATTTCGTTGGTGAAAGAAGCCCAAATGACGCCAGTCGACGAGTACCCAGAGAAAATTGAACGTTTGATGGATTTACCAGGCTACAAGCAGGTGTTTAAACGTCTAAAGGATGAAGTTAAGCACGCTGGACAAAGCTCAGGTCTGGCGACTGAATTCATTGCCTCAAAAAAACAGCTCAATCAGATCATCACTTGGGTGTGGAAAAAAGACCGAGATCCTGCGGCCTTACCGGACGTTATGCAAGGATGGCGTAAGTCGTTAGTGGGCGACAAGTTGAATCAACTGCTGTAATCATCGCGGTTAATAAAAAGGGCTTCCAAGTGGAAGCCCTTACTGTTTGAATGCTATCGACAAAAAGCGGACCGTTAGCCTGCTAAGACGTCGGTGGCCACCTTGTAGCTTGGGTCTTCTTTGACATTGATTTCCACTAAGCTACCGGCTTTATGTAGCAGCTTACGGCAGTCTGGGCTGAGGTGGCGCAGGTGCAATGTCTTACCGACGGTCGCGTAGCGATCCGCCAAGGTTTCAATGGCCTCAATCGCTGAGTGGTCGGTGACGCGAGAGTCGGCAAAATCGACGATCACATCACTTGGATCATCTGGTGCGTTAAACAACTCGAGGAAGTTGGCGGTAGAGCCAAAAAACACCGGACCATGAATCTTGTACTCTTTTGACCCCTCGTCATTGATGCGCGTATCAGCATAAATGTGTTTGGCGTGCTGCCAAGCAAACATCAAGGCCGACGCGATCACACCGACCGCAACGGCGACGGCAAGGTCAGTCAATACCGTGACCACAGTGACGAGAACAATCACGAAGAAATCTTGTTTTGGTACGCGGCGTGCTAGTTTGAAGGTCGCCCATTCAAAGGTACCGATCACAACCATAAACATGACGCCAACCAGAGCCGCCAGCGGAATCATCTCAATCAGAGCCGATGCAAATAAAATAAACATCAGCAAGGCAACTGCGGCAACAATACCGGAAAGGCGCCCACGACCACCCGAATTGACGTTAATCATCGATTGACCAATCATGGCACAACCACCCATCGCGCCAAAGACCGAGCAAGTCATGTTCGCCATACCTTGGCCGATACATTCACGGTTAGATTGACCGCGAGTATTGGTCATTTCATCGAGTACCGTCAGGGTTAATAGCGATTCGATTAGGCCAATCGCTGCTAAAATGATGGCGTAGGGCAGGATGATTTGCAGAGTCTCAAGGGTAAACGGCACCATAGGAATGGAGAAGGTGGGCAGTGAGCCCGCCAGTGTCGCAGCATCATCACCAGACATGGTACGAAGAAAGTCAACCACGGTACGTGTTTCGAGGTCTAAACCCACCACCAAAGCGGTGACGGTCACGATAGCCACGAGCGAAGAGGGCACTGCTGTAGTGATTTTAGGCAAGAAATGGATGATGGCCATGGTCAGTGCAACTAAGCCCAACATCAGCATCATTTGACCTTGTGGTAGCCAAGTTAGCATACCGTTGATATCCGGGGCTTTAAATTGACCTAACTGAGCGAGGAAGATGACGATCGCCAATCCATTCACAAATCCGATCATCACAGGGTGAGGTACAATGCGAATAAATTTACCCAGCTTAAAGATACCCGCGGCGACTTGTAAGATGCCGGCAAGCATGATAGCAGCGAATAAATACTGTACGCCATGACTGGCAACCAGTGAAACCATAACCACGGCCATGGCACCCGTCGCGCCTGAAATCATACCTGGACGACCGCCAAAAATGGACGTAATTAAACCAACAATAAAGGCGGCGTAAAGGCCAACCATAGGGTCAACGCCGGCGACAAACGCGAAAGCGACGGCTTCTGGGACTAAAGCCAGGGCGACCGTTAGGCCAGAGAGCACATCGTTTTTCACCGAGTGCTTAGAAAATTGAGGAAATTCAAACATACTTATTTTGTTCTGCTCATGAGTTAGGCCTAGTCTGAATGACGTCATAGTGCGCAAAATGCGATGATACTTTTGATATGGGTATCGAAAGGGTTGCTAAAACGTTAATTCAGTTCGAGACCGCGAATGCTACCTAAAAGTGTGATTAAGTTCAATAATGACTAGAGTGTAGCATGTGGCGTGTGACACAGTGAGGGTGTATCAGAGAAAAAACAGCCCCAAAAAGGGGCTGTTTTACTGAGGGATTAAGGTTGTATTAGTAACCTTGTGGCTTTGCCATCGCTGCGCTTGCCTGGTTGCGCGCGACTTGACTGCCGGCTCCTTTAGGCTGATAGCGCTCTTGACGAAGAGGCGCGGCGACCACTGAAATCTCTTTCATTTCATCGCTGCCAGGGGCTTTAGCCATCGGCGCAGAAGCAAACCCTTTCAGAGGAGAAGCCGTCGCTGGCTTAACCACTTTAGGTTCTGGTTTGACTTCTGCCTGTTCAACTACAGGTTCAACAGCTGGGGTCACTGGCTCAGAGACGTCCGCTGGTGTTGCTGGCGCTGATTCCGTCGCGACGGTCTCTTCAACCACCTTGTCTGCAACGGGCGCAGGAGCCTCTACCGTTTCGGCTTTGACCGCTTTAGGTGCCTCAGGAGTGACGTTCACCACTTCGGCTTCCACTGGTGAAGGCACGGTCTCAGCTTGAGCCTGGACAGGTTGCTCGCGACGAATGATCACTTTACCCATTGCCATTTCTGGGCAGGCAAATCCACCAAGGGTCACTGTTACCTCTGTGGTCTCTTTTTCCACTTTAGGCTTCGCAGTAGGTTTAGTAATGCCGTAGCTTGGCATCACTTTACCCATCGCCATTTCTGGTGACGCGACACCGCCTTTACGTAAGCGGAACGGGTTAGGGCGACGATCACGTCCACGACGACGACGCTGACCACTTGCACGTAAGTGACGCGGTGAGCGGCGGTTGCGGCGCTGCTTAGGCTGTTCAGCTTGTTCATTCGCTGTGTCGTTCGTCTGTTCGACGGACTCAACAACCGCCTCAGCTTTTGCTTCTTGAGCATTGGCATCGGCTTGGGCCTGAGCTTGTTGATCTTTCACGCGAACCTGTTTGGTGAGTTTGCGGCGCTGGCGACGCTCTTTCACTTTTTCAGTTTTCTCTTCACGCGCTTTGGTAGGCTCAGTTTGCTGGGCATCAGCGGCAAGCTTCAATCCTTCTTCCGCGACTTTCGCATTGCCTTTTGTGGCATCATCGCGCTTGGTATTGCGGCGATCTTGCTTTGGCTTGCGGTTCTGGCTCTTACGCTCAGTGGTCGCGTTGTTTTCTGTCGCCTCCACTTCATCGCGGTTGTTATTGCGACGCTTGTCATCACGGTTGCCATTACGACGGCGGTCGCCACGGTTATCGCGTTTTTCATCACGATTGTTGTTACGACGGCGATTGTCATTGCGACCACGACGGTTGCGATTGTTGTTGCGCGCGTTGTCTTTCTGCTCGCTTTCGACTGGTTTTTCTTCTTTCTTCTCTGCTTGGCTATTAGAACCAAACAAGAAGCCGGCCAGCGCTTTAAACAGGCGAGCGACGACGCCAGGTTGAGCCGGAGTCTCTTCAACCGGTTTCTCTACCGCTTTTGGCGCAGCAGGTGGTGGCGTTGGTGCAGATGGTGTTGCCGAGGCAAATCCTTTAAGAGCAGGCTCTTCGATTTTCTTCGGTTTTACTTCTGTTTCTGCAACATCACGGCCTTCTGCTTCCTTCATCGCTTCCAATTTTTGTGGTAGCAAATAAGAGAGCAGATCAAACTCTTCACCTTCACGTACACGAATCACATCGAAGTGAGGGGTTTCCATGTCAGAGTTCGGTACCACAGTAATTTTAACTTCTTGAATGCGTTCGATGTGGTTCACCGAGCGACGTTTTTCATTCAACAAGTAAGAAGCGATAGGTACAGGAACCACAGCCAACACTTGAGCAGTGTTATCTTTTAGTGCTTCTTCTTCAATCAAGCGCAATACTGACAGGGCAAGTGATTCGTTATCACGCACCACGCCTGTACCGCTACAGCGAGGACAAATATGGTGGCTCGCTTCTGCAAGCGATGGGCTTAGGCGTTGGCGAGACATTTCTAGCAAGCCAAAGCGAGAGATACGACCAATTTGCACGCGCGCTCTGTCCATACGAACCGCATCACGAAGACGGTTTTCAACTTCACGTTGGTGACGCACCGGTGTCATATCAATGAAGTCGATGACGACTAGACCACCCAAATCACGTAAACGCAATTGGCGTGCGATCTCATCTGCCGCTTCTAGGTTAGTGTTGAGCGCTGTCTCTTCAATGTCGCCACCTTTGGTCGCGCGTGCCGAGTTGATATCGATAGACGTCAACGCTTCCGTTGGGTCAATAACGATAGAACCGCCTGAAGGCAGGCGCACTTCGCGTTGGAAGGCAGATTCGATCTGGCTTTCAATTTGGTAGTGGCTAAACAGTGGCACTTCACCATCGTACTTTTTCACACGATTGACAAAGTCAGGACGCACCAAACGGATGTGCTCAAGTGCACGTTCGTAAATGGTGTTGCTGTCGATCAGGATTTCACCAATATCGCGGCGCAAATAGTCACGAATCGCTCGGACAATCACGTTACTTTCTTGGTGAATCAAGAACGGTGCTGGATTCGCATCAGAGGCTTGTTTGATCGCACCCCAATGGTTAAGCAGAACGTTCAAGTCCCACTTCAACTCTTCAGCACTTTTGCCCACACCAGCGGTGCGAACAATCAGTCCCATACCTTGCGGAAGCTCAAGCGTGCTCAATGCCGCTTTGAGTTCAGTACGCTCGTCGCCTTCAATGCGTCGAGAAATACCACCCGCGCGTGGGTTGTTTGGCATTAATACAAGATAACTACCCGCAAGAGAGATAAAGGTGGTTAAGGCTGCGCCTTTACTACCACGCTCTTCTTTCTCTACCTGCACGATCACTTCTTGGCCTTCCTTTAGCACTTCTTTAATGCTTGGACGACCTTGATAGGTGTAACCGTTAGGGAAGTATTCGCGGGCAATTTCTTTGAGAGGGAGGAAACCGTGTCTTTCTGCACCGTAGTCAACGAAGGCTGCTTCTAGACTAGGTTCGATGCGGGTGATACGTCCTTTGTAGATATTTGCTTTTTTTGATTCATGTCCTGGACTTTCGATATCTAGATCATACAGTCGCTGGCCATCAACCAGTGCAACACGCAACTCTTCTTTTTGAGTTGCGTTAATTAACATTCTTTTCATTGATAAATCTCGTTGTCATTCTTTTGTATATTGTTGCCTTTTTTCTCTATCACGGTGCCTGATCCCATGGCTTATGTCGTTGCAGCCTCCCGGCTGGAGGGATGCTCTCAGGGCACTTCAGTCTTACACGCGCTGGCGTGTAAGCCGCTATCATTAGCGGTCGATACTCAAACGTGATGGAGCAGTAAGCAGGGCAACAATTTTACTAATGTCGAAAATGTCTTACGCCGTATGCTGCATTTTGCTAAATTAGCGGGCTACTTACCGTCTTGCGCTAAGATGATTGGGTTTGTGTAAAATGCAACCAAATCATTTATTGCAGGTGTGAACTATAGCAGTACCCAGTAAACACAGCAATCTGCTTTATAATAAAACGCTAAAAAATCAAAATTTGTTTTTTATAACACCTTGTATTTAAAGTTATTAGTTTGGTTTTAATACAGATTTGCAAATGCCACGGTTAAAAAGTATCCGTAGCAGAACTGAGACTCATTGTTTGAGATAAAACCGCGTTTAAATTGCAGAGGAAATGTGATTTCAAGCACGGTTATGAGAGTGTTAGAATAGCCCGATGAGCGAAATTAGAACGAAAGTCCAATTCGTCGATATAGATGACGACATGGCTGGTCAGCGCATTGATAACTTTTTGCGCAACCAACTCAAAAGCCTGCCGAAAAGTGTGGTTTACCGCATTTTGCGCAAAGGCGAAGTACGAGTGAACAAAAAACGGGTCAAAGCTGAGTACAAACTGCAAGCGGGTGACTTGGTTCGAATTCCGCCGGTGACGGTCGAAGAAAAAACCGAAGACATTGCCCCAAGCACAAAGCTGAGTAAGGTGGCGGAGCTAGAGCAGAGGATCATTTTCGAAGATGATCACTTACTCATTCTCAATAAACCCTCGGGTACCGCAGTCCATGGTGGCAGTGGCTTGAAGTTCGGTGCGATTGAAGCGTTGAGAGCATTGAGGCCCCAAGCTCGATTTTTGGAATTGGTGCACCGTATCGACCGCGACACATCTGGGATTTTACTGGTGGCTAAAAAACGGTCAGCACTGCGTCACCTGCAAGCGCAATTTAGAGAGAAAACCGTCAAAAAGAGTTACTTTGCTCTCGTGATGGGGAAATGGAAGCGCAGTTGCAAAGTGGTCAATGCGCCACTGTTGAAAAACGAAGTAAACAGCATTGTGCGCGTCAACCCCAATGGCAAAGCGTCTGAGACGCGCTTTAAAATAATTGAAGAGTTTGAACAGGCTACCTTAATTCAGGCCAGTCCAATTACAGGGCGCACTCACCAGATCCGTGTGCACACCCAATATGCAGGTCATCCTATCGCATGGGATGACCGATATGGAGATCGCCGGTTTGATGCCTATACCGGGCAAGTCGGTTTGGATCGCCTGTTTTTACATGCGGCGACGATCCAATTTGTCCATCCGCAGACGCAAGATTGGATGGAGATCAGCGCGCCGATGGAGCCAAAGCTTGAAAAGGCGTTAGCCGGGCTAAGGTCCTAACCCCGGTGGTTCCTGCGTGTGATGAGTAACAAGAGTGCGTGTCAGTCTAAAGGACGGATACGCCCTCTTGCTCAAGCATGTCAACCAAATCAATCAAGGGTAATCCGACCAAGGTGTTGGGGTCCTTGCCTTCTAAGCGCTCAAACAGCGCAATACCTAACCCTTCACTTTTAAAACTCCCTGCGCAATAAAAGGGCTGCTCTTTATCGACATAGCGTTCAATTTGCTGCTCGGTGAGCGTGCGAAAATGAACGGTAAACGTATCGACGCGGGTGTGTAGCGCTTGGGTGGCACTGTTGAATAAGGCGACGCCGGTGTAAAAACAGATCGCACGGCCGCTTTGCCGACGCAATTGTTCAATGGCGCACTCGCGTGTATGGGGCTTACCAACAATTTCGCCGTCAATCACACACACTTGATCGCTACCGATGACAAGGCTCGGCTGCGATAGTGAACAACCTTGCGCTTTACCCATTGCGAGACGTTCCACTAACGCTTGAGGCGATTCGTTTCTCAGTGGTGTTTCGTCACAGTCTGGTGCGATGGCGCTAAACGTGAGACCGAGTTTTTCCAACAATAGTTGACGGTAAGGAGAGGTGGACGCTAAGACGAGTGGGTAAGAGTGCATTTTAAATCATCAGTGTTTTGTTTGATTTAGGTGAGCTTAAAGGATCTTTTTGCTAAGATCATTGCTCTGGTGGAGCAAAGGAAAAAAAGTCCAACTTTTTCTCCTTTTCCTTTGACTCAAAATGAATTGGAAGATAGAATTCGCGCCCTATGCAAAAGGTAAAAATACCGCGAACGGTTGATCCCGCAAGAGCGGCTCAAAAGCGTCTTGATTATGATGGTATCATTCAAGAAAGTCTTTTTAAGCGCTTAAGCGAATCGGTCGAAGGCGTTAAACGCGACGCTCAAGTGTCATTGTCATTTGAGTTGGATGAACAGCGACTTGTTGTTATCTCTGGTAAAGCTAACATCGAAGTCGATTTAGAGTGTCAACGCTGTAATGAGGTTTTCGCACATGAGTGCGAAGTCGAATTCACTTACACGCCATACTATAGCGAGAAGAGTGAAGAAGACGCACCGGAAGAGTACGATTTGGTAGATCTGAACGAGTACGGTGAAGTCGACCTAATACAGTTAGTTGAAGACGAGTTCATTCTCAACTTGCCTCAAGTAGCAATGCATGATGAAGCGGATTGTAGCGTTGATTCAGATAACATGGTGTTTGGTGACCTTCCAGAAGAGGTAGTGGAAGAGAAGCCGAATCCATTCGATGTTTTGAAAAGCTTAAAGCGTTAACTTTTTAGTAAGCAAGACACTTTAAGAACTAACATAGGAGTAGGGTCAATGGCCGTACAAAAAAACCGTAAAACACGTTCTAAGCGTGGTATGCGTCGTTCACACGATGCCCTAACTACAGCTGCACTTTCTGTTGACGCAACTTCAGGTGAAACTCACCTACGTCACAACGTGACTGCTGAAGGTTACTACCGCGGCAAGAAGGTTATCAACAAGTAAGGTTGACCTTTGCAAAATATAACCGTTGCACTTGATGCAATGGGCGGGGATTTCGGTCCTCGCGTTACAGTGCCTGCCGCCGTGCAGGCACTGTCGCATTTCCCAGAGCTAAAAGTGATCATCTTGGGTGATCAGCACATGATCACAACCCAACTCTCCCAACTTGGTGTTCAGTCCAACGCACGGTTACGCGTTGTGCACAGTGACCGAGTCATTTCTAACTCAGAAAAACCTTCTCTAGCGCTGCGCAATAGTGCGAATACGTCCATGGCGATGGCAATCGATGCGGTATCCAACGCTGAAGCGGATGCGTGTGTCAGCGGTGGCAACACCGGCGCGTTAATGGCATTGTCACGCTTCAAGCTTAAGCTTTTACCTGGTATTGAACGTCCTGCGTTAATTTCTGCGTTGCCAACGGCATCCGGCGGCAAAACCTGGATGTTGGATTTAGGTGCCAATGTCTCGAGTGACGCCGATTCGCTGTTTCAATTTGCGGTAATGGGCAGTGCGTTAGTCGAACAATACTTGGGTAAACCGCCACGAGTCGCTATTCTCAATATCGGCGCTGAAGAGATCAAAGGTAATGATCTTGTTAAACGCTGCGCTGAAATGCTTTCTCAGACTCAGTCGGTCAATTTTGTCGGCTATATTGAAGGCAACCAATTGTTACGCGATGCCGCGGATGTCGTCGTTTGTGATGGTTTTGTGGGCAATATCTGCCTCAAAACCTGTGAAGGGACAGCGCAACTCTTTATCGATAAGTTGAAATCACACATGATGGCCTCATCTATAAAGGGTTGGATTGCAAGAAAATTATTTTCTGGCTTATTTAATGAGCTAAAAACCCTGAACCCCGACCAGTATAACGGCGCAAGTTTGCTAGGATTGCGCGGCATTGTCATAAAAAGCCATGGAAGTGCTGATGTAGACGCGGTCATCAATGCCATTGGTGAAGCACTACACGAGGTCAAACGACAAGTACCAAGCCGTATTAGTGATCGTTTGGAAACGGTTCTGTTCGATCAGCAACCCCAAGAGAGGCATTACTAGTCTTCATGTATAGCAAAATTTTAGGTACTGGCAGCTACCTGCCATCTCAGGTGCGTTCAAACGCAGACTTAGAGAAAATGGTAGATACAAGTGATGAGTGGATTGTTGCTCGCACGGGTATTAAAGAGCGTCGTATTGCTGCGGAAAATGAAACCGTCGCAGATATGGGTTACCAAGCGGCGAAAAATGCTATCGAGATGGCAGGCATTGACAAGAACGACATCGACATGATTCTTGTTGCGACCACCAGTGGTTCACATGCATTTCCATCAGCGGCCTGTCAGGTGCAAGCCTTGCTTGGCATTAAACACTGCCCAGCGTTTGACATGGCTGCGGCGTGTTCCGGCTTTGTTTACGCACTGTCGGTGGCCGATCAGTACATCAAAACCGGTCATTGCAAACACATCTTGGTGATCGGCGCTGATGCGTTATCAAAAACCTGTGACCCGAGTGATCGCTCGACCGTGATCTTGTTTGGTGATGCCGCTGGTGCGGTTATCGTAGGCGCGAGTGATGAGCCGGGTATTTTGTCGACCACCATTAATGCCGACGGTCGCTTTGGCGATCTACTGAGCTTGAAATACCCTAATCGCCGTGAAGAAATCAGCAGTGACTTTGAGCACAGTGATGACATCAATAGCTGGTTGCACATGGCGGGGAATGAAGTCTTCAAAGTGGCGGTGACTCAGTTGTCTCGCCTCGTGACGGAAACTCTCAAGCAAAACGGCATGGATAAAACCGAGCTGGATTGGTTGGTGCCACATCAGGCGAACCTTCGCATTATTTCTGCGACCGCGAAGAAGTTGGCGATGTCGATGGATCAAGTCGTGGTCACACTGGATAGGCACGGTAACACCTCTGCGGCGACAGTACCGACTGCACTTGATGAAGCCGTACGTGATGGGCGTATTCAGCGTGGGCAAACCTTGCTGCTTGAAGCCTTTGGCGGTGGCTTCACATGGGGTTCAGCCCTAGTGAAGTTTTAATCACGCAAGAATTCAAATTGAAGATGCCGCAGTGGCATCTTTTCTTTCTGACAGCAGAAAGAGCAACCGAATCAAGTCTTAAAAGAAATTGAGTTAAGGAAAAGAGTATGAGCAAGTTTGCTATCGTATTTCCAGGTCAAGGATCGCAAGCCGTTGGCATGTTGGCTGAACTTGGCGAGCAATACCCAGTAGTGAAAGCGACGTTTGCTGAGGCTTCAGAAGCACTCGGTTACGATCTTTGGGCGTTGGTGCAAGATGGGCCAGTGGAAGATCTTAACCAGACATTTCGCACCCAGCCTGCGCTGCTAGCGTCTTCGGTTGCGGTATGGCGTGTGTGGCAAGAGCTAGGACAAGAGCTGCCAGCCAACCTAGCGGGTCACAGCTTAGGTGAGTACTCTGCACTTGTGTGTGCAGGTGTGATTGATTTCCAGCAGGCGATCAAGCTGGTTGAATTGCGCGGCCGCTTAATGCAAGAAGCGGTACCAGCGGGCACGGGCGCTATGTATGCAATTATCGGTCTTGACGATGCCGCGATTGCTCAAGCGTGTGAAGATGCAGCGCAAGGCGAGGTTGTCTCTCCTGTTAACTTTAACTCGCCAGGTCAAGTTGTTATCGCCGGCAGTAAAGCGGCGGTGGAACGTGCGGGCGCCTTATGTAAAGAAGCGGGCGCAAAGCGTGCGTTGCCTTTACCTGTCTCTGTGCCTTCTCACTGCGCTCTGATGAAGCCTGCGGCGGATAAACTGGCGGTTGCACTAGAAGAGATCGAGTTCAAGACGCCGTCTTTACCCGTCATCAACAACGTGGATGTCGTGGCAGAGACCGATCCTGCGAAAATCAAAGAAGCACTGGTGCGTCAGCTTTACAGCCCGGTGCGTTGGACGGAAAGTGTTCAGCTCATGAGCGAGCAAGGCGTCGAATCACTGTTAGAATTTGGTCCAGGTAAAGTATTGACTGGCTTGACGAAACGTATTGTAAAAACGCTTAGCGGCGCGGCCGTTAACGATGTCGCTTCACTCGAAGCAGCTAAGTCATAAGCGACTCAAAGGAAACAACAAACATGATGAATCTTGAAGGTAAAATCGCACTGGTTACCGGTGCTAGCCGTGGTATCGGCCGTGCTATCGCTGAACTATTGGTTGAGCGTGGTGCGACAGTGATCGGTACTGCAACCTCTGAAGGCGGTGCGGCAGCGATCAGCGAATACCTAGGTGACAAAGGTAAAGGACTCGCGTTAAACGTCACAGACGTGAACTCCATCGAGTCAACCCTGAAAACCATTAATGACGAGTTTGGTGCGATTGACATCCTAGTGAATAACGCAGGTATCACACGTGACAACTTGCTGATGCGTATGAAAGATGATGAGTGGAATGACATCATCGATACCAACCTCACGCCGATTTTCCGTATGTCAAAAGCGGTATTGCGCGGCATGATGAAAAAGCGTCATGGCCGTATCATCAACGTTGGTTCTGTAGTTGGCACTATGGGTAACGCAGGTCAGGCTAACTACGCGGCAGCGAAAGCGGGCGTGATTGGTTTTACTAAATCAATGGCACGTGAAGTTGCGTCTCGCGGCATCACAGTGAACACCGTGGCACCTGGCTTTATTGAGACAGACATGACCAAAGCATTGAACGACGATCAGCGTGCGGCAACACTATCGAACGTCCCAGCGGGTCGTCTTGGTGACCCACGTGAGATTGCGTCGGCAGTGGTATTTCTGGCGTCCCCAGAAGCGGGATACATCACCGGCGAAACTTTGCACGTAAATGGCGGGATGTACATGGTTTAAATTGAGCTTTAGCAAGTGAAAGTGAACTTTTACATCAAATATCACTCGAAACTTTGCTGAATCTTCAATTTGTACCCAATGTCGCCAAATTGGCTATTTAATGTCATAAAAATAGCCTATAGTCAGTGTTTATTGGCAGCGAAGTGCACAAGATTTGTGCATGATTTAAGTCAAAAATGTATTGAATTTCGGTTAAAATCGCTAAAATTGTGGTTTGACCAGCAAGGTCCCACTTGCAACTTTCAATAGTTCGAATAAACTACGGAATCATCGCATTGAGCGAAATCTGTAAAGGAAAAGAAAAAATGAGCAACATCGAAGAACGCGTAAAGAAAATCATTGTTGAACAGCTAGGTGTAGACGAAGCAGAAGTGAAAAACGAAGCTTCTTTCGTTGATGACCTAGGTGCCGATTCTCTAGACACTGTTGAACTAGTAATGGCTCTAGAAGAAGAATTCGACACTGAGATTCCAGACGAAGAAGCTGAGAAGATCACTACTGTTCAAGCTGCAATCGACTACGTAAACAGCGCTCAGTAAACCCCTCTCTCAGGCGGCCAACTGGCCGCCTGTGTTTTATCAACTCTTCTATACCTCCCATAGAATCATTTCAAACCCGGAGAATAAAATCGTGTCCAAGCGTCGTGTTGTTGTCACTGGCATGGGTATGTTGTCACCGGTAGGCAACACTGTAGAATCCTCTTGGAAAGCCCTGCTAGCTGGTCAAAGTGGTATCGTCAATATCGAGCACTTTGATACTGAAAATTTCTCAACTCGTTTTGCAGGCCTAGTCAAAGATTTTGACTGCACAGAATACATGTCAAAGAAAGATGCACGTAAGATGGACTTGTTCATCCAGTACGGTATCGCAGCGGGTATTCAAGCTCTTGATGACTCTGGCTTAGAAATTAACGAAGAAAACGCCGCACGAGTGGGCGTCGCTATCGGTTCAGGCATTGGTGGCCTTGACTTGATTGAAGCGGGTCACTCAGCATTGGTCGAGAAAGGTCCACGTAAAGTGAGTCCGTTCTTCGTCCCATCGACCATTGTTAACATGGTGGCGGGTAATTTATCGATTATGCGTGGTCTACGTGGTCCAAATATTGCGATCTCGACGGCGTGTACAACTGGTCTGCACAACATCGGCCATGCAGCGCGTATGATCGCGTATGGCGATTGCGAAGCGATGGTGGCGGGTGGCTCAGAAAAAGCGTCCACCCCACTTGGTATGGCAGGTTTTGGTGCAGCGAAAGCACTGTCTACTCGTAATGATGCGCCTCAAAAAGCCTCTCGCCCCTGGGACAAAGACCGTGACGGTTTCGTTCTTGGTGATGGCGCAGGCATGATGGTGCTAGAAGAGTACGAACACGCGAAAGCGCGTGGCGCGAAAATTTACGCTGAAGTGGTTGGCTTTGGTATGTCAGGTGACGCTTACCACATGACTTCGCCGAGTGAAGATGGCTCAGGCGGTGCATTGGCAATGGAAGCGGCCATGCGTGACGCGGGTATCGAAGGCACACAAGTTGGTTACGTGAACGCACACGGTACATCGACGCCAGCAGGCGACGTCGCGGAAGTGAAAGGCATTCGCCGTGCATTGGGTGAAGCGGGCGCGAAACAAGTCAAAGTGTCATCAACCAAGTCGATGACAGGACACTTGTTGGGTGCTGCGGGCTCAGTAGAAGCGATCATCACCGTGCTCTCTTTGCGCGATCAAATTGTGCCGCCGACGATCAACCTTGATAACCCGGAAGAAGGGTTAGAGGATATCGATCTTGTGCCACACACTGCGAAAGAAGTATCGATGGATTACGCGATTTGTAACTCATTCGGCTTTGGTGGTACGAACGGCTCGTTGGTGTTCAAAAAGATCTAAACCGTGCTACGTGTAGTCGGATGATTTGTGTTAAAACGGCTTAATGCTTCGGTATTAAGCCGTTTTGTTTTCTAAGGTGGATGGATGTTTTGGGTCAATGGACAAAGAGCGGACTCAATTGCGCTAAGTGATCGATCGTTTCAATATGGTGATGGCTGCTTTACGACCATACTGACTCGCCATGGTCAGATTGAGGGGTGGTCAGCCCATGTGACAAGAATGGAAGCGTGCTTGAGTTTGCTGGGTATTGAGTTCCCAGATTGGCAGCAAGTACGACAATGGCTAGAAACGGCGTCATTGCCTGCAGCGAAAGCCGGTCTCAAGCTGCATGTCAGCCGAGGAGAAGGTGGGCGCGGATATAGCCCTGCGCACGTCACGACACCCAATGTTACTATTAGCCACTTTCCATTTCCCGCCCATTATGAACAATGGCAACAGAATGGCGTAGCACTTGGCGTGTGCGAGCGGCGTTTAGGCCACAACCCACTCCTTGCCGGTCACAAACACAACAACCGACTTGAGCAAGTGTTGCTCAAACAAGAGTTAGACGAGCAAGGCTATGCAGATGGCTTGGCACTCGACATTGATGGCTTCGTGATAGAAACCACGATGGCGAACCTGTTTTGGTGTCGCGAAGACACGTTATTTACCCCCGACCTTACTCTTGCGGGGGTCGCGGGGACAATGAGAGAGCGCGTGCTTCAATGCGCATTGACAATGGGATTGCACATTGAAGTGGGGCAATTCACGCTCTGCGATATTGAACAGGCCGACGAGGTCTTCATCTGCAACGCTTTGTTAGGTGTCGCACCGGTCAGCGCTATTTCGAATAAAATGTTCACCATTGGACCACAAACTCGACGATTTCAGGAGAACCTTTCCTCGTGATTAAGAAAATCACCTATTTATTGATTGCTATATTGTTGATTGCTTTTGCGGGTTACCGCTACATCACTAACCAAGTGAATGAGTACGTCAATCAACCCCTATCGATGACACAAGAACGCATTTTTACCCTTAAAACCGGTACCAGCTTTCAGCGAGTGTTAAGTGACCTTACTCAGAGCGACCTTATCGAACCGAGCGATTTAACGCCGCTGGTTCGACGCTTTTATCCCGAGCTTACTCAAGTAAAAGCGGGCACCTATCTGTTGGAACCTGGCCTGACGCTACGTCAGGCGTTGCTGCTTTTTAAGTCGGGTAAAGAGCACCAGTTTTCGATCACCTTTGTTGAAGGGTCGACGTTCAAAGAGTGGCGTGAAGCGCTGTCTCAAGCACCGCATCTGACGCATGATACGACAGAGATGACGGAAGCGGAGATTGCCCGAGCGCTAGAGCTCGATGTGGAGAAGTTAGAAGGCATGTTCTTAGCCGAAACCTACCACTATACCTTCGGAGCGTCAGAGTTGGATATTCTTGAGCGAGCATCGCGTAAGCTCACTCAGGTGCTCGATTATCACTGGGCAGAACGTCAGCGTGATTTACCATTGAAATCGTCGTATGAAGCCCTCATTCTTGCTTCTATCATTGAAAAAGAGACCTCAGTGGAAGAAGAGCGAGAGCGAGTCGCGTCAGTGTTTGTTAATCGCCTCAACAAAGGTATGCGTTTGCAAACCGATCCGACGGTTATTTATGGTATGGGCGACAGCTACGACGGCAACATACGTAAGAAAGACCTTCGTACGCCCACGCCTTATAACACCTATGTCATTTTTGGTCTGCCACCTACGCCGATCGCGATGCCGGGTGAAGCCTCTATTGCAGCGGCGACCAACCCTGAGAATGGGGATTACTACTACTTTGTCGCCAGTGGAACCGGCGGTCATGTGTTTTCAAAAACATTGGCTGAGCACAACCGCGCGGTCCGAGCCTATTTAAAACAGTTAAGAAGTAAACAATGACACAAGCAAAATTTATTGTTATCGAAGGATTAGAAGGCGCGGGTAAAAGCACCGCGATTCAAGCCGTATTGACCACGTTACAAGCGGCGGGCATCACTTCGATTCAACAAACTCGCGAACCCGGTGGCACCACGTTGGCTGAAAAGTTACGTGACTTGGTCAAGCAAGAGCATGAGGGTGAAGTGCTGCAAGACATGACGGAGCTACTGTTGATGTATGCCGCGCGTGTCCAACTGGTGGAAAATGTCATTAAGCCTGCCTTGGAAAAAGGTGAGTGGGTGGTGGGCGATCGTCATGATATGTCCTCGCAAGCCTATCAGGGTGGCGGCCGACAGATTACCGCTGAGACGATGTCAACACTCAAACAGACGACGCTTGGCGACTTTAAGCCCGACTTGACCTTGTACTTAGACATCGACCCTCGAGTTGGCCTTGAGCGAGCGCGTGGTCGGGGTGAACTCGACAGAATTGAAAAAATGGACATGAGTTTTTTCGATCGTACTCGCGCACGCTATCTTGAGATCGCGCGCCATGATGCAACGGTTCTGATCATCAATGCTGAGCAATCTATAGAGCAAGTGGCTGCTGATATCTCTGCGGCGTTGAAAGGCTGGCTAGAGGCTCAGACTGAGCAAGGCGTCGCCTAGTATGAATGAGCTGTACCCTTGGTTAACACCGCTTTGGGCGGAGTGGAAATCGAGCCTCGAACACCAACGTTTTGCCAACGCCTCGATGTTGATTGCACAGAGTGGCATGGGGGCAGAGCAGTTGGTGGACAGACTCTCAAGAGCAGTGATGTGCCAACACGACCACTCTGAGCCGTGTGGGTTTTGTCATGGTTGCCAGTTGATGCAATCGCAAAGCCATCCCGATTTTCATCGAGTGGTGCCTGAAAAAGAGGGCAAAGCGATCACGGTTGAACAGGTGCGGCAGTGCAACCGGTTAGCACAAGAATCGTCCCAACTTGGTGGCTATCGACTGTTTGTGATTGAGCCGGCTGAGGCAATGAACACGTCCGCCTCGAACGCTTTGCTCAAAACCTTGGAAGAGCCAGGGGAAAACTGTCTGTTCCTTTTGGTGACGCACCGTCAGAGTCATCTGCTTGCCACCATCACCAGTCGCTGCCAGCAATGGTATCTCAATACGCCGAGTGCCACCGACGTCGCAGAGTGGTTGTCACATCACACACAAAAGGCGGTGCCAGCCTTTGCCGCCCATATTCATGCGAACTCCCCGCTCGATACGTTGGCGTTTATTGAACAGGGGGGGGAATCTCAGTATCAGCAGCTAGAGTCCGCCTTGCTTGCGTTTTTGGTCAGCCAAGACGATGGGGTGAAGCTTGCTAAGGAATTGGCGAAAGCGCCCGATGAGTCTCTACCCTGGTTATGGACCTTGCTGACCGATGCACAAAAAGTTCATTTTTCAGTGAGGGATGAGGCGATGACACCTGGTTGTCAGCGTTTAGCTGAGACAGTGTCTTACGCGCAGCTCTACCAACATACACAATCACTGACTAAACTTATTAATCAACTGAGTGACTACCCAGGGCTCAACGCAGAGTTACTGATCATGAGTTGGTTGTTCTCATTAAAAGAGGAATTATGTTCGTAGATTCGCACTGTCATCTGGATAAGCTTGATTACCAAGAGCGACATAATGATGTGGCTGATGTCATAGAGAAAGCCAACGCTGCTAACGTCACCGAGTTGCTTTCGGTGGGGGTAACGCTTGATTCGTTTCCCGATATGTTGGCTATGATTGAGCCTTATGACAACGTACACGCGTCGTGTGGGGTTCATCCATTGGACGTCGAAAGTGACTTTGCCCTTGATCGCCTACATGAATATGCTCGTCATCCGAAAGTGGTCGCGATTGGTGAAACGGGGCTGGATTATCACTATCAGCCTGAAACCGCTGACCTGCAAAAACTGCGCTTTGAGCAGCAGGTCGAGCTCGCGGTCAATGTGAATAAGCCGCTGATCATTCATACGCGCAACGCACGAGAAGATACTCTGGCTATTTTAAGAGCAGGACAGGCAGAGAAATGCGGTGGTGTCATCCACTGTTTTACGGAAGATCTTACCTTTGCTAAGCAAGCGATGGAGTTAGGCTTTTACATTTCCATCTCTGGTATCGTGACGTTTCGACAAGCAACGGAGTTGAAAGACGTGGTCAAAGCGTTGCCACTTGATCGCTTATTGATTGAGACCGATTCTCCCTATTTGGCCCCGGTCCCTCATCGCGGCCAACAGAATGAACCTGCCTATGTGGTTGAAGTCGCCGCATACATTGCGAAGCTTAAGTCTTGCGGCCTACATGAGGTGGCCGCAGCCACAACGACGAACTTCAAAAAACTTTTTTTAAGATAGAAATTAATGGCGGTATAAAAAAGGGGCGCTGGCCCTTTTTTTTTGTTACAAGCGTCACGTATCTGACTCATCAAATCAGTGTTAACCAAATCTGTTGAAGATGCGAGACAAAATTTGTTTAAATGTAATTTTGTTACATAAAATAACAATCTATTCTATTTTATTTACGCCATAAAATTAATGTTGTGCAATAAAAAGTTCATATTTTTCATGGGGATAAGTTGGTATAAGGGCCTTGTTTGGCGCTTCGTTATTGTGATCTATCTAGTAGTTTGAAACTTATTTTCGTAACGCGCTAGAAAGTTTGTTCACCATCAAGATATATTTAGAGGCAGAAAATATACTGTCATATGTGGTTACATTTTCTTTGGGTGCTAACATTTAAGGCTGCGGGGGTGTGCCGTTAGTGCCCGATAATTCTTATAACTTTTCAGGAGCATAAACATGTTTAAGAATCTTTTTGCTAACCTGCAAAAAGTAGGTAAATCACTGATGCTACCAGTATCAGTATTGCCTGTTGCAGGTATCCTACTTGGTGTTGGTGCTGCCAACCTTGGTTTCATTCCAGAGATTGTATCAAACCTAATGGAACAAGCGGGTGGTTCAGTATTTGGCCAGATGGCACTGCTATTTGCAGTGGGTGTCGCTCTAGGCTTCACTAACAACGACGGCGTAGCGGGCCTTGCTGCTATCGTTGGTTACGGCATCATGACGGCAACACTAAGCGTTATGGCTGGCGTGATGGGCGTTGAGAAAATCGATACGGGTGTTCTCGGTGGTATCCTAGTCGGTGGTGTGGCTGCGTGGGCGTTTAACCGCTTCTTCCGCATTCAATTGCCTGAGTACCTTGGCTTCTTCGCTGGTAAGCGTGCTGTGCCAATCATCACTGGTTTTGCAGCTATCGCACTGGGTATCGTACTGTCTATCATCTGGCCACCAATTGGTTCAGCTATTGGTGCGTTCTCTCACTGGGCTGCAGAGCAAAACCCACAACTTGCATTCGGTATCTACGGTATCGTTGAGCGTTCATTGATCCCATTCGGTCTACACCACGTGTGGAACGTACCTTTCTTCTTCGAAGCAGGTCAATGTGTGAACGCAGCAGGTGAAACTCAAAACGGCGTACTGACATGTTACCTAGTGGCAGATGAAGCGTCTCGCGCAGAAGGTAATGGCTTCGGTCAGCTTGCAGGTGGCTACATGTTCAAGATGTTCGGTCTACCAGCAGCGGCTATCGCGATTGCACACTCTGCTAAGCCAGAGAACCGCGTTAAAGTTATGGGTATCATGGCGTCAGCAGCGTTGACTTCATTCCTAACAGGTATTACTGAGCCAATCGAATTCTCATTCCTATTCGTTGCGCCACTACTTTACGGAATCCACGCTCTACTTGCTGGTTCTGCATACGTTGTTGCTAACACTATCGGCTTCGTACACGGTACATCATTCTCTCACGGCTTGATCGACTTCCTAGTACTTTCTGGCAACGCTCAGAAGATGGGTATCATGATCGCGACTGGTCTTGTTTACGCAGCAATCTACTACGTAGTATTCCGTGCAGTGATCAAAGCGATGGACCTAAAAACTCCTGGTCGTGAAGACGAAACTCAAGCTGAAGCGGCGGCGTCTGGTTCAGACATGGCTGGTGAGCTTGTTGCAGCGTTCGGCGGTAAAGCAAACATTACAGGTCTTGACGCGTGTATCACTCGTCTACGTGTTGCGGTTGCTGACACAGAAGTGGTTGACCAAGACAAACTTAAGAAATTGGGTGCAGCAGGCGTTGTAGTCGTCGCAGGTGGTGTTCAAGCTATCTTCGGTACTAAGTCTGACAACCTTAAAACAGATATGGATGAGTGGATTCGTAACAACGGATAATCCCTACCCTCATCGATAGATAGAAAAATGCCAGTCAAGTGACTGGCATTTTTTATGGCTTAGCGTTATTAAATGTGCACGGCTGACACTCAGAAACGCCAATCGATCCCCAATGAAATTTTCGCATCTTCGCTACGCTTTTTAGGGCCTAGAACTTCGGTCTCAATATTGTGATAGCGGCCTTCCACAAAGATATTGATGTTCTGACCATTCACATACGCTTGCATACCTTGAACCCACATCAAATCGACAAAGTTGAGGTCATCAATACCGTCGACAGCTTGTCCAGCCATCGCTTGAATGACGGTGTAGTGGGTGTCATTCCAAGGCTGCAAGGCGTAAAGGTTGACCGATGCTAAGTGGGCATCTTTCGCCCCCACAGAGTGCAGCACAGATTGAATCTCATCAACGCTACCGCCACTGTTTTTGGCGATGCGGCCTGCCGCTTTATTGAGGTCGACATCCACATAAGTGTAATTCACTGAAGGGAAAAACTTTGTGGTGCCGTTGGCGGCTTCCAGAGGCAGCATGTAGCCTGCGGTGTAGGAGTCCGCAAGCTTAGTGCCATACAAGTCGATATAAACCCCGCCCACACGACTGTCAAAATGCGCCATGCGTGCACGCATGTTATCTGTATCCGTAAAGTATTCACCAAAGAGCACGGTTTGAGTTTTGCCTTCTGGTCCCGCATCGTAAAGGTTGGCAGCGCCATAGCCGGCAAACAGCTTTAGCTCACCGCTGTCTGTATTGACCATAGTACCAATGCGAGATTGGGTATTTCGTGGATCGAACGCGTGCAACTCATCCGAGTCCGCAGCAAAAATTGGGCTAGAAGCGAGGGCCAGAGCCACTGCACAAATCGTGGTGTTTTTCATCGTTATACCTTTTTCGTTGTTGTGCGCCAGCGAAGGGAGAGGGCGCTTACGACGTATCCTAATGAGATCAAAAAATGAGAAACATAGAGAGGGGGTTATTACACACATAACAATCGAAGATGTATGTCTTGATTGAAATGTGATGTTCTCCGTGACGTTAGCAAGAGGTATGGAAATTGTTGCGATTTACTGGAAGGTATATCAAGTTTCAGCGCTCATAGTGGAGAGGCTAGGAATAGATGAGTCAAAGGATTGCGTTCATTTATCTCCACCAGTTATGAGTAAGTTTGCTGGCAGTTATTCAAATATGTTGACCAAGTTCGTCTAATTTCCCTTGCTGCCATTTTGAATCAACTCGCTATAGTAAAAGCAAGGTTTTTACAGTGAACGAGAATAACGAAGGTGAATTATGGGAAAGCTAGTTGAAGGCGTGTGGCACGATGTGTGGTACGACACTAAATCAAACGGCGGTCAATTTGTGCGCGAAGACGCCGGGTTTCGTGATTGGGTCGTCAATAAAGAGGGCGCGCGTTTTGCGCCGGAATCCGGGCGCTATCATCTTTATGTCTCGCTCGCGTGTCCTTGGGCTCACCGAACTCTAATTTTTCGCCGCCTAAAAGGGCTGGACCCTCATATTGATGTCACTGTGGTCTGCCCAGATATGATGAGTGAAGGCTGGCAAATGGGGCTGCCTGAGCCGCTGTTTGGTCATACGCGATTGCACCAAATCTACACTCAGGCTAAGTCCGACTACACAGGGCGCGTTACGGTGCCTGTCTTGTGGGATAAAAAGCACAACACCATTGTCAGCAATGAGTCGTCAGAAATCATCCGTATGTTTAATCATGCGTTCAACGACTTGACGGGCAATACCCTCGATTACTATCCAGACCATCTCCACGAAGTGATTGATGAGTGGAACGATTTTATCTACCCCAACGTCAATAATGGTGTCTACCGCTGCGGTTTTGCGACGACGCAAGAAGCGTACGAAGAAGCATACGATAAGCTGTTCTCTGCGTTGGATAAGCTTGATACTCATCTCGCGAGTCATCGCTACCTAGCGGGCGGTCAGATAACGGAGGCCGATTGGCGTTTGTTTACCACCTTGATTCGTTTTGATGCTGTGTATGTGGGCCACTTTAAATGCAATAAGCAGCGTATTGAAGATTACCCGAACTTGCACGGTTATCTAAAAGAGTTGTACCAAGCGGAAGGGGTCAAAGAGACCACAGATTTTTATCATATTAAGCGCCATTACTATTTCAGTCACACCGGGATCAACCCCACACAAGTGGTACCTAAAGGACCAGAATTAGACCTCGATTCTCCCCACGGACGAGAGGCCATCAGCGCTTAACTTAATCCCCCGCACTTAGCGGGGTTTTTTTATGCCCTATCACAGAATTATCTGCGTTAGTTCCTACACTTAACATTGAACCGTTAGCAAGTGGGAGGGCGTATGGAGTTACAACATCTCGTCAGCGATGAGCAGCTCTTTTGGCATCTTTTGATTGCGTTGATGCTTGGGGCGATTGTTGGGACACAGCGTGGCTGGGTGATGCGCAATAATGCGGAAGGCACGCGCGTTGCAGGGATCCGAACCTTCTCTCTCGTAGCGGTACTCGGCGCGCTGGTCACGATTTTAGCCAAAGTCTATTCCCCTTTACTGCTTGGTTTTGCTTTTGTCGCCTTGGTGATTCTTGCTTGTGTGGCGTTTGTCGCGCAGCAAAAAAACAGCACCAGCATCAGTATTACCGGTGTGGTCAGCTTGCTGATGACCTTTGTTCTCGGCGCGCTCACGGTCTCGGGGTACGCTGTCTTGGCTGCGTCAGCGGCGGTGATTACGGCAGTGGTGCTTGATAACAAACGCGAACTGCACCAAGCCCTGCAACGTCTACAAGAGTACGAATTGGACGCGGCACTGCGGCTATTGATGATCTCCATCGTCTTATTGCCATTGCTGCCCAATCAAACCTTTGGGCCTTGGAAGGCGCTCAATCCATATGAAATTTGGTGGATGGTGGTGTTGATCGCAAGCATCTCTTTTGTGGGCTATTTTGCGATCAAAATTGGCGGTACCAAACGGGGTATCTTGTTCACTTCACTGTTTGCTGGATTGAGCTCATCGACGGCGCTGACATTGCAATTTTCTCATCTATCACGTGAACAGCCGCATTTGAGCGGCTTACTCGCGACGGGCATATTAGTCAGTTGTGGCACCATGTTTCCGCGTTTACTGATTGTGCTAAGCGTGATTAACCCCTTACTGGTCGAGCAAATCGCTTACCCAGCGTTAGTGACGATGGCAGCACTCTATCTGCCCGCATGGTGGATTTGGCGCCGCTGTCATATCGAGCCTGTCGAACCCAATAGCAAGCAAAGTAACCCACTTGCGTTGCAATCGGCCTTGCTGTTTGGTTTGGTGCTTGCGGGGATCATTTTACTGTCGCACGCCTTGACTGAGTGGTTTGGTGAATCGGGCGTTCTGATCCTGGCGGGGATCTCTGGCATGACGGATGTCGATGCAATTTCTCTCGCGCTGGGTAGACAAAGCGTGACCATATTAAGTGTAGAGGTGGCATCGCTGGCGATCTTAATTGCGGCGGCGGTGAATACGTTAGTAAAAATGTCGATGGTGGCCATCATTGGTGGCCGGGCGCTATGGCACAAAGTGGTGCCGGTTATGAGCTGCGCCGTTATGCTCGGCGCCGTAATGTATGGCTTGCAATAATACGGAAATAAAAAAGCCCTCCAGTAGTTGGAGGGCTTAAAAGAGTCATGCAAGAGCGGTGATTACTTCTGCTCTTGGTCTGCTTGAATCGCTGTCAGCGCGATGGTGTAGACGATGTCATCAACCAAGGCACCACGAGATAGGTCGTTCACCGGCTTGCGCATACCTTGCAGCATTGGACCGATAGAAACAAGGTCGGCACTACGCTGTACCGCTTTGTACGTCGTGTTACCTGTATTTAAGTCTGGGAAGACAAATACCGTCGCTTTACCTGCAACAGGCGAGTTCGGAGCTTTAGACGCTGCCACATTCTCCATGATCGCCGCGTCGTACTGTAGCGGACCGTCAATCACTAGATCAGGACGTTTTTCCTTAGCAATGCGTGTTGCTTCACGCACTTTATCGACGTCTGCACCTTTACCAGACTCACCGGTAGAGTAAGAGATCATCGCAACGCGAGGATCAATACCAAAGGCCGCAGCAGAGTCTGCAGATTGAATCGCGATTTCCGCCAATTGTTCCGCCGTTGGATCTGGGTTGATCGCACAGTCGCCGTAAACCAGTACTTGGTCTGGCAGTAGCATGAAGAACACAGACGAAACGATAGACGCATTCGGCGCAGTCTTAATGATTTGGAACGGAGGAACGATGGTGTTCGCCGTAGTGTGAACCGCACCTGAAACTAGGCCATCGACTTCGTTGTTTTCAAGCATCATGGTGCCAAGGAATACGGAGTCTTCAAGCTTCTCACGCGCAACCACTTCAGTCATGCCTTTCGCACCACGAAGCTCAACTAGACGAGCAACGTAGTTTTCACGGATAGCGTCTGAGTCGATGATCTGCACACCAGCGCCAAGCTCAACACCTTGCTGCTCCGCGACGCGGCGGATTTCAGCGGGGTTACCTAGCAACACACACTCAGCAATGCCGCGCTCTGCACAGATGGCCGCCGCTTTCACTGTACGTGGTTCGTCGCCTTCTGGAAGTACGATACGCTTGCCTGCTTTACGGGCCAGTTCAGTCAACTGGTAACGGAACGCAGGTGGACTTAGGCGACGTGATTTTTGCGTGCCTTCAGTCATAGACTCAATCCAGTTACCGTCGATGTGGCCAGCAACGTGTTCATTGATGAACTCGATACGCTCTTTATCATCTGCGGGAACTTCGATGCTGAAGCTTTGCAGGTTCAATGAGGTTTGCCACGTGTTACCTTGTGCTTTAAAGATAGGTAGACCAGTGTCAAACGCTGGCTGACAGAGACCTGCGATTTCCTTAGGAATGTCATAGCCGCCGGTCAGCAAAATAGCACCGATGTCGACGCCGTTCATTGCCGCCAGTGATGCGGCAACGATAACGTCAGGACGGTCTGCTGAAGTCACAAGCAGTGAACCCGGTTTGAAGTGCTCAATCATGTTTGGCAAAGAGCGCGCACAGAAAGTGATGCTCTTAATGCGGCGAGTGTTGATGTCACCGGCGTTAATGATGTCTGCTTTTAGGTGCTCTGCCATGTCGATAGCGCGTGTCGCGATGAGATCGATGCTCCAAGGCACACAACCCAGTACACGGATAGGAGAAGTGTTGAAGATCTCCATCACTTTTAGCTCGCTTTGCTTCGCGCTGTCGGCGTCATCAAAGATCTCAGACAGATCAGGGCGAGTACGACCCGCTTCGTCAACCGGTGCGTTGAGCTTGTTGATGATCACGCCAGAGATGTTTTTGTTCTTAGTGCCACCAAAGTTTGAACACGCAACTTCAATACGTTCTTTCAGTTGCGCAGGGTTATCGGTACCCGGTGTGGCGACAAGCACGATTTCTGCGCCCAATGTGGCCGCGATTTCCGCGTTCACTTGGTTGGCAAATGGGTGCTTACGCGTTGGCACAAGACCTTCGATCAGGGTTACGTCTGCATCTTTGTTGATCTGGTTGTAACGTTCAACGACGGTTTCTAGCAACTCGTCCATGTTGTCGTTACCGATCAAGCTTTCCGCGACAGACATCGGCATTGGCTGGCCGATTTTCACATCGCTGTTACGGCCCACAATCGTCGAGGTGAGATCCGGTTGATCGCCACCGCTACGAGGTTGACAGATTGGCTTGTAGAAAGAAACTTTAACGCCTTTACGCTCCATAGCGCGAAGAACACCCATACTCACGCTGGTCAGACCGACGCCAGCACTGGTAGGGATAAGCATAATAGTACGAGACATTCGTAGAGTACCTTTAGCTATTAGGGGGAGTTAAGCACAGTGACATAAACGATAGAGAGGGAGAATGCCAGTTGTGCCCCTTGGTCATCACAGTTAGCTGTAATTGACCGACTTCAGTTAGAAAACCGGCTAGCACTTGGCTAGCCGGTGAATCTGATTAAAGACCTGCTAGGCGAGCAGTGTCTTCGGCAATGACAAGCTCTTCGTTGGTCGAAATCACCATTGCTGGGATGCGGCTGTCTGCAGTTGTGATGGTGCCTTCACCGCCAAAACGTGCTTTCAGGTTTGCTTCACCATCTACTTCGATACCGAATACGCCTAGACGGTTCAATACCATCTCACGGATTGGGCCAGAGTTTTCACCGATACCGCCAGTAAAGACGATCGCGTCTAGACGGCCTTCCAGTGTCGCAGTGTAACCCGCTACGTATTTCGCTAGGCGGTGACAGAATACGTCCATCGCACGCGTTGCTTCTTCTTTTTGACCGTAGTTGTCTTCAACGAAACGACAGTCAGACGTCACTTCAGTTAGACCTTGTAGGCCAGACTCTTTGGTTAGCATAGTGTTGATTTGCTCAACAGAGTAACCTAGTGCGTCGTGTAGGTGGAAGATGATTGCAGGGTCTATATCACCACAGCGTGTACCCATCACCAAACCTTCAAGCGGTGTCAGACCCATAGAGGTGTCTACTGATTTACCGTTCTTGATTGCACACACAGATGCGCCGTTACCTAGGTGACAGTTGATGATGTTCAATTCGTCAGCCGGTTTACCTAGACGCTCAGCTGCTTCGCGAGCGATGAATAGGTGTGATGTGCCGTGCATGCCGTAGCGACGGATACCGTGCTCTTTGTACAGGTTGTATGGCAGTGCGTATAGGTACGCTTCTTCAGGCATAGACTGGTGGAAAGCCGTATCAAATACCGCAGACATTGGTAGGCCAGGGAACGCTTTTTGAGCCGCTTTAATACCAATGATCGCTGCTGGGTTGTGAAGAGGCGCCAACGTTGCACAGTCTTCGATACCTTTCAGTACGTCGTCAGTGATAAGCGCAGATTGCGTGAATTTCTCGCCGCCGTGTACCACACGGTGACCGATCGCTTTCAGTTGCTGTGCAAGTTCTGGCTTAGAAGCAAGAATAGTTTCAACGATGAAAGAAAGAGCTTCATCGTGCGCAGCGCCTTCACCAAGTTGTGCTTCGTGTTTGCCATCTAGCTTCCATTTGATACGCGCTTCTGGAAGATGAAGACATTCAGCAAGACCGGTTAGGTGCTCGTCGCCGTTTGCTGCATCAACAATAGCGAACTTAAGAGAAGAACTACCGCAGTTTAAAACTAAAACTAGCTTTGACATGAGTGACTACCTGTAATAATCAGTTAGGATAAAAATTAATCACAAGAATAGACGATACGAGGTTCGCTGCGTACTAATCTTGGTCAAAAAAACGTCGAATTCCGTATAAAGAGACAGTAACGTCTCCCGAACGTTACCATTGCATCCTTGCAGATAGGTCCCATAGAGTTGCGTAAATTGTAAATAACAGCAACAATGAGATTGTGGGTCCGCGAAGGATAACGATAATAGAGAATAATAACAAAAAATTTTGAAAGAATATTAACTTTTATCAATTTTTTACTTAGAAAGTTTAATTCTTCAACTAAATTTTAATTTGGTCGCCTAAACCAGTGAGAGAGTCGTATGAGTAATAAAGTCGGTTTGATTCATAGCCTACGTGACGGTCAAAAATACATGGAAATCTGGCCGATGCGCAAAGAGCTTAACATGCTGTTTCCAGAGCAGCGCATCATTAAGGCGACTCGGTTTGGTGTGAAGGTCATGCCTGCGATTGCGGCCATCAGTGTGCTGACTCAAATGGCGTTCAACAACTATCAGGCTATGCCGCAGGCGGTGATCATCGCCTTGTTTGCCATCAGTATGCCCATTCAAGGCATGTGGTGGCTCGGCAATCGTTCGAACACTGTACTTCCTCCTGCGTTGGCCGGCTGGTATCGAGAAATCCATCAGAAAATTGTCGACAGTGGAGGCGCGCTAGAGCCGATGAAATCTCGTCCGCGTTATAAAGAGTTGGCGCGTCTACTGAACCGCGCGTTTAAACAGCTAGATCGCGCTTCATTAGAGCGTTGGTTTTAAGCGTTCTCGTATTGACCCGTACGGCTTGGCCAGAGCCACTTCTTAGAATCAATAGAATAAAGAAAGCGCTTGTGTTTCGGCACAAGCGCTTTTGTTTGTTATTGCTGTTAAAGCTTAGTTGAACATCGCGATCGCTTGTTCTGGATCGATGTACTCTAGGTCAAAGCTTTCCGCCACTTCTTGGCAAGTTACTTTACCGTGAATAACGTTCAATCCTTCCAGGAAGCCTTTGTCTTCGACTAGCGCTTGGCGATAGCCTTTATTGGCCAGTTTGACAATGTACGGCAAGGTCGCGTTGTTAAGAGCGAAGGTTGACGTGCGCGCAACCGCACCTGGCATGTTCGCTACACAGTAGTGGACTACGTCATCGACAATGTAGGTCGGATCGGCGTGCGTGGTCGCGTGAGAGGTTTCAAAACAGCCGCCTTGGTCGATAGCAACATCCACTACCGCCGCGCCCGGTTTCATCTTGGCAATGTGCTCTTTAGTGACCAACTTCGGCGCCGCTGCACCAGGGATCAATACCGCACCGATGACTAAATCCGCTTCAAGTACGTGTTTTTCAATGGCGTCTTTGGTTGAGTAGACGACTTTTGCACGGCCTTGGAACTCTTCGTCCAAGCGGCGCAAAGTGTCGACATTTCGGTCAAGGATAGTCACATCTGCGCGCAGACCAACGGCCATGCGTGCCGCGTTTGCACCGACCACACCACCACCGATGACCACCACTTTTGCAGGCTCCACACCCGGTACGCCGCCTAGCAGTAGACCACGTCCGCCGTGCGATTTTTCCAAGGTTTGCGCACCGGCTTGGATAGACATTCGACCTGCAACCTCAGACATTGGCGCTAATAGTGGCAAGCGACCCATATTATCTGTTACAGTCTCGTAGGCTATACAGACGGCTTTGCTCTTGATTAGCTCTTCAGTTTGTGGAAAATCTGGTGCGAGGTGTAAATAAGTAAATAAAATTTGCCCTTCGCGGAGCATGGCTCGCTCGACAGCTTGAGGTTCTTTAACCTTTACAATCATCTCTGCCTTCGCAAATACGTCGGCAGCAGTAGGAAGAATGGATGCGCCTACAGCGATGTAATCATCGTCTGAAAAACCGATGCCTGCGCCGGCATTGGTTTCAACCAACACTTGGTGGCCTTGTGAGACTAACTCGCGGACGCTGGCTGGGATCATGCCCACACGGTATTCGTGGTTTTTAATTTCCTTTGGTACGCCAATGATCATCCTGACTCCTTATCGATAAATGGTTGTATCAACTGTACTTAGGGTAATTCTGTCGAATTAATGCCTAGTATAGTTAGGATGTAATAAAATTTGATACCGTATATTAAGAAGTTGTAGTATAAATTTTTGCAAGGAAGTAATAAGGTGGAATAAAAAATGGCAGACAACAATAAGAAGCCGTCCAAGGATCTAGACCGTATCGATCGCAATATTCTGAATGAGTTGCAAAAAGATGGTCGAATTTCGAATGTAGAATTGTCTAAACGAGTCGGTCTTTCGCCCACTCCGTGTTTAGAGCGTGTAAGACGCTTAGAGCGTCAGGGATACATCACTGGGTACACAGCGTTGCTCAACCCTCAGTACCTAGACGCGTCTCTATTGGTGTTTGTGGAGATCACGCTAAACCGTGGTGCTCCAGACGTGTTTGAACAGTTTAATGCAGCCGTACAGAAGCTTGACGACATCCAAGAGTGTCATCTTGTTTCTGGTGATTTCGACTATCTTTTGAAAACACGTGTTTCGGATATGAGTGCTTATCGTAAACTGCTAGGGGATACACTACTTCGTCTACCCGGTGTTAATGACACACGTACTTACGTGGTTATGGAAGAAGTGAAACAAACCAATCAATTGGTGATCAAAACTCGTTAATCCCTAAGCCTAGTATGGGAATGACTATGCAGGGCGAAGGCGAGACAAAGTGAGAATCCCTTTCGATATTCTGACTTTTCATAATTGGGTTTTGTAGGCCGATGTGGTTAAATCAATAGTCCGTGCAGCTTGGCTGTTCGGGCTATTTTTTTCAGTATGTTAGAGTGGTTATGTTCCGAGAAACCAAAAACAAAGTCGAAACCATCGTCGACACTGGGGACCATCGTCAAAAGACGCGCCTTTCCGGTTCCGAGCGTTTACAAGAATGCAGCCTAATCGTGGTTTTCCTCGCCGCTATTTTACTGTCTGTTGCTCTGCTGACCTTCAGTGCGGCCGATCCATCATGGTCGCAAACCGCCTGGGGTATGGAGATTGAAAATGCCGGTGGTATTGTCGGGGCTTGGCTCGCGGACACACTGTTTTTTACGTTTGGCTCACTGGCGTACACTATTCCAGTGGTCATCGCACTGACCGCCTGGGTTCTGTTTCGTAAACGAGGCGAAGATGAGCCGCTCGATTTTATGCTTTGGGGCACACGCTTACTCGGCTTAACTATATTGATTCTCACCAGTTGCGGTCTTGCCGACATCAACTTCGACGATATCTGGTACTTTTCATCGGGCGGCGTTATCGGTGATGTGCTGACCAGTCTCGCTCTGCCGACACTCAACGTGCTAGGCACCACGCTAGTGCTGCTGTTTTTGTGGGGCGCGGGTTTTACGCTGTTGACCGGGATTTCTTGGCTAACGATCGTGGATTGGATTGGCGAGCAGGCGATTGGTGCCATCACTTGGGTGATCAATAAGCTGCGCGGTGAGAAGGATCAGGTGTTTGCGCCGACCTTGACCGAACCGGATGCGACGCAATCTGACTCATTAAAGCATAAGCCGCGAGAAGGTATGAACACGTCGCCTGCCAACCAAGCGGATTCAGAGCGTGAGGAGCCAGTCAGCGAGGCAGGATTTCCTCAGTCCGCGACACGTCGCTACAATATTCATATGCCGGACAATAGTGCCACTCAAGCGTCCACCTCTGCGCCAGAGTCGCCGCTTTATCACTACGACGAGCAAGAGGATGACGAGCAGAGTAACCTGCGTGTTAAGCAGCTTGGCGCCACTATAGAAGAGCTCGATGCGGCGGCCAATAGCGCCAACGATTACGCCCCTGAACCGATTTTGACTCAAGCGTCCAGCGAGTTGCAGTCGCAAGAGCGCGAGCAAGAGCTTGCGCCGCCTTGGCAAGACGAGCCCGCTTTCCACGATCGTGATGATTCGCCACTCCCTGATATTGAAGAGGATGAGCAACCTCGTATCTCCAGCTTTGATGTGGTCGAAGACGACCCTGAACCAAGCTTTACGCCACAAGAACCCGACGAAGCGTTTATTGATGAACAGGGCGGCTCAACAGATGATGACGAGGGCGACGTCGATGTAGCACAAGACGAAGATGCGGCCGCGCTGCAAAACTTAGTTGCGGAAGCGCAAGCCAAAGTGGTCGCGTCTCAGAACCCGTTTTTGGTTCAGCAAGATCAAAACTTGCCGAAACCGACCGAGCCTATGCCAACGCTCGAGCTTTTGTACCACCCTGAGAAGCGAGAAAACTTTATTGATCGCGATGCGTTAGAGGAGATTGCTCGTCTGGTGGAATCTAAGTTAGCGGACTATAAAATCACCGCCTCGGTGGTGGATATATTCCCAGGACCGGTGATTACTCGTTTTGAATTGGATTTGGCACCAGGGGTGAAAGTAAGCCGCATCTCAAGTTTATCGATGGACTTAGCACGCTCACTCTCAGCGATGGCGGTGCGTGTGGTGGAGGTGATCCCTGGTAAGCCTTATGTTGGCCTTGAACTGCCGAATATGAGTCGCCAGACGGTCTATTTCTCCGATGTGGTCGGCAGCCAAGCATTTGTTAACGCTAAATCACCGACGACCGTCGTCCTTGGTCAAGATATTGCAGGCGAAGCCGTGGTGGCGGACCTGTCGAAAATGCCTCACGTGCTGGTGGCGGGTACCACAGGCTCAGGTAAATCGGTCGGGGTGAACGTCATGATCTTGAGTATCCTCTATAAAGCGACCCCAGAAGACGTCCGCTTTATCATGATTGACCCGAAAATGCTTGAGTTGTCGGTCTATGAAGGTATTCCTCACTTGTTGTCCGAAGTGGTGACCGACATGAAGGATGCGTCCAATGCATTGCGTTGGTGTGTTGGCGAGATGGAGCGGCGTTACAAGCTGATGTCTGCACTGGGCGTTAGGAACATCAAAGGATTCAACGACAAGCTGAAAATGGCCGCAGATGCGGGCCACCCAATCCATGATCCGCTCTGGCAACCGGGTGACAGTATGGATGAGCACCCACCGCTGCTCGAAAAGCTGCCTTACATTGTTGTGATCGTGGATGAATTTGCCGATCTGATGATGGTGGTCGGGAAGAAAGTCGAAGAGTTGATCGCGCGTTTAGCACAAAAAGCGCGCGCCGCGGGTATCCACCTCATTTTGGCGACGCAGCGACCTTCAGTAGACGTTATCACCGGTTTGATTAAAGCGAACATTCCTACGCGGGTTGCATTTACCGTTTCAACCAAAACGGACTCTCGAACCATTCTCGATCAAGGTGGTGCAGAGTCACTGCTGGGTATGGGTGATATGTTGTATCTTCCTTCCGGATCGAGTCACACCATTCGCGTCCATGGGGCATTCGCTTCAGATGATGATGTGCATGCGGTGGTCAACAACTGGAAGGCACGCGGCAAGCCAAACTATATCGATGAGATCACCAACGGTGACCAAGGGCCAGAAGCGCTGCTACCGGGCGAGAAGCCCGAAGGTGATGAAGAGATGGACCCTCTGTTTGATCAAGTGGTCGAGCACGTAGTGCAATCTCGTCGTGGTTCAGTCTCTGGCGTTCAGCGTCGATTTAAAATCGGTTACAACCGTGCGGCGCGAATTGTCGAGCAGCTTGAGGCTCAAGGGATTGTCAGCGCGCCAGGCCATAACGGTAACCGAGAGGTCTTGGCGCCAGAGCCGGGTCGAGAGATGAACTGATAGCGGGCAATATGCGTTGTTACTTAATATAGGGTCACTTTACATATAGTTATTCTACATATGGTAACTCTACATATGGTAACTCTGCATATTGTTTCTCGAGACATAGTCAGCGTCGCACCGACAAAGACGACTCATAAAAAATGGCTTCCGTTTGGAAGCCATTTTTTTACTCGTGTGCTCAGAGTGAGTGATGGGTGTTATTTATCTTTGGCAAATTGAGAGAGAACAATGACACCAAGCGCGAGCAGGTTGGCAGCAAAGATAACCACGAGCCACTGTGGCATGGAGAGCGTCAAAAACTGCCATACGATTTTGCTGCAATCCCCATAAGCTTCAAACATCCAAGGCGCCCATTGGTTGAGCGGTGCCCAGTCAGGGAATTGAACAAACAGATCACAGGTGTAGAACGGCGAAGGGTTAAACTGGTAATCCACGTGTTCTAGTGACAGCATCAGCCCTTTATAAGCACTGCCGCCCCACGCTGCGAGCCCTAGCCAACGTAATACGGCAATACGTGGATTGATGGCGCCAATCAGCGCTGCGGCCGCGACGCCAAGCATGGCGATGCGCTCATAAATACACATCACACACGGCGCCAAGCCCATTCCGTGCTGGAAGAACAGTGCACACAACTCTAGCGCGACAATCAAGCCAAACAGCAGTAGCCAAGCAAATCGTCCCTGAGAAAACTGTTTAATCGAAGAAAGCATAAGTAATGAAATATCCCTAACAAAGAAAAGAAAAAAGCTCTGACTAATCAGAGCTTTTTAGCGTGTAAAAGTTTCTATCGCAATAAAAAATTATTCAAACGTGATGCCGATTAGTGACCTTTGGTCACCGCATGCATAATTTCTGCTGAGTGATGCGTGATCCAGCCGGCGTCATAGAACCACGCGGTCATTGGCTCAAGCAGGAAGACAATACCGGCAAAGCCAACTAGCGCCAGCACTATCGTGTAGGGCAGTGCCATGATAACCATCCGACCGTAGGACAAACGAATCAAAGGTGCCAGCGTTGAGGTCAACAAGAACAAGAAGGCAGCTTGACCGTTCGGGGTGGCAACCGATGGCAAGTTGGTGCCCGTATTGATCGCTACTGCGAGCAGGTCAAACTGGTCACGATTGATCACGCCTTCCATCAACGCCGTACCCACTTCGGTAATGTAGACCGTGCCGACGAATACGTTATCAGATACCATCGAAAGCAGTCCGTTAGCGACATAGAAGAGCGCCAGTTGCGTGCCTTTATCTTCGACGTGCAATACCGCATCAATCACCGGCTTGAATAGCTCTTGGTCGATGATAACGGCAACAATTGAGAAGAACACCGTCAAAAGCGCGGTAAAGGGTAGGGCCTCTTCGAAGGCTTTGCCTAGCGAGTGCTCTTCAATGACGCCCGTAAACGCAGTAGCCAGAATGATGACAGACAAGCCAATGAGGCCGACTGCCGCGAGGTGGAGCGCAAGGCCGACAATCAGCCATACCGCGATAACACCCTGAACCCAAAGCTTAGCCACATCTTGTTTGGTACGCTTTTTACGCTCTTCGTTATCGTAATCAACCAGAATCTGACGCACCGTGTCAGGCAGGCGGGCGCCATAGCCGAAGACTTTCATTTTTTCGACGAGCACACACGTTGCGAGACCACAAATCAACACGGGTAGAGTAACGGGTAACATGCGAACAATGAACTCACCAAACTGCCAGCCAGCCTGATCAGCAATGATCAAGTTTTGCGGCTCACCCACCATGGTCATCACGCCACCGAGTGCCGTACCCACCCCTGCGTGCATGAGCAGCGAACGCAAGAAGGCGCGGTAGTTCTCTAAGTCATCACGCGTCAGGTCGTTAAGATGATCATCTGACGTATGGTCATGGGTCGCGTGACCACCCTGACCGGAGGCAACTTTGTGGTAAATCGCGTAGAAGCCAACTGCGACACTGATGACAACAGCGATCACCGTTAATGCATCTAAGAAAGCAGATAAGAACGCTGCGGCAAAACAGAACGCCAGCGATAACATGCTTTTAGACTGAATACCGAGCAGAATTTTGGTAAAGATAAACAGCAAAAGCTGCTTCATGAAGTAGATACCTGCGACCATAAAGACCAGCAGTAGCAACACTTCGATATTCGCGACAAGCTCATGCTTGACTTGATCCGCACTGGTCATGCCAATGGCGATGGCTTCAATGGCCAATAAACCACCGGGTTGCAGCGGGTAACACTTCAGTGCCATCGCAAGGGTGAAAATAAACTCTGCGACCAACAACCAGCCTGCGACAAAAGGATCGATGAAAAAGAACACAAGCGGGTTGATGATGAGGAAGGCTATGATGGCAACTTTGTACCAATCCGGTGCCTTACCAAGAAAGTTCTTGATGAAGGCGTTTCCGAGTGACATCGGCATGACATTAATACTCTTTATTGTTGTACTGAATTAACACAGACGTGCCCGAATTCAATGTAAGCGTCGCAGCGGGTCATGCGCAGATGGCTCATGCGCAGATAGTCCAGCCGTGTAACGCCAAATCAACAGCGACTTAGAAAAACAACATCCTGAGTATCAATATGTGGTCTTGCCAAGTCACTCCCTGAGAAAGACAAGCACTCCTTACTTCGGTCGCCACTCTACCGTTGATAACTTGTTAGTCAATGATTAAGTGATATCTGATAAATGTATCCGTCCACTTTTATTCAAAAACGCGATCAAAGTTACGTAACGCTTGCATAATAGTTGTGAAAATCAGCAATTGATGGCAGTTAGCCATTTAGTTGAATTGATAAGCAACAATATGGGATTATATTGCATCAAAATAACAATGTTAGTTTCAAAAATAAAAACTCATATTGTGTGATTAATGCAGTGCTCATAAGGCCTCAGAGAAAGTGAGGTTAGGTAAAGTTAAAATTTATTGGTTTTGACAATCCCCACACCACTTAAAACCGCCAAAGCAAATTAGAGTTAATACTCTATATGGCATCCATGCCACGTTTACTGGTGGTTTGTTTTCGCTAGGCAAAAACTAGTGGTATGATGAGTTCCATTCGACCCAGATAAATATAAAATTGGAACAGTAATTAATGGTCATCAAGGCAAAGAGTCCCGCAGGATTTGCAGAGAAATACATTATCGAAAGTATTTGGAAAGGGCGCTTCCCTCCGGGTTCGATTCTCCCAGCCGAACGAGAGCTCTCTGAACTCATTGGTGTAACACGTACGACGTTGCGTGAGGTATTACAAAGATTGGCTCGTGATGGTTGGTTAACCATTCAGCATGGTAAGCCGACTAAAGTAAACCAGTTTATGGAAACGTCCGGGTTACACATTCTTGATACATTGATGACGCTCGATGCTGAAAACGCAACCTCTATCGTAGAAGATTTGCTTGCGGCACGTACAAACATCTCACCTATCTTCATGCGCTATGCGTTCAAAGTAAACAAAGAGAGTTCAGAGCGTACCATTCACAATGTGATCGACTCTTGTGAAGCCTTGCTCGCGGCCGACTCTTGGGATGCTTTTATTGCCTCCTCGCCGTATTCAGACAAGATTCTGCAACACGTGAAAGACGATGGTGAAAAAGATGAGCAGAAACGCCAAGCGACGTTGATTGCGAAAACGTTTAATTACTACGATTACATGCTTTTCCAGCGTCTTGCTTTCCACTCAGGTAACCAGATTTACGGCTTGATCTTTAATGGATTGAAGAAGCTTTACGATCGTGTGGGTAGCTACTACTTCTCAAGTGCTCAGGCGCGTGGTTTAGCGCTCAAGTTCTACCGTGATTTGTTGGAGGTATGCGAAACGGGCAACCGCGAACAAATTTTGGTGGTTGTGCGTCATTACGGGATGGAGAGCGCGCAGATCTGGAATCAGATGAAGCAAACCCTACCGACCAATTTTACTGAAGACGACAGCTAATCTCGCTGCCGACCTTAAGTAAGCCAAAAGCCGCGATTGTCATCGCGGCTTTTGTGTCATTGGTATCAAGAACCCTGCTTAACGAGCCGCAGGGCTGTTTGCTCCTGTCTTAAGGTCGAGTCCGTCAATGCCTCCAGCGGCTTGAAACCATGTCGTAAGATGGGTTTTCAAGTCCTTGAGCTCATCAGGGCCGATTAACGCGAGACCCAAATCTTCTGCTCGAGTGATGTCGTTGTAGCGCAGCGGTCTAAAGCTGACGAGCATGGCGCGTGCCTGTAAGCCGCCGAGCAAATCTCTTAACGATTCGAGTTTGTATAAGGTGTCATCGCCATCATCACGCATACCTTTGGTCTTACACTCAATGATATGGAGCTTGTTGTTGACCACGCAGGCGACATCCAGCTCATTGCGCACTTCACGCTCACCGAGCTCACGATACACCTGCACATTAAGTGAGTGATCTTGAATCGTTGGCATGCTGTGTTGAATCTGGCGCACCGTGCTGTGGACTAGGGTTTCCAGCCACTCCCCGTTGGAGAAGCGTCTTGCATCTTCATTGGCAAAGGTAAGCACACCGTTCTCATACGTTGCGATGTTGGCATCCACCAAATCCTCGATCAGCATCTTGAGCTCACGATAGCCTTGCTGCTTCTCCGACAACTCTACACTGAGGATCTGTTCTTTGCGGCATGTCGTGGCGAGATAGTTGAGTGTCGCAAGGCCTGGGCCAAGTTCTAAGGCGTTACTCGCCCAGCGCTCACCCAACTCATAGAGTTTTTGGTCTAACTGAGGCGGCAACGTTTGTTGGCTAAATTCGCCGCGCGCGCCAAATACCGTAAGGTAATCGTCAATGGTGATCCAATCTTGCAGTTGCGTGTCTTCTACGCCATCAGGGTAGAGCCAGCAGACGCGATCACTGTTGGGCTCAACCACAAAAATTGGCCAATGAAAGGTGCGAAACACTTCGTAAACCGACAGGAGTCGATGACGCAGACCACAACTGGCGTTAAGGCGCACAGATTCACCACTTTGCTTAAGGCGCTCTGCCAGTTCCGCAACGGTTTTCTTTATCTCAGAAGGATTAGTAACGTCAGGAATTTCATAGAACTCTGAGTGAATCTCACGCTTAGCCAAGACATGACTCAGTCTGTCGAATAGGGTGCGCTGGGCATTGACGCCAATAAAGACGATGTGGTTACTGATGCTGCGGTTATCTAATAGGGGGGTGACCAAGCGAATCGGGTCTTGGTCGATGATGCCAACATGAACTGTCATAGTTATTCCTCATGTCAGGCCCACAAAAAGGAGAGTAAAAGGGTGAGGCCTAATCACGATATAATGACAATCTGCCGAAAAAACAAGGGCAACCGTTATAATTGGTCGCCCTCTGTCAATAATTTACCGTATCTTTACGTTACAGCTTGAATCGATGCACCAGTTCGCCTTGCTGACCAGCAAGCTGACTTAAGTCATGACTGGTTTGAGCGATTTGCGCCATCGCCTGATAGCTGGTGTCGGCGATAAGGTTAATCTCTTCAATGTTTCTTGCAATGTCTGAGGTGGTTTCACTTTGCTCTGCTGCGGCTTGAGAAATGTGTCCACTCATCTGGCTGATCTCCATGATCAAGCCCTGAATTTCTTCCATTGCACTGTTGGCGTTGGACGCTTGTTCAACCGAGAGCTCCATATCGTCCATGCAGCTTTGAATGACTTGGTTGGCTGAAGCAGAACTCGATTGCAAGTTACTGATCATGTTTTCAATTTCGCTGGTGGATTCAGTAGTGCGCTGCGCAAGCACGCGAACCTCGTCCGCCACCACCGCAAAGCCTCGGCCTTGATCGCCCGCGCGCGCGGCTTCAATCGCCGCGTTGAGCGCAAGTAAGTTGGTTTGCTCAGCAATGTTGCGAATCACATCCAAAATACTGCCAATCTGGCTACTCATGGTTTGCAAATCTTTGACTGCATCAACGGATTCCGTTAGACGTGTCTCAAGTTGATTGATGGTGGTGATGTTAGTGCCCATGATTTGACGACCGGATTCCGACGCCGACTCCACTTGCTCAACCATCTTCTGCGAGCTTTGCGCACTTTGGGCCACTTCCTGAACGGAGTGGGCCATTTCAGTCATCGCGGTGGCGACGTTGGCCGTTTGTTCACGCTGCTGATTAAGCTGCGATTGCGCTTGAGAAGAGGTCTCTTGGTTGGTGCGAGCGGTATTGGTTAAGTTATCCGAGGCATCATTGAGCTTCACCAAGATATTGTGCAGGTTGTCCGCCAACGAGTTGATGTGACCGCTGACGCGGCTGAACTCATTGTTGTAACGGATTTCGATACGGTGTGTCATGTCGCCTTTGGTGAGGTATTCCAAGGTGCTAAGAATACGCGTGAGTGGCTCGCGGACACTGTGGGCGATGTGGTAACCGATGCCCAATGCCAGTGCAATCACGATGGCACCAATCAACAGTGAACGAATCTTGCCTTGATTGTAGACTTGCTCTGCTTCAACCAGTGAGGCATTGAGACCCGCTTGGGCCGCTTCGCTGTAGGTAGCCAGCAGCGCCATGGTCGCATCCACTTGCTCAGTCAGGCTTGCAATGTTGGCGTAGAGCGCGTCTTTTGCCACAAGGTAATTGCTGTGTTGATCAAGGACACCGCCTTTTTGACCGATGTCGAGCGTGAACTGCTTGACCGACTCATCAAAGGCTTTTTTCAACTCAGGCATTTGATTGGATAGGCCGTTGTAGGCGTAGTTCAAGTGCGTTACGGCTTTTTTGTTTTTCGCAACGGCTTCTGCTACGAACGCAGTGTCTGAACTTGCGAGCGCGTCAGAGGTGATCACTTCGGCGTCTTTCAGCTTAATGAAGTAGCTTTTCGCCATCACTTTGACTGAAATGCTGCTTTGGTCATCGACGTACTCTTTCATCCCGACACTCAGCTCAGAGTGCAAGCGTTGGAAACGGCGAGAAGATTGTTGTACTTGCGCTTGAGACTCGAACATCGAGCGATAGTTTTCCATCGCTTGCTTGGCTTCTCCGAAGTAACTGCTCTCTTTCTCTTTAAGATCCGCCATGCTGGCGACCAATTCTGGCTTGCTTGCACTGGCCTTTTCAAGGGCAGCTAAGGTTTGATTGTATTCTACACGTGCTTGATCGAATTGGCTTTCGATTTGTTCCATGCGCTCAAAGCTCTGAGTGGTCAGAAAATCTTTGAAAAGCTTATCCGCAGAAAGCAGAGAGACACTGGTTTCGTTGGCTTTGGAAACAAGAGGTAGTGAGGTGTTGGAGACACTCTCGAAATTGGATTGGATTTGCTGCATTCCGTTCAACGTCATCATGGTGGATACGATGAACATCACAATGATCAGTGCAAAGCCAGCGTACATTCTTCTTATCACTGAGCCTTTCATAGATCTCTCCCTAACTATGGCAAAAATTCAAACTATAACGCTATAAATAGCAAAAAGAGTTTGATTGTATGGAGAGTGAGACACACATTTTATGACGCACAATACAAAAATGAAAATGTGTATCAATAAAATGCTCACAACATGATGTGAACACTGTTTTTATTGTGATCTCGATTTGCTTGACGCATACTCGATGGCATTGAAAATTCAACGATACCTTCTGGAGAGTTTCATGGCTGAAGAAACCATTTTCAGTAAAATCATTCGCAAAGAGATCCCGGCCGATGTGGTTTATCAAGATGATTTGGTTACCGCGTTTCGTGATATCAACCCTCGCGCGCCGAGCCATATTTTGATCATTCCTAATACTCTTATCCCAACGGTGAACGATGTCACAGAGGCCGATGAAGCGGTCATGGGGCGCCTATTTACTGTGGCTCGCAAGTTGGCCAAAGAAGAGGGGATTGATGAAGAGGGTTACCGCCTGATCGTTAACTGTAACGCGCACGGTGGCCAAGAGGTCTACCACATTCACATGCACTTAGTCGGCGGCCGTCCACTTGGCCCGATGTTGATGGGTTAATCGACGCGATACAGTCATGACACAAAGCGAACTTTTTGCGTCGCTTTGTGTCAGAGAGCAGGTCTCACTGATATTTATGTCGGTGAGATCGGTATCTGAAATTCTGATTTGAGGCTTGGAGTGCGTTTTACGAATCAACTCACCATCCACATTCAACGTTGTGCATTACTCGCCAGTACCCTTGTTATCACGGCGTGTGCCAATATGTCGGCTGGCAATCTGTTTAGTCATTACAGCGCACAAAATGCTGATGTGTACCAAGCGGTGCAGCGAGGGGATTATCAGCGCGCACAAGAAGCGCTGCCTGACTCTGTGGCGGGCGATATTCTCGATAACCTTGAAAAGGGGCGCGTGCACTTTCTCAATCAAACCTACAGCGATAGTAAAGCGGCGTTTGAGTTGAGTGACCAAGCCGTTCGCGCTCAGCAAGATAGAGCCACGGTGTCGGTCAGTGAAACTCTGACTAGCGTTAGTTCACTCGCGGTGAACGACAATCTCAACGAATATCAGCCCGCAGATTATGAGTTGGGCTTTCTTCACCTCTATCTTGGTCTCAATTATCTACAGCAAAACCAACTGGAAGGGGCGTTGATTGAGATGCGACGCGCCAATCAAGTCCAAGAGCGTGCCAAGCAAGAGCGTGAAAAAGAGCTAGCGAAAGCGCAAAGCAATATGCAAGCGCAGGGCTTATCTCCCAATTTAGGCAGCGTGCTGTCGAACTACCCTGATGCCGGAAAAACCTTGGCGGCGGTGCAAAATGCCTATTTGTTGTATCTGTCGGCACTGCTTTATGAAGCAGACAATGACCTCAATGCCGCCTATGTGGACTATCGACGCGCGCTCGCGGTGGCGCCAGACAATCAGCAAATCATAGATGGCACCATGCGCGTTGCGACGCGCCTTAGCATGAAAGAAGACCTAATTAAATTAGAGCAGCGATACGGTAAAGCCCGTTTGTTAGAGAGCGACAAAGCGCGCGTCATCGTGCTCGATGAACAAGGCATAGTGACGGCGTTGCAAGGTTGGAAGCAATCTTTGCCTTTGTATGACAGTCGCAACAATGTGGCCTTCTATACTATCGCTCTGCCGTATTACCCGCCTGCTTCGCCAGAGCGATTTACACCGCTTACATTGAATCAAGCGCCGCTCAAGGAATCGCGCTTGACCGATGTCAATGCGATGGCCCAACGTGATTTATCGGAACGTATTACCGCGATGGTGATCCGTCAAGCGCTACGGGTTTGGGCCAAAGATCAATTGCGAAAAGAGGCTACACAAGGCGATGACGTCGGCAATCTCGTATTTAATATTTGGAACACGCTCACCGAGCAACCCGATACCCGCAGTTGGTTAACGTTACCGGGTCATGTTGCGAGCAGCAGTCGTGTGGTCGAGCCCGGAACGCAGATTATTCGGGTGAATAACCAAGACTACCCGTTTGATGTCGCGGCGGGGCGCACCGCACTGGTGTGGATCTCTCGTCAGGGAGAGAATGCTACAATATGGCATAAACAACTAGGAAGTATACGATGAAAAAATGGCTTATAGCGGCCCTCGCGGCCACGGCGCTGATCGGATGCGCAGACAACACAGCAGGTCTTAGAATCGATGGAGAGACACACAAAGTGCTCTTTGGCGATAACGTCTTAGCCGGCAATCTAAAAATTGAAGACATCGCCACAACAGAGGTAGAAGGGCATGCACGTGGGGTTGTGCGCATGACCAACCAGTCGAAAGGTGACCTCAATGTACTGTATCGCTTTTATTGGTATGACGACAATGGCTTGGAGGTCAACACTAAGCTTAGCCCTTGGCGTCAATCCATCTTACGCGGGACTGAAACGGTGGCCTTGTCTGAGGTGTCGGTGAACCCGAATGGCAAACATTTCCGTTTACAAATTCGTGAAAATAATCAATAAATTAATGACAATTCAAGGTTTATGAGGAACCAAGAAATGAAGAAAAGTGTAATAGCATTACTTGGCTTGGCTGTGATTCTCGGCGGTTGTTCGAACAAAGTGAGTTATGGTGACGCGCAAGCGGTTGAAACCACCACGATTGATTTTGGTTCCACTGACTTGCAAAAAATTGCCGGTGAAATGGTCGATAGCATGATGATGTCAGGCTCGGTGGCGGCCATCACGCGTGATGCGCGCCCTATTGTTTTTGTTGAGCGCATCAAAAACAAAACCAGTGAGCACATCGATACTGAATCCATTACCGATACCATCAGCACTAAGATGCTCAACTCAGGTAAATTCCGCTTTGTGGATATGGATCGCGTGGAATCGGTGCGTGAACAGTTGAACTTCCAAAACAACGACGAACTCGTTAACCAAAGTACCGCCATCCAGTTCGGTAAAATGGTTGGGGCGCAATACATGTTGTACGGTAACTTATCGAGCATCGCCAAAAATGCCGGTAGTGATAAAGACGTCTACTACAAAATGACCATGCGCCTGATGGATCTGGAAACGGGTTTGATTGAGTGGGCAGACGAGACTGAGATCCGCAAACAAGAGTCAAAAAGCTTTCTAGGTATGTAATGACAAGGGAAGAGGTGATCTATGGCCAGGATGTCTTGGCATGAAGCGTGTCAACTTGATCGCTCTTTGACTGCGCTCACCCCGTTCTTCCCTGAGCCCGTCCAATACGCTCAAACGTTGACAGGCGGGCTGACCAACCGTTGCTGGAAAGTGGTCACTCATCGCGGCGCCTACGTATGGCGCCCGAGTACGCCCATCACCAAAGCGTTTTCCATCTCGCGCTTTCAAGAGTATCAAATCCTCTCTGCACTCGAACACAATCCCATCGCACCTAAGCCGCATTACATTTGTGAACAAGGGCTATTGGTGGATTGGATCGAGGGTATTCCGCTGAGAGACAGCCTGCCGTTTGATGATCTGCTCGATACCATGGTGAGTGTTCATCAAGCCAACACACAACGTATTCCCGTCGCGCCGTTTAACTATACGGCACGGGTTGATCATTACTGGATATTGATTGATGACACGCTCAAATCGGACTCGATTCGTGGCGTGTACGAAACGTGGCGCCGTGCGCCCAGTCTGGCGGATGTCGGCCATGTACTGTGTCATTTTGATTTGGCTGGGTACAACATGGTACGCACCACGCAAGGCATCACGGTGATCGATTGGGAATACGCATGCATCGCTGATCCTAGGCTGGATCTGACACTCAGTATCGACGTGTGTCAGCACGACCCTCAAGACGCGGTTTTTCGTTACTGTCAAAAACGAGGGGTAGAAGGTATTGATGATTGGGTCGAAGGCGTCATGGCTTGGCAGCCCAGAGCAAAAATGATGGCGATGCTTTGGTATCTTCTTGCTTATCAGTTGTGGGGGGAAGAGCAATATTTGACCGAGGCGACTCGGCTTGAAGGTCTATTTTGTAGCTAAGATCACTGTTTAGTGGTTTTGCATCGATAAAGTAAAAGTTAACCCTACTATTTCTGGTAGATTTGGTCGTGGTAGAGTTGGAAGTATTAGGTTCGAGGGAATTAGAATGATTATTTATTTGCATGGCTTTGACTCCACAAGCCCAGGTAACCACGAAAAAGTCTTACAGTTGCAGTTTATTGATGACGATGTTCGTTTCATTAACTACAGCACATTGCACCCGAAACACGATATGCAGCATCTACTCAAAGAAGTGCACAAAGTGATTGAACAGTCGGAGGATACCTCTCCACTGATCTGCGGTGTGGGTCTTGGTGCCTATTGGTCAGAGCGTATTGGATTTTTGTGTGGCATCAAGCAGGTGATGTTTAATCCTAATCTTCATCCTGAGCGCACCATGCAGGGCCGGATCGACCGCCCTGAAGAGTATGAAGACATTGCGACCAAATGTGTGTCAGAGTTTCGCAGTAAAAATGCGGGCCAGTGTTTGGTGATCCTCTCTAAAGAGGATGAAATTCACGACAACAGTCAAACCGCCGAGGCGTTAGCGCCGTATTACGAAATCATTTGGGACGACACCCAGAGCCACAAATTCAAAAAGATCTCTCAACACCTTCAGACGATGAAAGCGTTCAAACAACGCTAATCATCGCGAGCACTTAACCATCAAGAGCGACAGGGTTTATGCCTGTCGCTCTTTTTGTCACCACTTGTCATTAATCCCTACAAAGTTAAGTGAGATAATCACATTCTCCTGTTGCGTGGCGGATTTTGCCCTATATAATGACTTAACTATAAATTTTTTGATAAATATCAAAAAAAATTGAGAGCAAGTAAAAAACTTGCCCCAAAAAACGAGTTGAGCGGCAAAAATGCCCGCTATTGAACGCCAATAACAAGCCTCATATCCGAAAACGTCATGCCAGAGTGCGAATCACGCACCGGTTAGGGTGAGTAACCGCATGGCAAGAGAGAATTTTCTCGAGCTGAGTAATCGGCTCGAATCATGATTATTTATATTTAGAGGAACGTTATTGTGACACGAATTATCGTTGTAGGCGGTGGTGCAGGCGGCCTGGAGCTTGCTACCAAACTGGGTCGTACATTGGGTCGTAAAGGCCGTGCGCAAGTCACCTTGGTTGACCGTAAGGCAAGCCACTTGTGGAAACCCTTGCTGCATGAAGTTGCGACAGGTTCACTGGATGAAGGTGTGGACGCGCTAAGCTACCGTGCGCACGCCAAAAATCACCACTTTGATTTCCAAATGGGTGCGCTCAAAGACATTGACCGCGAGCGTAAAGTGATCACACTGCACGAGCTGAAAGATGAGCATGGCGAACTGCTGATGCCAACGCGTGAGCTTGAGTACGATCTTCTGGTGATGGCCATTGGTTCTACCTCCAATGACTTCAACACCCCGGGCGTGCGTGACAACTGCATCTTCCTCGATAGCCCAGAGCAAGCGCACCGTTTCCGCACCGAAATGAACAATGAATTCTTAAAGCTGCACGCGAAAAATGGTCAAGGCACCGTGGATATCGCGATCGTAGGTGCAGGTGCAACCGGTGTTGAACTTTCTGCTGAGCTGCACAATGCAGTGAAAGAGTTGCGCACTTATGGTTTTGGTGACTTGGACTCAAGCAAGCTCAACGTCAACCTTGTTGAAGCGGGTGAGCGTATTCTTCCGGCTCTGCCGCCACGCATTTCAAGTGCTGCCCATCAAGAGTTGACTAAGCTTGGCGTCAACGTGCGCACCGCGACTATGGTGACCAAAGCGGAAAAAGATGGCCTAGTGACCAAAGAGGGCGACAAAATCCCAGCGCAAATCATGGTTTGGGCTGCGGGTATCAAAGCGCCAGATTTCATTAAAGACATTGCAGGCTTAGAGACTAACCGCATCAACCAATTGGTGGTGAAAAGCACCTTGCAAACGACGCGTGACGATGACATTTTCGTGATTGGCGATCTCGCGCAATGCACGCAAGAAGACGGCTCGTTTGTGCCACCTCGTGCCCAGGCTGCACACCAAATGGCAAGCTGTGCGTTTTCCAATATTGTGGCGAAGATGAACGGCCGAGAGCTCAAGCCTTATGTCTACAAAGACAAAGGTTCACTGGTCTCTCTCAGCCGCTTCTCGACCGTTGGTAGCCTAATGGGCAACCTCACCAAAGGCTCAATGATGGTGGAAGGCCGTATCGCTCGCGTAGTTTACATTTCGCTCTACCGCCTACACCAAATGGCACTACACGGGATGTTCAAAACCGCGCTCATCATCCTCATGGGCCGCATCAACCGCGTGTTGAGACCCAACCTTAAGCTTCATTGATCAAAACAAGAAGAGCGCCGATTGGCGCTCTTCTCTTATACGGTTTTGAACTCAACGAATCAGTGTTAGACGTTTGATTCTTCTTTTGCCTCTTTTAGTGCCTGCAAATTTTCGTTGATCTTGAAGATAACAATCATCAATTCACACCAAATACGAGCCCCAATCGCACCGCCAATCATCGTTAGCAGTCCCAGCATAAAGGTTTGAAACGTCACACCGCCGTATCCACTAAACATGGTTCCAATGCCAGAGATGATCGCAATGAGAAGCAGCAACCAGTAAAGTCCGGTGACTAGCTTTGGAGTGAGCATAGATTTAAACGAAAATATCGATTCCATTCTTAGATTTCCTTTCATAGATAAAGGAAATAATCATGCCACAGTTTATGGCTCAACCTAGGTCAAATAGTCTGACGTCTAACACGAATTTGGCGTAAGTTATTGGCTAATCAGTAATTAACTGCTTTTATGGTGAGGTTAAACTCAACCTGGAATCATCGAAAACACCAACCCCTCTTTGGGCTGACCTTGAAAGACAAAGCGATTTTTCGCCCGAGCTTCCAGTGTTGCGCCGCATTTAATGGCGAGGTGTTGACTGGGGAGGTTGTCTGGGTCGCAGACGATTTCGACACGGATCAGTTTGAGTTGGGCGAAGCAGAACTCCACCAGCGTATTGAGCGCTTCTTGGCCGATGCCCTTGCCTTGGAACTCATCGGCTATCCAATAACCGATACTCGCCATGTTGAAGGTGTGGTAGAGCTCATTGATGGCGACCATGCCCACCAAAGCGCCGGTTGCGCGTTGGAACACGCCAAAACCGTAGGCTTGAGATTTCACCCAGTTGAGTCGGGTTTGCAACAAGAAGGCTTCTGCGTCCTCTAGGGAGAACTCGGGGTGGCACCAGTCAATCCATTGGTGCAGGCTTGCAGAGTGCACAATCAGATGCTGAAAAATCTCAGCATGCTCAGCGTCAATCAAGCCAAGTCGCAGGTTCGGGGTGATGATTTGGTAATCGGGTGACATAAACAACAGCCCTCACGAGGAGGGCTGACAAGATTACTGCGCGACGCGGCGAACTTGGATAATCACGCCCATGAGAGGGTGATCTAAGTAGTGCGTTTCGGTACTGCGCATGCGGCGCTTTTGGTCGAAACGGTAAGACTTCAAGAATGCCTGGGTTTCGACGGTTGGCGTGATGTCTTCCATCAAGCCCGCTTGGACCACAGCATTATCTTGCATACTATCTTGTGCAGCATCTTGTGTGGCAACGTTGGTTTGGGTCGGTGCATCAAGAACCACTTCACGTACGCTTGGCGCTTTTAAATCCAGCTCGATATCGGCGTAAAGGTAATGCTCAACATACACTTGAAACGTACCGTCGAGTTCAAACAGCGGCGCTGGAATGCTCTCTTCGGTTACCCCATCAATGACACTGGAGGTGGCATTACTGCCCGCAGGTGAGCCATCAACATTAAACTGATTGGAGTAATCTTTTCCTGCTTGAATGTGAAACACCGGCGCACCGAAACGGCCTTGGTCGCCTTGACGCCAAGCGGTGTGCATCAGTACATCAAAGCCCGCGTGACGTTTCAGCTTTTGCACTTGCTCACCAAGTTCATACTGTGAGTAAGGCAGTAACGTGACCTGCTTACTGGCTCTGAAACTGGCATCAGAAAATTTGCCCGCGCGCTCAAGACTGATCTCTGGCGGGTTATTCGGCCAAGATTCCGCAGTCATTTCTGGGTTGACGGCACGTTTAAAGATGATCACTTCAATATCAAATTGACGCTCGGCCCAAGAAGGCATCGCGACGAAAAAAAGCAGCAGGGTAATCAGCTTTTTCATTCCAACTCCATTGAAGAGGTAGCGTGTACCTCAAAATTGTTCATAGTCCGCAAGCGGCGCGCATTGCTGTTTCTTAATTCAAGCCCTGATGCCGAATGCTTAGGGCAGTCGATTTTGCTTGAATTCGCCTAGCATATCACTAACAAACTGAATTCGCTTGCGTCTGTCGACTAATGGTAGCGTAAACTTGAATTTGGTTGGGCCATCCATTGCGAATTTTTGCGGTTGTGATTGCAGTAGTTTAACCAGATAGACGGGGTTAATGTCAGCATCCGGATAGAACTCGATAAAACCGCCTTTTTCATGCGCTTCGATCTTCTTCACTTTGAGTCGCGCCGCTTCAATTTTTAACGCGGCTACCGAAAGCAGGTTTTTGGTGGCATCGGGCAGTGGACCAAAACGGTCTATTAGCTCAACTTTTAGCTCATCTAACTCATCTTGACTGCTGACGCTGGCGATCTGTTTGTACATCGACAGGCGCGTATTAACGTCAGGCAAGTAGTCATCCGGCAGTAAGGCGGGTAGGCGCATTTCCACTTCGGTTTGCTCGCGCAGTAGATCATCCAACGAAGGCTCTTTGCCCTCCTTGAGCGCCTCGACCGCTTGTTCGAGCATTTCCATGTAGAGAGTAAAGCCAACCGATTGAATTTGGCCACTTTGCTCATCACCCAGTAATTCACCTGCACCGCGGATCTCTAAGTCATGGGTGGCTAGGGTGAAGCCTGCGCCTAAATCTTCCAGCGAGGCGATGGCTTCAAGACGTTTGACGGCGTCCTTGGTCATGGCTTTAGGGTGAGGGGTCAGCAAGTAGGCGTACGCTTGGTGATGCGAACGTCCGACACGGCCGCGTAATTGGTGCAACTGCGCAAGACCTAGGTTGTCCGCGCGGTCCATGATGATGGTGTTGGCTGTCGGGACGTCGATACCAGTTTCAATGATGGTGGTACAGACTAAAACGTTGAAGCGCTGATGGTAGAAGTCATTCATAATGCGCTCAAGCTCGCGCTCACGCATTTGACCGTGTGCAGTAGTAATACGCGCTTCCGGGATAAGCTTTTCAAGATCCGCCGCCACTTTATCGATGGTCTCGACTTGGTTGTGCAAGAAGTACACCTGACCACCACGCATGATTTCACGCAGCACGGCCTCTCGAATCGTCGCATCGTCATTTTGACGGACGAAGGTTTTGATCGCTAAGCGTCTAGCGGGTGGCGTGGCAATGATTGACAGATCGCGCATGCCACTCATCGCCATGTTCAAGGTGCGAGGGATAGGCGTTGCGGTCAGCGTTAGTATGTCGACATCCGCGCGCATCGCTTTCATTTTCTCTTTTTGACGCACACCAAAGCGGTGCTCTTCATCGACAATCAATAGGCCTAAATCGTTGAAGACAATATCATTTGAGAGCAATTTGTGCGTTCCGACTACAATGTCCACTTTGCCATCTTTGACATCTTGTAGCACTTGCTTTTGCTCTTTGGCGGTTTTAAAGCGCGACAGCACTTCAACGCGAATCGGCAGGTTGGCAAAGCGGTCACGGAAGTTTTCAAAATGCTGCTGCGCCAGTAGGGTGGTTGGTACGAGCACCGCAACTTGCTTGGCGTTGTCCGTGGCAACAAACGCCGCACGCATGGCGACTTCGGTTTTACCAAAGCCAACGTCACCACAGACCAAACGATCCATCGCTTTGGCTTGGCACATGTCAGACAGTACCGCGTTAATCGCCATCGCTTGATCGTCGGTTTCCTCAAATGGGAAGCCCGCTTTAAACGTTGCATATTGTTCACGGTCAAGGGCAAATTTATGCCCGGGTTTGAGCTCGCGCTTGGCATAAACATCCAGCAATTCGGCGGCAACATCACGCACTTTCTCTGCGGCTTTACGCCGCGCTTTGCTCCAAGCATCGCCACCGAGTTTATGCAGAGGCACCCCATCCTCGGCACCGCCAGAGTAGCGGCTGATAAGGTTAAGCGAGGCAACGGGAACGTAAAGTTTGGCTTCGTTTTGGTACTCAAGCGTCACGTATTCAGTGACCATCCCACCTGCTTCAAGGGTTTGCAGACCGATGTAGCGGCCGATCCCGTGGTCGATGTGTACCACAGGTTGACCCTCTTTCAATTCGGCTAGGTTGCGAATGACCGCATCGCTGTTGGTGGCTTTGCGATCTTTGCGGCGGCGCTGTATGACGCGATCGCCCAATAAGTCGCTTTCACAGACGAGAGCGACTTGCTCATCGCCAAACAAAAAGCCATGTTCAGAGGCGCCGATGACTAAGGTGTGTTTGTCCTTACTCTCTAGCGCGTCGGAAAAACTGTGCTTAAGTTCAGGGCGCAACTTGATACGTTGCAATAACTCAAGCAGTGCCTCGCGGCGACCTTCTGACTCCACCGAAAAGACAATCTTACCGCGATAGTGTTCGACGAAATGCCTCAATGCGGCTAAAGGTTCTTTGTGCTGATGCTGCACAAAGAGATCGGGTAAAGGCTCAATGTCTACATTGGCTCGGCCTTGCTTGGCGGTGATGGGCTCGACAGAGAGCTCGACTTGGGCAAGGGGTTTAAATTGGCTAAACAGTTCGTCTTTTTTCAGCCACAACTCTTGTGGTGGCAATAACGGGCGCAAAGGATCAACTTTGCGCTGATCATAGCGGTAGTCGACATCGGTTAAGAAGGTATCGATGGCTTGCTCAATATTGCCCACCGTCAACAGTTGGCTACCCTCTGGTAGGTAGTCAAACAGGGTTTCGGTGTGATCGAAAAAGAGTGGCTGCCAATACTCTATCCCCGCAGGCCAAGTACCTTTAGAGACTTGCATGTAGACAGACTCGGGCTCGCGGCGCGCTTCAAAGCGCTGACGCCATCGGACGCGAAAATCTTCAATCGCGGCTTCGGTAGTGGGGAACTCATGCGCTGGCAGCAGGCGGATCTCTTTGCGCTCTTCAATCGAGCGTTGGTTCTCTGGATCGAAGGTACGGATGGTGTCGATTTCATCATCAAAGAAATCAATTCGGTAAGGATCGCTTGAGCCCATTGGGAAGAGGTCTAAAATCGAACCACGACTGGCGTATTCGCCGGGTCCAAACACTTGCTCAACGTGGCGATAGCCGGACTTCTCGAGTTGCAGGCGCAGTTTGTCGAGTGAGTACAAGTCTCCAGTTTTGACCATCAAGGTGTGGGCAAGCAAAAACTCACGCGGCGATTGGCGCTGCAGCAAGGTGTTCACTGGCACAATGGTGATGCCCGCGTTCAGCGTTGGCATTTGATACAGGTGCGCTATGCGGTCCGAGATGATTTCTTGATGGGGCGAGAAGCTGTCGTAAGGCAAGGTTTCCCAATCGGGGAAGAGGGCGACCGACTCGCGAGTAAACTGCTCGATTTCTTGTAGTAGTCTCAGCGCCGTTTGTGGATCAGGCACGGCTAACAGTGTATGGCCTGAGTGTTGATTCGCCAACTCAGCAATCGCAAGTGGTAAGCTGGCGCCCTTGAGGTTACCAATCCGTTTCTTGTCCCCAGCACCTTGTGCTGATGCTAAGTTCAATAAAGATAGTTGTGGCATAGCAGTCGTTATTTTTCTCGATTGATGGAGCGTTGGCGCAGCAGCTTTTGTTGCTGCAACAAGGCGGCTTTAATCAGCAGGTCTTGGTCGCTATCACGCAATAAGTCGTATTTGACCGTAATGAGGTAGCCATCATTGTCTGCCTCGCATTGAGTGACGTGCCCGTAGCAGTAGATGGCCGCCGCTGGGCTATCTAAAAAGAGTTTCAGGCGTAACTTGCTGTTGAGCGCAAGCGCGGTTTGGGCTTGATAGGTCAACTGGCTGGCACCAAATGCGCTGGTGTGAAAACGCAGTGCTTGATCATCTTGCTGAGAGAGTATAAAGGTCAACAGTAGGTTGAGCTTTGAGTTCTGCGTGTCGAGTAGTTCAATGACATGTTTGAAATCGCTGTTTTTTAGCTCACTGCGCGCGTGATCGTTGAGTAAATCCAGATGGCTAAATTCACTCGCCACTAAAAAGGGGGCGGGAATTTCGCGCTCAAACTGGTCAAAGCAAGGAAAGTCAGCACCTGCCTCTAGAGCCTCGACATTGATGGCGAGCGCGTGATTGACGGTGAAATATTCTTGTTCTGACATGCGTTTTCCTTGCGAGTTTTTTCTGATTATCGTCATACCAGAGCGTTTATCAAGGTATGCCTTTGTTTATTCCACATTTTCACCGCCATTTTGCAATTAAACACTACAACCCACGCAGATTAATGGGTAGAGTAAACGCCATCAAACATTGATGGTTGGTTTTATGTTTCATCCAGTCTCGACCTTTATCGGGCTTCGTTATTTACGTGGACGCTCGGGTGACCGGTTCAGTCGCTTCGTCTCTTATATGTCAACCGCGGGCATCACTATTGGCGTGATGTCGCTGGTGACGGTGTTGTCGGTGATGAACGGTTTTGAGTCGCAGCTTAAAAATCGCATCCTTGGTGTTCTGCCGCAAGCCCTCGTCTCGAATAGTGATGGTCATACTGTTCGTTCGGATACGCCGCCTGAGTTTGTTCGTGCGCTTTCTCCGTCTTCTACGCCGACGCCGATCGTTCAGAGTGAGGCGGTGATTCAAAGCGCAGAAAGTTTGAGTGCTGGCTTGATGGTAGGCATCGACCCGAATCTTGACCGCTCGATTGCCACGCACCTGTACGCGGGTTCGGCAGGGGAGCTGCAAAGTGGGGCTTACCGCATCCTGATTGGCCAAACCTTGGCGCGAGGGTTGGATGTCTCGGTGGGTGACAAAGTGCGTCTGATGGTCACTGGCGCCAGTCAGTTTACGCCGCTTGGTCGTATTCCTAGCCAGCGTCTGTTTACGGTGGCAGGGATCTTTAACACAGGATCAGACATCGATGGCCAACTGATGATGGTGCACATTGACGATGCCGCCAAACTACTGCGCATGAAAAGTGATGAGATGTCAGGCTGGCGACTCTATTTCGACGACCCATTTATCGTCAGTGAGCTTGGGCAAAAGTCTTTACCAGAGCTGTGGCAGTGGCAAGATTGGCGTGATCAGCGTGGGGAACTGTTCCAAGCGGTACGAATGGAAAAAAACATGATGGGGCTGATGCTAGGCCTAATCGTTGGTGTGGCAGCATTTAACATTATTTCCGCCCTTATCATGGTGGTGATGGAAAAACAGTCGGAAGTGGCCATCTTAAAAACGCAAGGCATGCAAAATCATCACATCTTGGCTGTTTTCATGGTGCAAGGTGCAAGCAGCGGCATCATTGGCGCATTCATTGGCGGCGGCCTTGGTGTGCTGCTGGCGACGAATTTAAATGCGTTGCTTGATGCAGCGGGTATCGCGTTATTTGCGGTGGGTGGCGAGCTGCCGATCGTTATTTCCTGGCCGCAAATTCTCTTAGTGGTTCTGCTTGCGATTGCGCTTAGCCTAGCGGCGACCTTGTATCCTTCTTACCGAGCATCCTCGGTCAAACCTGCTGAGGCATTAAGATATGAGTAATCTCTTACGTTGTGAACATGTGTGTAAAACTTACCAAGAGGGCGAGTTAAGTACGCAGGTGTTAAAAGGGGTCAGCTTCGATATTGAGCGCGGCGAATTAGTGTCAATCATTGGCACATCGGGCTCGGGGAAAAGTACTTTGCTGCACATTTTGGGCGCGCTCGATGATGCTAGCGAAGGCCATGTGACATTTTTGGATCAGCCGCTCGCCGAACTGAGCTCTAACAAGCAAGCGAAATTACGCAACCAGCATTTAGGGTTTGTTTACCAATTTCATCATCTTTTGGCCGATTTCAGCGCATTAGAAAATGTCGCTATGCCATTGCTTATTGGCGGCATGCCCGTGTCAGAAGCGAAACAGAAAGCGGCCGCGTTGCTGGACAAAGTGGGCTTGACCCATCGCATCGACCATCGTCCATCGGAGTTATCCGGTGGTGAACGCCAGCGGGTGGCGATTGCGCGCGCCTTGGTAAATAGCCCCGATCTGGTCTTGGCGGATGAACCGACCGGTAACCTTGACCATAAAACGGCACTGGCGATTTACGATTTAATGCGCGAGCTCAATCGTGAATCAGGAACGGCTTTTTTAGTCGTGACCCACGATGGTGAGCTGGCGGCAAAAATGGATCGTCAACTGCATATGCAAGATGGTCTGCTGATCGATATTAAGGAGTCGTAAGTGTTGTCTTCTTTGTCACTGTTTATTGGTGGTCGATTCAGTCGCGCAAAACAGCGCAACAAAATGGTGTCGTTTATTTCCATCTCCTCGACGATTGGCATTGCCATTGGCGTTGCGGTGATCATCATTGGTTTGTCTGCAATGAATGGTTTTGAACGCGAGCTAAAAAATCGCGTCTTGTCGGTGATTTCCCACGGCGAGTTCGAAGGCGTGCGCGGCCCACTCAACGAGTGGCCAAAGGTGATTGAGCGCGCTCAGCGACATCCGAAAGTGGAAGCGGCTGCGCCGTTTGTCAAAATGACAGCGTTGGCGGAAAACGGCAGTGCATTAAAAGCTCTTGAGGTGCGAGGCATCGACCCCGAAGCGGAAGCGCGGATTTCCAGTTTGGCGGAATTTATTGACCCGCAAGTCTGGGCAGAGTTTAAACCTGGACAACAGCAAGCCATTATTGGTCAAGGTGTGGCGGATGCGCTCGGCGCAAAGACGGGTGACGCCATCACACTGATGATTCCTACGGGTGGTGCGAGTCGACAGGTTCAGACCCCACGTCGAGTGCGAGTGACCATCGCAGGGATGTTGCAACTGAATGGTCAAATTGACCACAGTCTGATTTTAGTTCCGCTTCAGGATGCGCAGGAATATGGCCGTTTAGACAATGCCGTGACGGGGGTGGCGCTCAAAGTGAGCGATGTCCTAGACGCAACGGCGATTGTACGCGAAGTGGGAAATACGCTAGATGTGTATGTTTACTTGCGCAGTTGGCAGCAAAAATACGGCTTTTTGTACCGAGATATTCAATTGGTGCGCACCATTATGTATTTGGTGATGGTGCTGGTGATTGGTGTGGCGAGCTTTAATATCGTCTCGACCCTGATGATGGCCGTTAAAGATCGCGCAGCCGAGATCGCGATTTTACGCACCATGGGAGCCACCGATGGATTGGTTCGTCGGATCTTTGTCTGGCAAGGTGTCTTCTCAGGCGTGCTTGGCAGTGTGATTGGCAGTATTTTTGGCGTACTCGTGGCGTGGAATTTGACCTCTCTCATCCAGGGGCTGGAGTCACTGACGGGGCACCAATTTCTTTCTGGCGACATTTACTTTGTCGATTTCCTTCCCTCTGAACTTCACGGCTTTGATGTGGCTTTGGTCTCTTTGACTGCCATCACCCTAAGCTTACTCGCCACTTGGTATCCCGCTTCTCGGGCGGTCAAACTGCACCCTGCCAGCGTTCTCAGTGCGAAGTAGCGATGGTGTTGTGTTTGTCGTGGACAGCGATGAGTGAGAACAGAAAAAGGACCCGCGGGTCCTTTTTTCATCTTGATTCAACACGCCTTGCATCAGAATGTGTGAATAGGGTGGGTAGGCGTTGGTCTCTATCTGCTATTTTTTCAGCATTCTCGGTATTCTGAACTTTCGTTTTTGCCAACTACGGACAACCGAGTAGCGCCACAGCGCTTTGATGCCAAAATAGCCCAACATGGCGGAGACAATCCCGCAGATCAAGCAGCCGAGCAGGAATGGTGGGCCAATGGTGCTCATCTGTTGCAAGATGAACTCCCAAGAGAGTTCAAAGTGAAAGCGCTGCGGTGGGGTATGCATGACCCAAGTGCCCACTTTGTAGGCGAAGTAAAACATCACCGGCATGGTGATTGGGTTGCTGATCCAGACAAGCGCAACGGAGAGTGGCAGGTTAACGCCGCAAGCAATAGCTAACCCAGCAGACATGATCATCTGACTAGGCAGTGGGACAAAAGCCATAAACAACCCCACGGCGAAAGCACCTGCCGCTGAACGGCGATTCAAACACCACAAATTCGGGTTGTACAACACGTTGCCAAAAACCTTTAGTGCCTTTTGACGCTTGATTAACTCATGGTCAGGCATAAAGCGTTTGATGAATTTTCTTGGCATAGGGGACTATGGCTCACTATCTAATCAGTTGTTGGACTCTTGCTTCTTTTTCGGCGACCGTCATGAGCGCCGCAATTTGGCCAGCTATGCCAGATTGGATTTGGGGTGGCCTTAATGTTGGCCTCCTCGTGGTCTCTATTTGGATTCGTGTGCTTCGAATCGGGTGGGGAATCAATGCCGGTCTGTTGTTAGTGATGCTTCATGGTCACTTAATTCACCAGCAAATAGAAACGCTCTTCCGTGCAGGGCCAGATATTACCATAAACGCGAAAGCTGACAGCTTTTTTAAACAAATAAGTCACGGCTTTAGAGGCGAAATTGTAGTTAGATCAATCAATGGCCAAACATTGCGCAGATTGATGCCACTGAATGTTCAGTTTATATCGCCAATTGCTCTGCTGCCGGGCGATGAAATCGACGTTAAAGTGCGCTTAGAGCCTGTCGTCGGCTTACTCAATGAGGTGGGGTTTGATGCTGAAAAGCAGGCGTTGTCACGCCGATGGTTAGCCACCGCGGTAGCGCCTGCGAAGACGCATTTTATCGTGCGCAGCCTGCCCACTCTTCGAGCGCATTACTATCTTTTGCTCGAGCGTGCCATAGCGCCATACTCGCAGCGCGGTTTGATTGAAGCGTTGACCTTTGGCGCTCGGCATCATTTAAGTACGGCGCAATCTGCTCAGTTGGCGCGCAGCGGGCTTGGCCATCTGATTGCCATTTCTGGCCTGCATATCGGCATCGCGTTTGGACTAGGGTCGTGGTTGGGGCGGGGTGTATTCATGCTATGGCCTAGGGCAAACGTGGCGCCGCTCATTTTGGGGCTTATCGTCGCCACTTGCTACGCTTGGCTAGCAGGTTTAACGCTACCGACTCAGCGCGCGTTACTGGCGTGTTTGTTGACCGTGGGACTGCTGCTGGTCAAACGCTATTGGCCGCTGCGGCTCAAGTGGTGTCTGGTAACTGCGATCTTGTTACTCTTTGACCCTTTCGCACCCTTGTCTCTCAGCTTTTGGATGTCGATTCTGGCGGTGGCGATCATCTTCGTGTTTGTTTCCAGCCGCTACGCACAAATCGGTACGCTTAGCAGCATGCTGCGCTTACAGGTTTTCTTTCTGCTTTTCATGACACCGCTGACGATACTGTTTTTTGATGGCGTCAGTCGTATCGCGTTTCTCACTAATCTGGTCTGTGTGCCCCTGTTTTCGTTCATTATCATTCCTCTCACGCTGCTCGCGTTGCTGGCCCAGTTGCTATTCGATTGTTCGTTGTTGTGGCCGTTAATCAATAGGTTGTTGCAATGGGTGTCGAATGCTTTGGGTCATTGGGACTTGTGGTGGTGGGTCGCAGACGATTGGGCAATGCTGTTCGGAATGATCGCTCTGCTAGCGCTGGCTTCTGTCTGGGTACGCAAGCGGGTGTTGTTGCTGATTTTTGCTGTGTCGGCGATGGGGCGGATAGAATTTGCTCCCAAGCCATTATGGGAGATGTGGATGCTCGATGTCGGGCATGGTCTCGCCGTTGTGATTCGACAAGGCAAGACCGCGCTGGTTTATGACACGGGCAGCGCTTGGCAAGACTCGAGCTATGCGGAGCAGATCATCACGCCACTGCTGTACAAGCGGGGAATTCGCCGTGTTGACTATCTTATTCTCAGCCATATGGACTGGGATCATGCCGGTGGTTGGCAGCCATTAGTGGCAGAGTGGCAACCGACACTCATCAGCAGTCAACATGGCGTAGGCGATGTGCCCTGTCGTCAAGGTCAAACCCTACAGTGGCAGCGTTTGACGCTTGAGGTCTTATGGCCGCCAACAAAGGTCTCTCGAGCGTTCAATCCGCACTCTTGTGTTATTCGAGTGAGCTCGCCAGAGGCGTCGGTATTACTGACCGGAGACATTGATGCCATTGCTGAGTGGCTATTGCTCCGCGAGCCGCAACATCTAAAGGCCGACATCCTCTTAGTGCCTCATCATGGCAGCCGGACCTCGTCTTTGCCAGCGTTTATCGACGCCGTTTCACCGAGGTTGGCTTTAGCGTCGTCAGCGTATCGAGGGCGCTGGACACTGCCACACCCATTGGTGGTGGAGCGCTATCAAATTCGTGGTATTGATTGGCGTGATACCGGTACCTTTGGCCAGTTGACGGTGAAATTTTATCCAAACGAGTGGTTTGTCCGTGGGATTCGAGAGGTCAAAGGCCGGGCATGGTATAGGCAGATGCTGCGTAACGGAGTAGAATGACCGCAATATTGTAAGAAAAATAAAGCCTTTCTATGTCACAACACCAAGATGAAACCACCTGGACCACGTTTAAACGATTGTGGACATACATTCGCCTGTACAAAGCGGGTCTCGTGGTCGCGATCATTGCGCTTGTCATTAACGCCTTTGCGGACACCTACATGATCTCCTTGCTCAAGCCTTTGCTCGATGAAGGGTTTGGTGATGCAGACTCCAACTTTTTGCGCACTCTGCCGTTTATCATTTTGGGGATGATGGTGCTCAGGGGCTTGAGTGGATTCGTCTCAACCTACTGTTTGAGTTGGGTATCAGGCAATGTGGTGATGTTGATGCGTCGCCGTATCTTTGCTCAGTTTATGCATATGCCGGTGTCGTTTTTTGATAAAGAGTCGACCGGTGGTTTACTGTCTCGTATTACCTATGACTCCGAGCAGGTGGCGGGTGCAACCAGCCGTGCGTTAGTCAGTATCGTGCGTGAAGGCGCGAGTATTATTGGCTTGCTTGTCCTAATGTTTTGGAACAGTTGGCAGTTATCCTTAGTCTTGTTTGTCGTCGCTCCCGTGGTGGCATGGGGGATTGGCGTGGTCTCCAAGCGTTTTCGCCGTATTTCAAAAAATATGCAAGATGCGATGGGCAACGTTACCTCTTCAGCGGAGCAGATGTTGAAAGGCCACAAAGTCGTATTGAGTTATGGCGGTCAGGATGTGGAAACCAAGCGTTTTGACGAAGTAAGTAATCGCATGCGTCAACAGACGATGAAGCTTGTCGCTGCCCAAGCGATCGCCAACCCGGTGATTCAAGTGATCGCGTCGATGGCATTGGTGGTGGTGCTGTTTTTGGCCAGCGTCGATTCGATTCGTGCAGACCTGACGCCGGGCACCTTTACGGTCATCTTCTCTGCCATGTTTGGCTTGATGCGCCCTCTAAAATCTCTCACCAACGTCACCTCAGAATTTCAGCGCGGTATGGCGGCAAGCCAAACCTTGTTTGGCCTGATGGATCTTGAAACCGAGAAAGATACCGGTCAATACAGCGCTGAAAAAGTCCGTGGTGATATTGAAGTGAAAGACGTCACTTTCACTTACGGCGGTAAAGAGAAACCGGCACTCAGCCAAGTGAGCTTTTCTATCCCGCAGGGTAAGACGGTGGCGCTGGTGGGTCGATCGGGTTCAGGCAAAAGTACCATTGCCAATCTCTTTACCCGTTTTTACGACGTTGATTCAGGCACCATCTTGCTCGATGAACACGACATCCGCGATTACAGCTTAAGCAATCTGCGCAGTCACTTTGCCCTTGTGTCGCAAAATGTGCACTTGTTCAATGACACCATTGCCAACAACATTGCTTATGCGGCGAAAGACAAATACAGCCGTGAGCAAATCGAAGAAGCCGCGCGTCTGGCGTACGCGATGGATTTCATTGAAGGCATGGATGACGGATTAGATACTGTGATTGGTGAGAACGGAACTAGCTTGTCAGGCGGTCAACGTCAACGTATCGCCATTGCGCGAGCGTTGCTGCGTGATGCCCCTGTACTGATCTTGGATGAGGCCACATCGGCGCTAGATACTGAATCTGAGAAGGCAATCCAGTCCGCACTCGATGAATTGCAGAAAAACAAAACGGTGTTGGTGATTGCGCACCGACTGTCGACCATTGAAAACGCGGATGAAATCCTGGTTGTTGATGAGGGTGAAATTGTTGAGCGTGGCTCACACGCTGAGCTGTTGGCCCAAGACGGTGCGTACGCGCAGCTTCACCGTATTCAATTTGGTGCTTAATCGGTGATTGAGCAGATTTGGTTTGGTCAACACCCCCTGCGTTGGTTAGCTTGGCCGCTTCTGTGGCCGTTAAGTCGTTTGTTTGCGGTTATCAGTCAGCGCCGACGTCAGCAGTTCGAGTCTGGCGTTAAACAGAGCTATCGAGCGCCTGTGCCTATAGTGGTAGTGGGTAATATCACCGCCGGTGGCAACGGCAAAACGCCGGTCGTGATCTGGCTGGTTGAGACCTTACAAGCACTCGGTTACACGCCGGGTGTGGTGTCTCGGGGCTACGGGGCCAAAGCACCGTCTTATCCGCTGATGGTGGAGGCGTCAACGCTAACTCAGCATTGTGGTGATGAACCTAAGCTTATTTATCAGCGCACCGGTGCGCCGGTTGCCGTATCACCGGTTCGGTCTGAGGCAGTAAAAGCCTTATTGCCACAAGGTGTGGATATCATCATTACCGACGATGGGTTGCAGCATTACGCCTTGCAAAGAGATATAGAGTTGGTAGTTGTGGATGGTGCTCGCCGTTTTGGTAACGAACAACTGTTGCCTTTAGGGCCGCTGCGCGAATCGACCGCTCGATTGAAAAGTGTTGATGCTATCATTACCAACGGGGGTAATGCTTACCTAGGTGAAGCATCGATGCAATTGGTGCCAGACCTTGCGGTCAACCTAACAACGGGAGAGCGTCGCGCAGTCGGCGAACTTGGGCGCTTAATCGCGATGGCTGGAATTGGTCATCCACCACGATTTTTCAATACCTTAGCCCAGCTCGGTGCGCAGGTGACCATGAGCCAAGGCTTTGCCGATCACAAAGACTTCTCCGCCGATGAATTAATCGCGTTGGCTGCAAAAGGCGACGCTTTGATCATGACAGAAAAAGATGCCGTAAAATGTACGCAATTTGCGCAGGACAATTGGTGGTATTTGCCCGTGTCTGCCAAATTTGAGCCACAGGATGCCGCGTACATCATCAATAAAATTAAAGAGGTGAAAGAGCAGTATGGACCATCGTCTTCTTGAAATCGTTGCTTGCCCAGTGTGCAAAGGAAAGCTGACGTTCGACAAAGATAAACAAGAGCTGATTTGTAAATTGGATCGACTTGCTTACCCAATTAAAGAGGGCATTCCTGTCTTGCTCGAACCTGAAGCTCGCCAAATGAGCATGGATGAGGGGCGCTAATGGCTTTTACTGTCGTTATACCTGCGCGCTATCAATCGAGTCGCTTACCGGGTAAGCCTCTTGCCGATATCGCTGGTAAGCCTATGGTGCAACGCGTTTACGAGCAAGCCATTCAAGCGGGTGCCGAGCGAGTGATCGTTGCGACCGATGATGAACGGGTTGAGCAAGCCGTGCGAGCCTTTGGTGGTGATGTGTGCATGACGTCAGACAAGCACGAATCAGGCACCGAGCGCTTAGCGGAAGTGGTTGAACAGATGGGCATTGCTGACGATCACATTATCGTCAATGTTCAAGGTGATGAGCCTTTGATACCGCCATCGATCATTTCTCAAGTGGCCGATAACCTTGCCCGTTGCAACGCGCCAATGGCCACGTTGGCGGTAGAGATCCGTGATGAAGAGGAAGTGTTCAATCCCAATGCGGTGAAAGTGGTGGTAGACCAGCAAGGTTTTGCCCTTTACTTTAGCCGGGCGACGATTCCTTGGGATCGTGACCACTTTGCTAGCGGTAATGCCGATGCCAAACAGCCTCTACTGCGTCATATCGGTATTTATGCCTATCGTGCGGGATTCATCAATACCTATGTCAATTGGCAGCCTACGCCACTAGAGCGTATTGAGTGCTTAGAGCAGCTTCGTGTGCTCTGGTATGGAGAAAAAATCCATGTCGATGTTGCCAAAGAAGCGCCGGCCGCTGGAGTGGATACACCACACGATCTTGATGTCGTCAGACGTCATTTTAGTGCTTAAGTGCGCAAACCCCTAAAGTCATAGAATATAAAGGCCCAGAAACGGACAGGTTTCTGGGCCTTTTGCTTTTATACGTAACAGGATGTCAGCGCACAGCGTTTAGATTTTCGTGTCGTAGTCGTTGCGCTTGGGGCAGGTGCCGAGAATCTCACGTCGCCCAGTCTCCTTCACCTCTTCGAGTACCACATCGAATCCCCATAGACGGTAGACATGTTTGAGCACTTCCTCGTAGCTCTCATCGAGTGGAATACGGTCATGAGGCACGTATTGCAGGGTTAATGAGCGGTCCCCACGTACGTCAACGTTATACACTTGGATGTTGGGTTCAAGGTTGCTCAAGTTGTATTGCGCCGCGAGCTTTTCACGAATGGCACGGTAGCCAATGTCGTTGTGAATCGCGGTGACTTCAATAAAGTTTTTCCTATCGTCATCGGTGATGGAGAACAGCTTAAAGTCGCGGATCACTTTCGGTGATAGGTACTGGCTGATGAAACTTTCGTCTTTAAAGTTGTGCATCGCAAAGTGCACCGCTTCTAGCCAATCGCTGCCAGCTAACTCTGGGAACCACTCTTTGTCCTCATCCGTAGGCTCTTCACAAATGCGGCGTATATCCCTAAACATCGCAAAGCCGAGCGCGTAGGGATTGATGCCACTAAAATAGGGGCTGTTATAGGGCGGCTGAGCCACCACACTGGTGTGGCTATGAAGAAACTCTAAGATAAAGCGTTCGCTGACCAAACCTTCATCGTACATGTGGTTGAGAATGGTGTAGTGCCAGAAGGTTGCCCAGCCTTCGTTCATCACTTGGGTTTGCTTTTGCGGGTAGAAGTATTGGCTAATTTTACGCACGATGCGGACGATCTCACGTTGCCATGGCTCTAGCAGCGGGGCGTGCTTTTCAATGAAATAGAGAATGTTCTCTTGTGGCTCCGACGGGAAGAGTAGTTTGCTTTTCTCTTGCTCCACCTTGTTTTTGGGTACTGTGCGCCACAGGTCATTGACTTGAGATTGCAGATACGCTTCACGCTCCTCTTGGCGCATTTTTTCTTCGGCAATCGAGATCTTTTCCGGACGTTTGTAACGATCTACGCCAAAATTCATCAAGGCGTGGCACGAGTCGAGCAACTCTTCGACTTCTTTGACGCCATACTTTTGTTCGCACTCGGCAATGTAGTTTTTCGCAAACAGCAAATAGTCAATGATTGAACTGGCATCGGTCCAAGTTTGGAACAGATAGTTGCCTTTAAAAAAGGAGTTGTGCCCGTAGCAGGCGTGCGCCATCACTAGGGCTTGCATGGTAACGGTATTTTCCTCCATAAGGTAGGCGATACATGGGTCAGAGTTGATCACGATTTCGTACGCCAGCCCCATTTGACCGTGTTTATAGCCTTGCTCGGTTTGAATGAACTTTTTACCAAACGACCAGTGGTTGTAATTGATGGGCATACCAATACTCGAATAGGCGTCCATCATCTGCTCGGAGGTGATCACTTCAATCTGATTGGGGTAGGTGTCGAGTCGATAATGCTCGGCGACGCGTTTGATCTCCATGTGATAACGTTCAATGAGATCGAATGTCCAATCAGGACCATCGGGCAGTCTATTTGCGTTTGATTTGGCAGACTTTTTTGTTTTCGTCGTCATAGCGCCTCCCTATGCATGCTCTTTGCGAAACAACTCTCTAAACACCGGGAAGATATCTTCGACGCTGCGAATGTTCTTCATCGCAAAGTTGTCAAAGCTGTTTTCCAGCTTCTCATATTCGTGCCAAAGTGTTTGGTGTGAACGGCGAGTTATTTCAATGTACGAATAGTACTGACACTCAGGTAATAACTGTTTGGTGAGCAATTCTCGACAGCGAGGTGAGTCGTCTGCCCAGTTATCGCCATCCGATGCTTGCGCGGCATAAATGTTCCATTCAGCGGTTGGAAATCTGTCTTTGATGATCTCGTCCATCAGCTTCAACGCACTAGACACGATGGTGCCGCCGGTCTCTTGCGAATAGAAAAACTCGTGTTCATCCACTTCTTTGGCTTGGGTGTGGTGACGGATAAAGACCACTTCGACGTTTTCATAGGTGCGAGTCAAGAACAGGTAGAGCAGCACATAAAAGCGTTTGGCAATGTCTTTGGTGGCTTGGTCCATCGAGCCTGACACATCCATCAAACAGAACATCACCGCTTGGCTAGATGGAATCGGACGTCGTTCGTAATTTTTGAAGCGAAGATCAAAGGTATCGATAAAGGGCACGGTGTCGATTTTTTTACGCAGTGCCGCGATTTCGTCCTGCAGGCGCTTCTCTTCAAGCAGCTGGGCAGGCTCACTCATCTTGACTTCATCGAGCGCCGCTTCGAGCTCTCGTAGCATGCGACGTTTGCCCGCGGTCATGGCTGTGCGGCGAGCAAGGGATTGCTGCAAAGATTTCACAATCGCGATGTTGGCGGGCACACCAGCGGTTTGATAGCCTGCGCGATGGGTTTTCCATTCGGTGATTTTGTTGATTTGGTTTTTTTCAAGGTTTGGTAGCTCCAAATCCTCAAACAGAATATCAAGATACTCATCTTTGGAGATTTGAAACACAAAATCGTCTTGGCCTTCGCCGTCGGGACTGGCTTCACCTTCGCCTGAACCGCCGCCTTGATCCCCCCCTTTCGGGCGCTCGATTTTATCGCCGGTAATAAATTGATCGTTGCCTGGGTGAACGCGTTCTTTCAATCCCCCTTTACCTTGATGAAAAACAGGTTCGCTGATGTCTTTGTGTGGAATAGAGACGTCTTCACCAGAGTCCGTATTCGTAATAGAACGTCGATTCACGGCATCCGCTACGGACTCTTTGATCTGCTCTTTATGACGGCGAATAAAGCGCTGGCGGTTTACCGCGCTTTTATTCTTACCGTTCAGTCGTCGGTCAATAAATTGCGCCATGAGTTCCCCCTCAATTGCGTTAACGTCGTCAATACGCCCCTTGGATTGAATCACCAAGGGGCGATGTGCTTAAGACGATTTACGTACGCGTAGATACCACTCAGAAAGCAAACGAACTTGGCGTTCGGTATAGCCTTTTTCCATCATACGAGCGACAAAGTCGTCGTGTTTCTTCTGATCTTCAGAAGAGGTTTTAGCGTTAAACGAAATGACTGGGAGCAACTCTTCGGTGTTAGAGAACATTTTCTTCTCGATAACGGTGCGAAGTTTCTCGTAGCTTGTCCAGACCGGATTTTTACCTTCGTTGTTGGCGCGAGCGCGGAGCACGAAGTTCACGATCTCATTACGGAAGTCTTTCGGATTGCTAATGCCTGCCGTCTTCTCAATTTTCTCCAGTTCGTTATTGAGCGCTGAGCGGTCAAACAATTGGCCGGTTTCAGGGTCGCGGTACTCTTGGTCTTGAATCCAGAAATCTGCATAGGTTACGTAGCGATCAAAGATGTTTTGACCGTACTCCGAGTAAGATTCGAGATAGGCGGTCTGGATCTCTTTGCCGATAAATTCGACGTAGCGTGGTACTAAGTAACCTTTCAAGAACTCAAGGTATCGCTCGGCGGTCTCTTGAGGGAACTGCTCACGCTCAATTTGCTGCTCAATCACATAGAAGAGGTGAACAGGGTTAGCAGCGACTTCCGCGCTGTCGAAGTTGAACACGCGCGAGAGGATTTTGAACGCGAAACGGGTAGAGAGACCAGACATCCCCTCATCAACACCCGCGAAGTCACGGTATTCCTGATAGCTTTTCGCTTTTGGATCGGTGTCTTTAAGGGTCTCCCCGTCGTAGACGCGCATTTTTGAGAAAATAGACGAGTTCTCTGGCTCTTTGAGGCGAGATAGAATACTAAACTGTGACAGCAATTCGAGCGTGCTGGGTGAGCACGGCGCTTTGGCAAGCTCGGAGTGATCAAGCAGTTTCTGGTAGATTTTCACCTCTTCAGACACGCGCAGACAGTAAGGGACTTTGACAATGTAGACACGGTCTAGGAACGCCTCATTGTTTTTGTTGTTGCGGAAGGTCTGCCACTCGGATTCGTTGGAGTGCGCGAGAATCATGCCATCAAATGGTAGCGCAGAGAGCCCCTCAGTACCGTTATAGTTGCCTTCTTGCGTTGCGGTAAGCAGCGGGTGCAGCACTTTGATTGGCGCTTTAAACATCTCAACGAATTCCATTAAGCCTTGGTTTGCACGACACAAGGCACCGGAATAGCTGTAAGCATCGGGATCGTCTTGGGAGAAGTGTTCTAACTGACGAATATCGACTTTACCGACCAGTGATGAAATGTCTTGGTTGTTTTCATCGCCCGGCTCAGTTTTGGCAATCGCACGTTGGTCCAAAATGGATGGGCGCACTTTCACAACTTTAAATTTGGAGATGTCGCCGCCAAATTCATGCAGGCGCTTGGCCGCCCAAGGCGACATGATGGAACGTAGGTAGCGATTTTCGATGCCATACTCTTTTTTCAGAAGCTCACCATCTTCATTGACATCAAACAGACAGAATGGATGGTCGTTGACTGGGCTGCGGACACCGTTGGCAGAGAGCACATAAATCGGCATCTGTTGCATCAAGGCTTTAAGTTTTTCCGCGAGTGACGATTTACCACCGCCCACAGGGCCGAGTAGGTAAAGAATCTGTTTGCGCTCTTCGAGACCTTGCGCCGCATGCTTAAGGTAGGAGACGATTTGCTCGATGGCTTCCTCCATACCGTAAAAATCTTTGAATGTTTCGTAACGAGAAATCATCCGGTTGGAGAAGATACGGCTGAGACGGGGGTCTTTCGCTGTATCGATTACTTGTGGCTCACCAATGGCCATCAATAGACGTTCAGCCGCGTTTGCGTAAGCACTTTTGTCGTCCTTACACAGGCTAAGGAATTCTTGCAGTGATAACTCCTCATCCTTGGAGGCTTCGTAGCGTGCTTGGAAATGGTCGAAAATACTCATAATGAAATCCCCTCTGAACCTGTCAAAATGACATTAAACCCGCATTGAAAAGCGTTTCCTCTCTTCCTATAAGACTAGCCCGTATTTGGAATTCTGCTTAAAAAATATGTGTTTAATTGCAAATTGTGATTTTGGGCAGATTCAGCCGCGCTCTTTTCCGACAAGCCCAAAGTAGTGAAATAATCAAGGCGTGAATCAATAATATTTACGACCTATCTATGAGAAGAATGCATTAGGAAAGCGGTGGTAAAACTCACCATCTAAACAGAGCGTTAGCCGCTCTTGAGTGTCACCCTTGTGATGAAGGCGGCAAATTAAAACAAAATGAGTGCGCTCGCTTCCACAAACAAAACACTTTTTTCAAGGCTTTCGACGTGCGTCATGATTTATTTCTATGCGCAAAATATAATGACTACGATGATCCCATCGCAATCACATTAGAATGAAAGTAACTGCTATATGTTCAATAAAATTTCGTTAAAAAATAAACTCGCGATATCGGCGAGTGTTGCCATTGTAGTCGGGGGGCTCTTGGTGGAAGCGATCTCTTTTCGTTCCTCATTGGAACGGTTGGATTTTGAGGTCGAGCAGCGCCTAGAGAGTACCGTCTCATCTTACAATCAGTACGTGACAGACTGGATAGGGTCGAAGGGGCGAGCACTGACGTCTTTATCTCAGGAGTCGGAGAAGGGCGCCATTGTGACCCATCTCAAGCAGTTGCGTGACTCAGCGGCGTTTGACAACGTTTTTCTCGCCTACGCCGATGGTTCGCAAGACAACGCCAATGGAGTGGTACTGCCGCCGGGTAATAATGACCCGCGCAAATGGGGCTGGTACCAGAACGCAGTAAAGCAGCCGTCGAAAGTGTTTATGGATAATCCTACCGTCGCTGCGGCAACGGGCGCTAACGTGGTGTCGCTAGGTAAAGCGTTGACGCTGCATGGCGAACAAGTGGTGTTGGGCGCGGATGTTGAAATCACCGATATCCTCACCAGTATGGAGCATGTCATTTTGCCGGGTGAAGGCTACATGTTTATTGCCAACGCGCAAGGCAACGTCTTTGTCCACGCCGATACCAAACTGCTCAATAAACCTATTTCTCAGCTAGGCCTTAATATCGATGCGGTTAAGCAAGCAGCGCAACGTAGCCAAGTCTCGATGCAAGTCATCAACGGTCAAGAATCGGTCTTGTTTGCACGCAATATTCAAGGCACTGAGTTGTCGACGGTAGTCGTGCTCAATTACGATTCCCTTGTTGCGCCACTGACTAGCGCAGTTTGGGGGCAGCTATTGGTGACCTTAGTGGTCGTGATTGTCTGTGTTGCGCTGTTTAACTGGTTGTGCAACATCTTATTCCGCCCTCTCAACAACGTTTCTAACGCACTCGAGCAAATTGCAAACGGGAGTGGTGACCTTACCCAGCGTATCAAGGTGGAGTCACAAGACGAGGTGGGTCGCTTAGCGAATAACTTTAATACCTTTGTTGGTAGCTTGCAGTCGCTTATTGGCCACATCCGTGAGCAGTCACACCAGCTCAAAGATCAATCAGAACAGAGTGCGTTACGTGGTCAAGATGCAGTGAAAGATATTCACCTGCAACAGCAAGAGATCACCATGGTGGCCACTGCGGTCACCCAGCTCGCCAGTGCGACCCATGAAATTGCTTCTCATGCAGAGCAAACCGCTCAGGCAGCTCACGAATCGACGCAAAGTACCGATAACGGTTATGCGCTGGTGGCGGATACCAAAGGTTCAATCAACAAACTGGCGGCGGAGCTCGATAGTGCAGGATTGGTTGTCAGTGAATTGGATAGACACGCACAAGAGATTTCCACTGTGTTGCAAACCATTCAGGGAATCGCTGAGCAGACCAACTTACTTGCGTTGAACGCGGCGATTGAAGCGGCGCGTGCAGGTGAACAAGGTCGCGGGTTTGCCGTTGTTGCCGATGAAGTACGTGTGTTGTCTCAACGCACACACTCCTCGACTGAAGAGATCAAACACACCATCGATGTACTGCAAGGTACAACGAATAAAGCGGTTTCGATTATGAAGAGCAGCGCAGCGCTCGCCGCTCACTCGGTACAAGACGCGGATCGCGCTGCGAGTGCGTTGGAAGAAATCAAAACCGCGGGTGCACTCATCAGTGACATGGCGACACAAATCGCCACTGCGGCAGAAGAGCAAACGCATGTGACGAGTGAGATTACGCAAAATATCACCTCCATCAAGAATGTGGCGGACCAGTTAGTGGCAGGTGCGGATACCAGCTCGAAAGAGGCGTATCAGGTGAAAGCCAATGCGGAAGCGCTCACCTCGAAAGTGGCCATGTTTAAGCTGAGCTAATTGGCTAACCAACTAAAAAGGGGCGTACACGCCCCTTTTCTATGTCTCGCTATGCTCTAGTCGCTGGTTGCGCGAGAGCAGTATCGTGCTTGTCTTACGCGCGGAAGATCTGTTTTAGCTCGTTAGCGCAGAGATGGTACTGACGAGGACAGTTGCGCCAAGTAGTCAACATGCGGCGATATTTCTCTAGCATCGGCATCTGCGCATTAAAGTAGTGATCACCTTTATCAAACTGTGGGTAGAGACCTTCAGAGTCCGTTAGGAAACGCACATAGTTGACGAGCTGCGCTTCTGAAGCGATGTCAAAGCCTAGGAACGTAAGACGGCGTTGGTCGACATCTTTTTGCTCTTGCGCCTCTAGCATGCGGTAGGATTCCTGCATGGCATGGTACATTTCCATGATGTCGATAATCTCACGACAGTGTGCTTCGCTCAAACAGCCAAAGTTCTTGTTCAGCTCGTTCATTTGTAGCTCGTAGCCACGTTCAACGATCACCTGCAAACGCTGGTATTTCGCGGCGTTTTCTGGGTCCATTTGTGACATCAAGTAGTATTGGTTTGAAAGAATCAAACGTTGAGCGTTTGTCATTTCCATGCTGGCCTCACTTAAAGAATCTAATACATTTTTAATGTGCTTAGGTTATCCGTTCATTACAGGATGAAACATGATCTCAACACAGGTTTGTGATGAAAAATGATCAGATTTAAACAAAAACGGGGCTTTTTTACCGATTACTTTTTGTGGTAGTGGTTATAAATGTAGTCTCTATCGGAGAACACGCGTAGCCACTCAGGTTTGAATACCACGAACATTGCCGCGGCCATACCGTTTAATAGCCCTTCTGGAAAAGCGAGGAGAGGTAGGAAGACCAAATAGTGTTCGACGATGGTAGGCCAATCGTGAGGGCCAAGCCACCAATGATGTACGGCGTTGATGAGTAGGTGAGCGCTGCCTGTGACGGCGCCGTTTAGAAAGCCAGCAACGAAAATAAAGACAAAGATATTACGTGGCAGAAAGCGATAACTGACTAAAAACACCCCGTGGCTTATCACGATTGGACACAATACCGAGAAGAGCAAATAGCTAGGGAGCATCGTGAGGGTTAATTCGCCAAACAGAGTCACGGCAAGGGCGGCGAACAGGCCGATGGCGTAAGCACTTCGCCATCCGTAGAGTAGCGTTAATGTGGTTAAGCCCAGAAAGTGAATGGAGAGACCTGCTTTAACGCCTGCTTGTGCGGACCACAGCAAGGCCAGCGCGGCGACCACCGCAAAGGTAAAGTGTTGGAAGCCTGATTCATTGCGCAGTTTGGGCAGCAGTACAGTGCGAACATCTCGCCATATCAGCCCGAAACTGGCGAGAGCGATAAACCAAAGATAGAGTTCACTGAGTGCCACATTGTCCCCAAAAAAATACCAACCATGCCTGCGCTATGGTTGGTATTTTTTCTGAATTGGGAAACAAATAAAACTAATATTTTACATTTGAGTGATATTGCTCAAGGATGCCAACAATCTTATCCATGGTTTCCTTTGATGGCGGGTTGACACCTTCAAGGGGGTAATCAAGACCGAGCGCTTCCCATTTGTGCGCGCCAAGTTTGTGGTATGGCAGCAGTTCGATTTTCTCGATGTTGTCCATATCCTTGATAAAGTCACCGAGCATGTGTGCGGCTTCTTCATCGTCGGTATAACCCGGGACAATCACGTAACGAATCCAGGTTTTCTGGCCGATTTTGTGTAGGTAACGAGCAAAGTCGAGGGTACGTTTGTTGGAGACGCCGATGAAATCATGGTGAACTTCATCTTTCATGTGTTTCAGATCGAGCATCACCAAATCGGTCGCATCGAGTACCTCATCAATCACCTCTGTGTGCTTACGGATGTAGCCATTGGTATCCAGGCAGGTATGAATGCCTTCGGCTTGCGCGGCACGGAAGAAATCGCGCACAAACTCAGGCTGAAGCATGGCTTCACCACCTGAGCAGGTGACGCCACCACCCGATGCATTCATAAAGTGACGATAACTTTTCGCTTCTTTGATGATCTCTTCAACGGTCACTTCTTTCCCATCATGGGTATCCCAAGTATCTCGGTTGTGGCAATACATGCAGCGCATTAGGCAGCCTTGCATAAACACAATGAAACGAATACCGGGACCATCAACAGTACCACATGATTCGAAAGAATGAATTCGACCAGTTGTAGACATGAGCTCATCTCTTATAAGTGATTTGTTCGTTATTTTATTACAAATGGTAGGGTTTATATAGTGAATTAGCCATTTAATAGAGAGTTTTTATAAATAGCGAAATTGTGCTTTTTTCGTCTAAAATGTATGTTATAAAAAAGTAAATAATGATAATAAAATCAAAATAAGTAGTGGAACCCAACAGGTCAGTGCTCTACACATTCACCTGATGTTAAAGGACTTTTTATGGACAGGCTTGCACTATCACAAAAACAGAGAGGGATTCTCTTTCTTGCAGTGTTGACGATTGGATTTGTTGCACTGGCACTTTTTACCTCTTCCAGATTGAGCGAAATGAGCCGCCAATACCACGCCAGTGGGGATATTGCGGTTGGCTCGCTTTCGATTTATCAAACTCAAGCAAAAATACTGACTCTGAGTAGCAACTTAGACAATTTGAGCGGTGCTCAAGTCGACAGCGTGAAAGGAGATATTCAGACCATCGTTCAGGATGTGGAGGCCAATATTGGCTTTCTTCAATCCCTCGGTTTTCGCCAAGAGAGCCAACAGCTTGAGCAGGACATTGCCGATTTTGAAGCGGCCGTCACGCCTTGGTTAACCATCAAACAAGAGCTGGGCTTCACTATTGATGAAGGCAAATTGGGTGAGCTTGGGCAATTGGCCACCATCATAGAACAAAAAATCGCCGAGACAGGTATGGTGACGCTCAACTCGGACTTTCAGGCGATGATCAAATCGCAGCAGAACTATTTGCTGCAACCCAATGAAGAGAACTTAAAGCTGTTCAATCGCGCGATGGGCAGCTTTGAAAGTATGTCGAACGTTTATGCGATGTTGGATTTGTATGAAAAAGAGATTGAACAATATAAAGAGACCTTTATTCGTGTCGCCGATCTATCCCAGCAAGCCGGTGCGATTGAGCAGCAGTTGCTGACCACAAAAGAACGCCTCGCTGACTTGATTGCCGCCATTACCTCGCAACTTGGCGGAGTGAGTATGAGGTATCAAAGCAGTGCGGAAAAAACCTCTGATCAAACCCTGTGGTCGATTATGGCGGCGTGCGTGGTATTGGCGTTATTTACCATTCTTATCTTTGTCTTGCAGAGCTCGTCGCAATCTCGCTTGGTGAATACGACACAGAAGATTTTGCGCAAGCTGTCTAAAGGGGATTTGTCGAGTCGAATGGCTCTCACGAATAACCCAAAAGATGAATTCAACCAACTGGCGAGCAGTATCAATGAAAGTTGTGAAAATCTCGGCTCGTTGGTGAAGGCGGTGCAAAGTAACAGCGATGCGTTATCCGGTAACGCTGCTGAGTTGAACCAGGGCTTGGATTTACTCGCCCACCACCAAAGCGAAGTATTGGGCCAGACGCAGCTGCTCGCCTCAGCCACGGAAGAAGTGAGCGTGACGACCCACGAAGTGTCCAATTCATTGGAGTTTGTCTCGGATTTAAGTCGTCAGTCCAATCAAGCGGCCGAAGAGGGGGCGCAGGTCATTCGAGCCGCGATTGGGTCCCTAGAGAAAGTCGGCGGCATTTTGACCTCGGCGGCCAGCCATATTAAACAACTTGAGGAAGCCTCCTCGAAAGTTGACTCTGTAATGGTGATCATTAACGGTATCGCGGAGCAAACTAACCTCTTGGCGCTTAATGCAGCGATAGAAGCGGCTCGAGCGGGCGAGCAAGGTCGCGGCTTTGCGGTGGTCGCCGATGAAGTGCGCAGCTTAGCTGTGCGAACTGTGGACGCGGTGGGTGAGATCTCGGAAACCATCGATACGATGAAAAAAGAGAGCGCAGAGGTGATTCAATACATAGGGAAATCGGAAGTGACGATGCAGTCGGGCCAACAGCGAGGTCATGAAGCGATGACAGCACTGCGCACTATTACCGAAAAAGCCGACGAAGCATCGCATCAAACAGAGGTGATTTTCTCATCCATCAAAGAGTTGGCGACCACCAGTCAATCGATGGCCGACAGCATGACGCAAATCTCTTCGGCGATGAAAGAGTTAGAAGAAAACAACGCCCAGCTCAAATCCGTCAGTCAGGTGGTAGAAGAGCGCGCCAGCAGCCTAAACCAAGACTGCCAACGCTTTACCGTCAAACGCTAGAAAAACGCGTAGAGATTGATGCCCCCGGCGCCGTAGACGGAATCGGGGGCTTCTTTATAATCGGGGGTTTTGACGGTGGTCGCTAAGGTCGCGCCAAAGCTCTGATTATACCAGGCAACGCCAGCAACGGCGGTCGCTTGCACCTTGTCTAAGGTGACATCGTATACCGATGGATCGCTAACATCGGGATTATGACGGATGCCTGGTCTATCCCCTTCAATGGTAATGTCATTGAAGCGGTAGCGAGCTTCAATGCCGGCAAAAACAAACCAGCCCTGCTTTGACCCACCCAGCATACCAGCGCGAAATGGATTCTCATTGTCAATATTGGCAGCCCCTAAGCTGCCCGATAGATCTTGTCCCCAACGCAGCATGAGACCGGTTGACACATCACTACGAAAATTACCGACGTTGGCTTCAGAAACGCTCGATACTTCCCACTCGGTATTCGCCAACATCGGCTCGCGCCATAGGTTGATGTGGGTCAGGTAACCGACACTCCCAGCAAACCCTTCATCCACTTGGTTTGCCCAACCATTAGGATCATCAGAGCCCGTGATGCTGTGGACGAATTTTTGTGCCTCTTCCGACAGTGAGTTTTCACCCACGGTGCCCAAGGTCAGGTTAAAGCGCTGAGCTTGCATTGGGTGGAGACTGATGTAATTGAACTCGGTGTGAAGATAACCCGCATAAGGGCGATCGTTTTGTAGGGGCTCAACGGCTTCAATATCCGATGGCGTATACATTTTGTGAGCCAGGGTAACTTCCCATTTGTCCAAAGAGGCGGCGCCCCAAAAAGACAAACTTAGCGGCCCAACCCACGAAGGCGGGCGAATCCCTGCGGAGGTGTAAGTGAGGAAAATGCCATTGGTATAGTCTTGATCAACACCAAATACCCCGTCGTTGTCGAGTGAAAAGGCGAGGGTTGACTGCTCTGAAGCCAGTGCAGTGGTGGAGAGAAGAAGCAACGAAAAAGGGAGATAGGAAGAGCGAGCCATAGTGTTCTGTTTTGACGAATAGTGCGGATGATAGTACCGCAATTCGCTAAGGTCACTATAGGAATTCACTGATTGATGTGGGGAAATGTGCGCAAACTCTAAAGCTTACCGAGGAATGATAAGCACAAAAAATGCAGCCCCGCACTAGGCGGGGCTGCATCAATCATTCAACAGTGTCTCTTATAGAGATTCTGTAAATGTACGTGCGATTACGTCAGCTTGTTGCTCTGCAGTTAGAGAGTTAAAGCGTACAGCGTAACCAGAAACACGGATAGTTAGCTGAGGGTATTTCTCAGGGTGCTTAACTGCGTCTTCTAGAGTGTCACGGTTAAGAACGTTCACGTTCAAGTGCTGACCACCTTCGATGCCCGCTTCATGGTGGAAGTAACCATCCATTAGGCCTGCAAGGTTAGCGCGCTGTGAACCTTCGTCTTTACCTAGTGCGTTAGGCACGATAGAGAAGGTGTAAGAGATACCATCTTTCGCGTGAGCAAACGGCAGTTTACCTACAGATGTTAGAGATGCGACCGCACCTTTCTCATCACGACCGTGCATTGGGTTTGCACCTGGAGCAAACGGAGCACCTGCGCGACGACCATCTGGCGTGTTACCTGTCTTCTTACCGTACACAACGTTAGAAGTGATAGTAAGGATAGACTGAGTAGGAACGGCATCACGGTAAGTCTTAAGCTTACGGATCTTGTTCATGAACACTTCAACAAGCTCACAAGCGATGTCATCAACGCGTGAATCGTTGTTACCGAATTTAGGGTAGTCGCCTTCGATTTCGAAGTCGATCGCTACGCCATCTTCGTCACGGATTGGTTTCACTTTCGCGTACTTGATTGCAGATAGTGAGTCAGCCGCGATAGATAGACCTGCGATACCACAAGCCATAGTACGGTACACGTCACGATCGTGTAGAGCCATCAGTGCAGACTCGTAAGAGTACTTGTCGTGCATGAAGTGGATTGCGTTTAGTGCAGCTACATACTGCTTAGCTAGCCAATCCATGAAGTGGTCTAGGCTGTTCCACACTTCGTCGAAGCTTAGGACTTCTGAAGTGATCTTCGGCATGACTGGACCAACTTGCATTTTCAGCTTCTCATCAACACCACCGTTGATTGCGTAAAGCATGGTTTTTGCAAGGTTCGCACGAGCACCGAAGAACTGCATTTGCTTACCAACAACCATTGGAGATACACAACATGCGATTGCGTAGTCATCTGATTCCATGTCTGGACGCATTAGGTCGTCGTTTTCGTACTGGATTGAAGAGGTATCGATAGACACTTTCGCACAGAACTTCTTGAAGCCTTCAGGTAGCTGCTCAGACCAAAGAACCGTGATGTTTGGCTCTGGAGAAGGACCCATAGTGTATAGAGAGTTAAGGAAACGGAAGTTCGTACGTGTTACTAGCGTACGGCCGTCAAGACCCATACCACCCATAGATTCTGTTGCCCAGATTGGGTCGCCAGAGAATAGGTCATCGTACTCAGGAGTACGTAGGAAACGAACCATACGTAGTTTCATTACGAAGTGGTCGATCATTTCCTGAGCTTGTTCTTCAGTGATCTTACCTGCAGCAATATCACGCTCGATGAAGATGTCTAGGAACGTCGAAGTACGACCTAGAGACATCGCTGCGCCGTTTTGAGACTTAACCGCTGCTAGGTAGCCGAAGTAAGTCCACTGTACCGCTTCTTGTGCAGTTTCTGCTGGGCGAGAGATATCGTAACCGTACTTAGCAGCCATTTCTTTCATTTGGCCAAGTGCACGGTGTTGCTCTGCGATCTCTTCGCGAAGCTGCATTGTCATTTGAAGATCTTCGCCATTCTCGAACTTCTCTTGTAGAGAAGCAAATTGAGCTAGCTTGTCTTTCATTAGGAAGTCGATACCGTATAGCGCAACGCGACGGTAGTCACCGATGATACGACCACGGCCGTATGCGTCTGGAAGACCAGTCAGAACACCTGATTTACGACATTTTAGGATGTCAGGCGTGTAGATATCGAAAACACCTGCGTTGTGTGTTTTACGGTATTCAGTGTAGATTTTTGAGATTGCTGGATCGAGTTCACGACCGTAAACTTTACAAGAACCTTCAACCATGCGGATACCACCGTTAGGGATGATAGCACGCTTAAGAGGAGCGTCAGTTTGAAGACCAACGATAGCTTCAAGATCTTTTTCGATGTAGCCTGCGTCGTGAGCAGTGATGGTAGAGATAACGTCAGTATCGAAATCAACAGGAGCGTGCGTTGAGTTTTCGATCTTGATACCTTCCATTACTTTAGCCCAAAGCTTGTTTGTCGCTTCAGTACCTTCAGAAACTAGGAAAGATTCGTCGCCTTCGTATGGGGCATAGTTTTTCTGAATGAAATCACGAACGTTTACTTCGTTTTGCCAGTCACCCGCTGCAAAACCTTCCCAAGCTTTAGCAAATTGCTCTGCCATGACATACCTACCTTTTTAGTAGTAAAAACACGTACTGTGCTGAATATATAGTCAACGTGTTGACGATTCAGCATCCTCATTACTGAGGCAGTACACTCTAATGAATAACAATAGGTATAGTCTTAAACCAAAGGAACGCAAAGGACAGGAAAAACTATAACTATTGTCACTAAAACTAATATGGTTATTTCTTACTGTAGTTTCAAGGTTAACTTAAAAAAATCTTACAAACCTTAAACTAAATCAATAAATGCTAAAAAAAGTTGATAAAAATGGGGTGGCTATTTAAGCCACCCACACAAATGTTGAATCTTTATAGCCAGGCTGGAATGCCGTACTGAGCTTCCAGCATACCTACTGCTAGCATAGCAACAAGACAGATAACAAACACGCCTACTGGGATAATGATTTTGTCTGCGAACGACAAACGAGACGCGCGCTCTTTATCACCAATGAGACCATTGTTATCTAGGAACATAGTCAGTGCCCATGCCAACACAGGGTTAGCGACAACAGACGCAAAGATACAGATACCGGCTGCTTGTGAATCTTTAGTGTCCTTAACCATCTGCATGCCTGCTTCAAGAAGTGGCAAGAATACGCCCACTAATAGTGCAACACGCATCACCGGTGGCCACACCGCGACGTCCATTGGGAAACCAAGAATCGCAACGATGATACACAGTGAACCAAGCAAGATGGCACCCGCTGGGATAGGACGCTTAGCGATCGCTGCTGGGATCATGTAGGTACCCCAAGAAGAGGTAATGTTACCACCACCAACGGCAGTACCGACCATTTGGCGGACTGAACACATGGTCATGGTGTCGTCCACATCCATTAAGACTTTTTCTGTCTTACGAGGGTAGTTCAGCTCTTGGAAGATACGGTGACCAAGGAAGTCAGGCGACCACATCGCGACAGCCAAAATAGCAAAAGGTAGAGACGCGATAAAGTGTTCAAGATTTGGTAGACCTAGCATCCAACCTTGCTCAGTGCTGCCCCACCAGTAAACAGGGTTAAGGTTTGGCAGACCCATCTCGGTTTCGAAGGTTAAGTCGAAGCCCGCACCCAGACCTAGGGCAATCAAAAGCCCGGTAAAGGCACACACGGGAATCGCCAACCAGCGCATGTTGATTTTTGCTAGGAAAGCGTAAATACCGATGGTGATACCCAATACAATCAGACCCACATAGCCCATGCTACCTGCCGCAACATCAGCAGATTGGAGCCCTGTTGCCCACGACTGAATGGAACCGATCTGGCTCATGGTACCGGTAAAGCCCAAGAAGATAAGCAAGCCGCCGGCGGTGCCTTCTGAGGTGAGGTTGACGAGCTTGGAGCCACCTTTAAAGTAGCTGAGTAGCAAGCCGAATACACCTAAAAGAATCGCAAGTGCAAGAGGGTGAGCACCGGCAAGGGCAATCGAGCCGATCAATGGAATCATCGGACCGTGGTTACCCGCAAGGTTTGCTCGTGGGTTTAAGAAACCGGATGAAATAATACAGAACAGCAGGGCTGGGATGAGCATTTCCACACGAGCCACTTCGATGGCGAACTCTTTACCGAGGTTCACGTGTTCCCATGCGGCGGATAGGCCGTCTGCCCATGACATCATTACCGCTGAGTACATTGCGATAATGCCGATGGTACCTGCAAGTGCAGGGACTAAGTCCTCCAGCTCGAAACGGAAGTCGCGACCCGGAAGGTTAAGACCAAAACGACGAGGCTTCATAATTTGAAGCTCGTGGTCTAGATAATCTGAACGGGTTGCAAACTCAGAGGCAGGGCGGTGCAGCTCCTGGTAGCTCTTGTTTTCGATATCCGAATCAGAGTGCGGTTTGTTCACTGCGTCTGACATAGATTCCTCATATTTCAAAATGTTGATAATTCCAAAAGCTACTCGATAGTGATTATTGTCGATAGCTCATAATCTTGCAATTTGGCTTGCTGCGCTGCTCTTACCTTGTGGCTCGAACATTATGTGCCTAAGCATAGACAAAAGAAAAGGCAGTAAGTCAGTCAAATTAGGCTTTTATGGATGAGGCGAGTTTAACGTGCTAACCCCTTAGAGTGATTGATTTAGATCACTTTAAGAAAGAATGTGAAAGAAAACTACACAACACCTCATATGCACGTAAGTTACTGTTCATACGCCTGAAAATTAATTTCACATTGCTATTTTTACTAGATATACAACCATTTGCGCCGTGTATGTTTCAGATAAAATTATCAATTACTTGAAGTGGATCTTCTTTTTATAAAATTGTTAAAGGGTCGGGTTGGATATAGTGATGGCGAGATATTTCATTTATGCGCATAAACAAGGTGAATAATCTAAAAGTTGAATAAAAAGTCATATTTTGTAACTTAATATCCCACAATGTCAGGTTAATAATTTGTTGCATGTTGTCCGGACTAGTGCTAGTTTGTAGCGAATGTGGGCCATAGCCCAAGCAGTCAACCGGATTGACGTGAACGTTTTCGTTTAGGGGGCACAGTTTTTGCTATCACAGAGGCAAGTGTCGTTCTCAATTTCGCCGCTAGATGGTTTTTGTCAACACAGATGATCCATAGCTGCGCGAGCGCCGACTCGGAATCGTCATTCGGACAAGAAAAAGAATACAGGGAGTTTGCGCGCATGAAAGATGTACCCGCGCTGGATATTAAAGAACTGCACAAAACATTTGGACAAAATGAGGTCCTAAAAGGCATTTCGCTTGAGGCACACAAAGGGGATGTGATTTCCATCATTGGCTCTTCCGGTTCAGGAAAGAGTACCTTCCTACGTTGTATCAACCTGTTAGAAACGCCTACCGCTGGCGAGATATGGGTAAATGGTGAACTGATTCAGATGAAGCACAATCGTCAAGGGGAAGCCGTTCCCGCCAACGAAAAGCAAGTGCAACGTATTCGATCTCGTCTCGCCATGGTCTTCCAAGGGTTCAATCTGTGGTCTCATATGACGGTACTGGAAAACGTGATTGAAGCGCCAGTGCACGTCCTTGGTGTCCCTAAAGCGCAAGCGATTGAAAACGCAGAAATGCTGCTAAAGAAAGTGGGCCTTTACGAGCGAAAGGACTATTACCCAGGTCACTTGTCGGGTGGCCAGCAGCAACGTGCGGCGATTGCCCGTGCGTTGGCCGTTGACCCGGAAGTGATGCTATTTGACGAACCGACGTCAGCACTCGATCCTGAGCTTGTCGGTGAAGTTCTCGGGGTTATGAGAGATTTGGCAGAAGAAGGGCGCACCATGTTAGTTGTCACTCACGAAATGGCGTTTGCTCGCGATGTCTCAAATCATGTCATGTTTTTGCATCAAGGATTGGTGGAAGAACAAGGAGACCCAGCTAAACTGTTTACCAACCCAGACTCAAAACGTCTAAAGCAGTTTATCTCGTCTATCTATTAAGGCTTCTTTAATCAAAACAGTCTTTATTATAAGGACACAACAATAAACACAACATACAAAATCACAGGAGTATGGAAATGAAAAAGTGGTTAGTCGTTGCAGCATTGGCTGCGACAGCAGTAACTGGTGTGGCTCAGGCAAAAGAATGGAAAACCGTTCGTTTTGGTATTGAGGGTGCGTATCCTCCGTTTAGCTGGACAGAATCTGATGGTTCTCTCAAAGGCTTCGACGTTGATATGGCCAACGCGCTGTGTGAAGAGATGAAAGTTGAGTGTAAGATCGTACCGCAAGACTGGGACGGCATTATCCCATCTCTGCTAGCACGTAAATACGATGCGATCATCGCTGCGATGTCGATTACAGAAGAGCGTAAAAAGAAAGTGGACTTCACTGGCAAATACGCACAAATCCCAAACAAATTTATCGCTAAGAAAGGCGCAGGTCTTGATTTCGATAGCCTAAGCGGCGCTAAAATCGGTGTTCAGCGTGCAACAACGCACGACAAGTACCTGACAGACAACTACGGTGACCAAGTCGAAATCGTGCGTTACGGTTCATTTGATGAAGCGTACCTTGATCTTGCCAACGGCCGTATCGTTGCAGTACTAGGTGATGCTTCAGCATTGGAAGAAGGCGTTCTGAATAAAGCGGGTGGCGAAGGCTACGAATTCGTTGGTCCTTCTTTGACTGATCCAAAATGGTTTGGTGACGGCATGGGCATTGCCGTTCGTAAACAAGATAAAGATCTCACGCAAAAACTTGACGCAGCTATCCTGTCTCTACGTGAGAAAGGTGTGTACCAAGAGATTGCGGCTAAGTACTTTAACTACGACGTTTACGGTCAGTAATTCTCCTTCGACCGCTGGTGCTCGTTCCTTGATGTAGCCAGCGGTCGATCTCTTTCTATAGCCAGCTCAATGATTCTATTGATGTAGGAAATTGAGTTTAGGGATCAGGAACTCACCTATGCTGGATTTACAAGGATACGAAGCCTCTATATTGAAAGGGGCCGTGGTGACCATCGAGGTTGCCTTATTGTCACTGCTTCTTGCCATGATTTTAGGCATGCTGGGTGCTTTGGCGAAACTCGCCCCTTATCGCTGGGCAAGAGCTATCGCCACTCTCTATACAACGGTTATCCGTGGTATTCCCGATTTAGTCTTAATGATGCTGATTTTCTTCGGCGGACAGATTCTATTAAACAACAGTCTCTACTCGATCAACGAAACCTTGAATGGTTGGTTTGCCGCGAGTGATCCAAACCACGAGTGGACGTCTTATTTACCTGATTACATCGACGTTAGCCCGTTTATCGCTGGCGTGATGACCATAGGCTTCATCTTCGGTGCTTACATGGCGGAGACATTTCGTGGCGCCATCATGGCGGTAGATAAGGGCGAGATGGAAGCGGCAAAAGCATACGGCATGAGCTCAGTGCTCGCCTTTCGCCGGATCTTACTCCCTCAGATGATACGCCACGCTTTACCGGGCTTTGGTAACAACTGGCTGGTATTGCTTAAAACCACAGCCTTGGTTTCTATTATCGGGCTAGAAGATATGGTGCGCGTGAGCTCGCTCGCCGCAGGCTCAACCAAAATGCCGTTCACTTTTTACATGGCGGTCGCGGTGATTTTTCTCTTTTTCACCAGTGTGTCGACTGGGCTGCTTAAAGTCGTCGAGCGCAAATTCAGTATTCATACGAGGTAGGGCATGGATTTTTCATTGATTATTGATAGCTTGCCAATCTACCTAGATGGTTTGTGGACGACAACGTGGTTGGTGGGACTCGCTCTCGTGATTGGTTTGTGTGTCGCTATCCCGCTGGGTATTGCGCGAAATAGCCAACATTATTGGTTGGTCGGACCAAGCTGGGCGTTTATTTATTTCTTCCGTGGCACGCCGCTGTTGGTTCAGCTCTATCTAATCTATTACGGTATGGATCAGTTTTTCCCAGTGAAAGATACCCTGTGGGAAAATGCTTGGTTTTGTGCGTTGGTTGCCTTTGTGCTCAATACATCGGCGTACACCGCTGAAATCATTCGCGGCGCGATCAACGGGCTGCCAAAAGGCGAGGTGGAAGCGGCTAAAGCGTATGGTATGGGCACCTTTTTGACTTATCGTCGTATCATTCTGCCGAGCGCATTGCGCCGAGCACTGCCAGCCTACAGTAACGAAGTGATCTTTATGCTGCATGGAAGTGCGGTGGCCGGTATTGTCACCATCTTAGATTTGACGGGCGCTGCGCGTCTGGTGAATTCTCGCTACTACGCGCCGTTTGAATCCTTCCTAACGGCTGGTCTGTTCTATATGGCGCTGACCTTCGTGATTCTCTGGGTTTTCAAAGGGGCAGAAAAACGTTTCTTAGCGTACCTGAGACCGCTGAGTTAACCTATCTTGTGAAAGAAAAAATGGCTTCCATCGGGAAGCCATTTTTCTATTCAACGCAAAATCGAATCAACGCAAAATCGAACTCTGGGCACTAAGACAAAATGATGAGCACCGTACCGGCCAGCGTCATCAAGATATTGGCGATGGCGTAGGTACCTGCGTAGCCCAGTGCAGGGATGGTTGATTTGGCGTAGTCATTCACGATGTCCATCGCTGGCGCACAGGTACGCGCGCCGATGATGGCGCCAAACAGCAGCGCACGGTTCATTTTCAAGATATAGGCGCCAACCAGATACGCCAGAGCCACTGGCACTACGCTGACTAAAAACGCCAAACCGAGCACTTGAGGACCTACTTGCGTGAGGTGATCAAACATTTTACTACCGGCACTGAGGCCAATCCCCACCATAAAGATCATCAGTCCCAAGTCTTTGACCATGTTGAGTGCGCCTTGCGGAACGTAGCCAAACGTTGGGTGGTTGGCACGCAAAAAGCCGAGAGTGATCCCCGAAAGCAGCAAGCCAACGGCATTACCCAAGCCGAACGACACTTGGCCAAAGGTCATGGTGACCAAACCAAACATAATGCCAAGAATGAAGAAGCTACAAAACGCGAGCAAATCCGCCATTTGGCTATGAATAGAGATAAAGCCGATTTTTTCCGCCAGCCCTTGGACGCGGCTGCGCTCACCACTGACTTGGATAATGTCACCCTTGGCAAGCACAATATCCAAGTCCATTGGCATCTCAATTTGAGCACGAACCACTCGGTTTAGGAAACAGCCATACTCAGAAAGATTGAGGTCAGAGAGACGTTTCCCCGCAATCGCATCGCTTTTGACTACGATCTCCTCTTCAACTATGCGCAGATCGAGCAAGTTACGATCAAACACTTCTTTACCATGGCGGAAACTAGGATCAAGACGTGCGTGACTATCGGGGAAGCCAACCAGTGCAATCTCATCGCCCTCTTGCAGAATCGCATCCCCATCAGGGTGGGCAAGGATGCCATTACGACGAATGCGCTCGATGTAACAACCCGTTTGGCGATAGATACCCAACTCACGCAAGTTTTTGCCATCGGTCCAATCAATCAGCTCCGGGCCGACTCGGTATGCACGAATAATCGGCAGGTAAACTTTTCGTTGCCCAGAACCGCCCAATCCGCGCTCTTGTGCGATTTGCTGAGCAGAGTCAGATAGATTCTGTTTTTGCAGTTTCGGCAGGAGTTTGGCGAAGAAGATCATGCTGATAAGGCCAATCAAATAGGCCATCGCATAACCGACGGAGAGGTTTTCTAGCACCAAGGCGAAATCCATATTCTTGGGTAATTCCGCCAATCCTGAATTGAGCGCATCTTGCGCACCGACCAATACGGGTGTTGAGGTTAGCGCACCTGCCATCATGCCGGCGGCCAAGCCATAGTTTAGGCCCATATAGTGGCTAGCAAAATAGGTAATACTGAGCGCGGCTGACAACACCACCATACTCAAGATGAAGTAGTGCTTGCCGTCACGAAAGAATATGCCGAAGAAGTTGGGGCCTGCCTCAATACCTACACAGTAGATAAACAACATAAAGCCGATGGTCAGTGCGTCAGCATTAAACATGAAACCTAAATGACCCATGATCAAAGAGGTAATCAAAACGCCAATCGAGTTACCAAGATGGAAGTTGCCAAATCGAATTTTACCAATCGCTAAACCGATCGCTAATACGACGAAAATCAATAAGATAGGGTTTTGTTCTAACAAGAGTACGACGTCAATGTTCACGGGCTATATCTGTGCGCTGCCGAGGAGTAAGTTAAGTGTGCGAATTGTAGCGAAATATTTCAAAAAGATAAGTGAATTTTTTGAGAGTTTACTCATCGTTGACATTAGACAAAGTAATGTAAAACGCACGCACAAAAAAACCGCGATATTCGCGGTTTTCGTACAACAGTGTGAGTGGGTGACGTTTAAGCGTCAAACAAACCCAAGTGCTCTTTTGCGTATGCTTCGAAATCATCGCAACCACCGATGTGCTCTTGATCGATAAAGATCTGTGGCACAGTTTCCACTGGCTTGCCGACGGTTTTCTCTAGGTCAGCTTTGGAAATGCCTTCTGCGTGAATATCCACGTAGCGGTAGTTGAAGTCGTCACGCTTTGCTTTTAGCGTTTCTGCGTGTTCTTTTGCACGAACACAGTATGGGCAAGCTGGGCGACCAAAAATAACGACGAACATATCTTTCTCCTTTGATTTTAATAGTGCCACTATGCCCGAATCGTTATAGGAAATAAAGTGGCATTTACCTCTTGGGTTAATAGGGCAGACCTATTGATTGTGTTTTAAACATTTTACTTTTTTGCGACGTACAAGGTGTGGTCTTTATCGAGAAAACCATGATTAATTTAAGGTTAAATAAGCAAGTTTGCACTAGCTCAACGTTATTTTTGGGGAGACGGTGCACTCTGTATCCAGTAATGGAATGAATCAAGGAGTCGGCCAATGTTTCAGTTTATGACTTCAACACGGATCGTGTTTGGTGAAGGGGCGTTTGAGTCGTCGCTTTCGCTTATCAACCAGTTTGGCTACAGCGTGCTTCTGGTCACCGGTAAAAACCTCAATCGGTGCGGGCCGCTACTGCATCACCTCAAAAGTCAAAAACTTCGCTACCAACACGTTGCAGTGAGCGGCGAACCCAACATCACCATGATTGAAGAAACCGCGACGGTCGGCCGCCGTTTTAAACCTGACTTGGTGGTGGCGATGGGCGGTGGCAGTGTGATTGATGTCGGCAAAGCGCTGGCGGCGGTGATTCCAAATCAAGGCGATGTGTATGATTATGTCGAGGTGGTGGGCCGAAACGTTCCGCTCAAAACCAAGCCTTTACCTTTTATTGCGATCCCAACCACAGCGAGTACCGGCTCTGAAGTGACGCGTAATGCCGTACTGCGCTCAGGTCAAGAACAAGTAAAGGTGAGTCTACGCAGCCCCGACATGCTGGCGGATGTCGCGATTGTCGATCCGACTTTAACCTATGGGATGGACCCTTACCGCTCTGGGCGAGGTGCAATGGATGCGTTCACGCATCTGATGGAAGCCTATGTGTGTGGCATGCCTAACCCGCTCACCGATATGATTTGTGAAGAGGGCTTAAGACGGTTAAGCCACTCTGTGCTGCCAGCGTGTTTGAAGGACGACCATAAAGCGCGAGCCGACATCTCGTTTGCCGCTATGCTCGGCGGTATGGCTAGCACCAATGCCAAGCTCGGTGCAGCGCACGGATTGGCGTCAGCGCTTGGAGGCAAACTCGATGCGCCACACAGCGTGATTACCGCGCGCTTGGCACCTTATGTGATGGCGGAAAACATTCAAGCGGCGATGGAATCCAAGCGTACAGACGTGCTCGAAAGGTTCACCAAAGTCGCGCAATTGCTGACGGGGCGAGTGAATGCGCATCGAGAAGACGCGATCTTATGGGTCAATATGATGCTCGAAAAATTGAACATCCCAGAGTTGAGTCAATTTGGGGTTTGCTCGACAGCGTTTGATGTGGTCGCGGCGGATGCGCTGAAATCAACGTCGATCAAAGGCAATCCGCTACCACTGACCAAAGAGCGACTGATGGCGATTCTAGGCCAAGTGTGCCAATGTCAAGGCGAGTGTACCGAGCACAGTTCGGTGGGCGAGGACGCGCGGGCTTCTATCGTCTTTACCAGTCATGATATAGAACCATCGCGGCTACAAAAATCCTAATAATAACGGCGCTCATTGAGCGCCGTTATGGATTCTTGCCAGTGGAAGATCTCTAGAACTGAGAAAGCTTGTCGTAGCGAGAGTCTTTCAATACGTCTTTGACGCGACGTAGGTTTTCTCTAAATCCGGTGCCGCGGCGCAAAGTAAAGCCAGTCGCAAGGACGTCAATCACCGTCATTTGAACCACGCGGCTAGCCATTGGCATGTACACGTCGGTGTCTTCAGGGATGTCGAGCGTGATAGAGAGTGAGCTGGCTTTATCAAGCGGGGAGTCTTTCGCGGTAATCGCGATGACCGTCGCACCGTTTTCGCGCGCTAGGTTGGCGATCTCTACCTGACTCTTTGTACGGCCAGTGTGTGAAATCAACACGATGACGTCGTTGTCTGTACAGTTGATGCAGCTCATGCGTTGCATCACGATATCTTCAAAGCAGGTGATCGGGATGTTGAAACGGATGAATTTGTTTTGAGCATCTTTCGCCACAGCAGACGATGCCCCTAAACCAAAGAAAGAGATGCGCTTCGCTTGTGTCAGAAGGTCGACGGCACGATTGACTTGCATAGCGTCAAGGCTGTTTTTAGCGACATCCAAACAGGCCATCGTGGACTCAAAAATTTTGTGCGTGTAGGCATCTGGGCCGTCGTCTTCTTCGACGTTGCGATTGACATAAGGTGTACCGTTCGCAAGGCTCTGAGCCAAGTGCAGTTTAAAGTCGGGGAAACCTTTGGTGTCCAAGCGGCGGCAGAAGCGGTTGACGGTCGGCTCACTGACATCGGCCATTTTGGCCAACGTCGCGATGCTGGAATGAATCGCTGTCTGAGGTGAAGCCATGATGACTTCGGCGACTTTGCGTTCAGACTTGCTAAAATTTTCCAGGTTCTTCTGAATTTTTTCTAATGTGTTCATAGTGTTCACGAGGGTATGTAGAACATCTAACTGGATATACCTGATTTTTGTAGTGTAGAGAACAACTTGTTCGCTAAAGGTAATGACAATCCAGCGCCATAAGCTCAGTATAAACCTAAGCCGAACGTTTAAGGCAGTGTTTCCGTCATACAAATGATGAGAATATGACAAGCCTCAAACTAAATTTTGTTTAAACTACGGAAATACGCTTAAACCCCGACCAAAAATCGCATTATCGGTCGGGTGTTGATAAATGAATTACAGCTTTTCAGAAAGAAAATTTCATTTGGTGAGAATGTTTTCGGCAAGGGCATCGATTTGCGCCATTAAGTTTGGCGCTTGTGTTGCGATATGACGCTGCTCTTCCAACACAGATTTCAGAATATCACAATGCGTGAGCGGGTTCGCCAGAACAACACGAAATACGATGGTGTGCTCACGATTCCAACGCTCAGGATTGAGTCGTGTTCGTGAAACGAAGGATTTGCCGGTTTCACGCTGGCGCTTTTGGATAAACTTAGTGAGCTCGTTAAGCAAATTATTCAGCTCATGGGTTTGAGCGTCATTGGCTTGTTCTAGCGCCGCGCGCACCTTCTCAGGTAGATAACGGTAGGTGAGTAAGCACAGCTCAGGTTCAGAGACTAATTCGAAATCACGTTGCTGCTGAATTAAATCCGCAAAGAATTTCGCTTTTTCGATGCTTTGATCGATCAGCAGCTCATAACCGGGACGGCTGATAATATGCATAGCCGCATAAACGAGCATGGCCATACCTGAGCGTGAACCTTCTAATGTATGGCTACCGAGATCTTTGGAGCCCTTGCGCAGTATGTACTGTGCGTGGTGCTCGATGGATTTCATCGCATCTGGCTGCTTAAACAGCACCATGCCCGCGCCCATTGGAATGTAGAGCTGTTTATGCGCATCTATGGTGACTGAGTCGGCCAACTCAATACCATCGAGTAGGTGACGATGGTTGTTCGACATTAATGTCGCACCGCCCCAAGCGGCATCGACATGGAAATGACAGCCTTCTTCTTGGCAGATCAGCGCCACTTCACGTAGAGGATCGATATTGCCCGTTTCTGTGGTGCCTGCAACGCCGACAACGGCAAATGGCTTGATGCGTTTAGCTTTGAGCTCAGCAATTTGATGTTTCAAATCTTGTGGGCAGATCTTGTTATCCGGCCCAGTCTTCACCGAGACCAAACCATCTTGACCAATCCCGAGGACATCCGCCGCTTTTTTCAACGAGTAGTGGCCTCGTTCAGAGACCAAAATTGCGAGCCCTTCATAGCCATAGTGCTTCATGGCTTTGAATAGGCCTTCTTTTTCGACGCCAGTGAAGGCACCGTCAGGGCGTAGCGCATTGTTTCTCGCCACCCACAGCGCGGTGATGTTCGCGACGGTGCCGCCCGAGCAAAACGCACCTAGAGAGTGGTTTGCGCTGTGCATCCAAGTCGAATAAAAGTCGTCACTGCGATGGTAAATCAGGCGATGGAGCATGCCGAGCACTTGCCTTTCAAGGGGCGTAAATGCTTTGGACGTCTCGATTTTGACCAAGTTCTGATTGAGCGCAATCATGATCTTGGAGAGTGGCATCAGGAAATAGGGCAGAGCAGAGGTCATATGACCAATAAAGCTCGGTGCTGATGTATGAACAGATTGAGAGACGAGCGTGTCGAGCAAATGCTGTGTGTGGTCTGAGACAAACTCAGGTTGCTCTGGGATAGAGGCGTTGGAGAAGTCTTTCTCTATGTCGAGTAGAGGTTTTTCTTCCGCAACGATGTGCTCTCGCAAAAACTTGTTCAAGTTTCGCGATAGTTCCTCTTCTATCTTGGTGAGTGTTGAGTCTGGCCCTTCAGGTACTGTAAAGATTCGAAGTAAGCTTTCGAAACTCACATCTGCCGTTTTGTGTTCCGATACCATACAGCTACATTGCTCTAATATTTTTTGTTGCAAGCGCGACAATCTAAACGAAAACGGGCACAAAGTCCCGTTTTAATTGATGGATCTCAGTTTGCATCACTCAGTCACAGATGCCGGTAATAGCGTGAATGTTAACGAGTGAGTACAGACGAGATTCGGTTTACTGACAATCAATCGATTCAAGCGCTTGAATCGATTGATTGTAGCGCTTGAGCGCTGCATCAATTTTGGTTGGGTGGCTCAGTAAATCGGCAAACGCAGAGCGTAGCTCGTAGTTTTTCTCGTGCGGCTTGGCTTGACGATCATTAAACGTCACGCTCGCTAATTGGCCAAGCTCATCACTGCGCGAGGTCAGCACCTTGATGTCTTTTTGATCAAGCTGCAACCACGCTTCTACTGGCTGCGCAGTCGCCACTTTTGAGGCGTCATGCTCAAGGTAGTATTTCACCGCAGCGCGATTGAGCTCAAAGTGATGCTGGCGGCCTTGTAGGAACCACTCACTGACTTCGGTCAACTCTGGGTATTGCTCTGAGGTAAGCTGAGACAAGTCTTCATACCAATGCAAAGACGCATCGATATAAGCGTCGTATTTTTTTTCTAGGCAAGCGTTGTCTGCTGCCAACGCTAAATGGGAGGTAGCAGCGAGTGCGAGGGCGACAATGGTGCGTTTCATAAGCATTCCTTTAAAGACGTATTCTTTGGGCCAACTTCTTTGATTGGCCTTTCATGTCGGCATCGTCATCATTAGGTGCCGAACGGGTTTCCTTCACTCGGATGGACGAAGCAAAGGGACAATATAGTGGATTGTTTCTGGCATTCCTGCGATCTAACCTGCAAGTGAGACAAAGAACAGCATCATTACAGGGACTAATAGGCTAAGAATAAAGCCACTGACAATCGCCACAGGCACGCAGCGCACGCCGCCGGTGGTTTGGATGACTGGCAAGGTGAAGTCCATCGCCGTTGCACCCGCATAGCCGATTGCCGTACAAGGTTTAGTACGAATAAAGAGGGGGATCAGCACCAAAGCAATCAATTCTCGTAGCAACTCAATCATAAAGGACGCGCCGCCGTAGATGGGGCCAAAGGCGTCGCCCATCAAGATGCCGGCTAAAGAGTACCAGCCAAAGCCGGACGCCATAGCGAGACCTCGATACCAATCAATCTCGAGAATCCAAGCGGCAATCAGACCGCCCACCATAGAGCTGGAGATGATGGCACAAGCGATCAACATGCCGTGCTTGTTCAACAGGATTTGGCGCAGGGTCAAGCCGCTATTGCGCAGTTGAATGCCAATAAAAAACAGCAGCAAAAAGAGGATCCACTCGCTTGCGGTATCCACCCAGCTGAGATCCATCGACACCACTAATCCAACTAATAGTCCACCCCCCACTACAAGGATCAATCTTGCGGATTCGAGCGCCATTTGCAGCAGCGGCACTTTATGCGATGCGCTGTCTGTTTTTAGTGGCATCAGTTTATCGATCAATGGCAATACGCAAAGATTAGCGGCGCTCAGGCTACAAAAAAAGACCGCAGTGAATTTCAGGATAATTTGTAGATTGGTTCCCAAATTATCCAGCGCTGCTAAGCTCAGCCCCATCAGACTTAATATGACGTAAATCAGATTGGACGTAGTGGTATTAATGGTTTGCAGTCGAGCAGGATTAGAAATAGAAATGAAATACCCCACAACAAGTGGGGTAAAAATAAATAACATCCCTGAGAACATGGTACTTCCTGTGTTGAACTTTATAAGCCGCTGGCGTTCATCAATTCGCCTATTTGAGTATTGAACTCACTATCACTCATATTAGTCAACTTGTACAGTATATCTGCGCCGGTAATATCAAATTCGACCACATGTTCATCTAGGTTTTCATCTTGCCTGCGGAACATTAATATATGATTGGCCATTCTCGCTACATCGAGATAACTCACGGCATGAGTCACTTGAGCGATTTTATGATTAGCTGAGACTTCGAGGAAGTCGTTGTCAAACCCCCAAGTCTCGAGCACCAATTTACTGGCATTGGCGCACTGGTTGTCGAAAATCTGAAATGCGATCTGCTCGTTAAGGTAGTTGCCTTGCTCAAGGTAGTGATGGTACTCATTTACGATGCAGAACAGGCCAATGTCTGCAAGCAAACCGGCCAGAAGTGCTTTGTCGCTCTCTAAGTGGGCGTAGTAGTTTTCGCCTGATTCCTGAAAGCCTTTAACGACCATGACCATAGTCGCGGCTAATTCACGGGAGTTGGCGGCACTATTGACCAACATGCGCTTGCAGTTTTTACTTAGGTTGACGTTGTGCTTGAGTTGTTCAATGGCTTGTGCAGTGACAATATCGCGAACGCGAAATATCCCTAAACGCGACACGGCCGTAACAATATCGGTGCACGTGATGTTACGCCGATTAAAGATCACTGAGTTCGCTACACGGATAACCACAGCGGCAAGGCCTGGGTCTTCGAGTAGTGCGTCGGCGATATTAAGTACCGTTGTGGTGTCTGACGTACAGAGCTTCTGAATTTTGAGCACAACGTCTGGGATCGGAGGCAGAGCAATTTTGCGCGATTTGATCGCTTTTTCGATCATCTCAGAAAACTCAGATTCAATCCCTTGAATGAGGAGTTCTTTATTTTCTGGAAGCCAATAGAAAGATAAGTGGTTCATACGTTGTCATTATTTTTGTTCGCTCGTCACAGTTTACCGTTGATGCGTCTGGATTAGCAATTGCTGAACTGCGTTTTTCTATTGAACTGGGAGCGCGGTTTGTTTTCGCTGCGCAGTGATCTTACACAAAAAGCTTGCACAAAAAGCGATGTTGCCCTCACTCTGAATAACATTTGACCACTCAAAACCGCTTATGCGCCTAGTTCCATTTAAAAAATGTGAACTGGGCACGGACTTATTTTGCGTCGTTAACTATCATCTGATTAAGTGTCGTGAGTCAAACAAATACAAATATAGCTCTAACGTTTGATTGACACTCCTTTTTTCGCTTTCTTCTGCTGCTATCTGGTGATCACTACTAATCGGGGTTTTTAGATTAAGGATCAATGGATATGACAGAGCAATTGTTCATTCAATATATCGCTAAGTTTGGCGACTACTATAAGCGTGCAATGTTTGGCGGCGTAGGGTTGTTTAAAGATGACGCCATGTTCGTGCTGATCAGCGATAACACCATCTATTTGCGTGGTGGTTCATCACTTGACCAACGTCTCATGTCATTGGGCTGTGAAAAATACGTTCATGTAGAAAAGCAAACCACCGCGACGGTCAATTATTACGACATCACTGGATTGTTCGAGAGCGAGCACCCTCAGCTTGACCGATTAATTCATCGTTCACTCGACGGTGCGCTGGCGGCAAGAAAATTGAGATTGTCTCCCACCAATAAACGCTTGCGTGATTTGCCCAACATGCAATTGACGTTGGAGCGAATGGTGAAAAAAGCCGGCATCGATGATGTGGATACTTTCGTCAAGCTCGGCGCGCCGACGGTCTACGCCAAAGTGAAGAAAGCATACGGCAGCGATGTGGATGTGAAACTGCTGTGGAAGTTTGCTGGCGCTATCGACGGCATTCATTGGAAACTCATTCAAGAGCCGCGCAAACAGCAACTGTTGGAGAGTTGCCGTTAGCGCATGATGCCTTGAAGAGCGGATAGCAGTCAGTTTTAGACATTAGCCAAACAAAACGCCCCTCCTAATTGGAGGGGCGTTCATGTATCTGCTGTTCAAACGATGTCTAGACAGACACTCGGTCAGTTTTTCCAGTCATTGAGCTTGAATGTGAGCGTATGCGCAGCCCCTTTTAACTCCAGTCCTTGGTTGGTGAGAGTCATTTCACTCCAATCCGACAGTGTTTGTGAGAAGGCTTGCTCAACTTGCATGGCGTCATCACCACACATCTTCATTGTCATCCCCATTTTTTCAATGCGGAACTGGTTGTCTTTTAACTCACCTTGACCAAAGAAGTTGTTACATCCAGCATGGCCGTTCGCTGTCATTTTCTCACCGATTTCAAGACGCGGTGTAGATTCACCTTCTTCAAGGCTGATGGCTTGACCGTCGACAGCGAGCAGTTCCCAGTTGTGGTGCTGAAGATCTTGCGTTGTGATTGGGGTAGGGGCGTCTTGACTGCTTGCACACGCTGTCACGACGAAGGGCAGTGCGGTTGCGGCAAATAGCGTTTTTAGACTAAGCTTCATGATATCAACTCCAAAAATCAAACGTGTCGCAAAACGCGACGGTGCTTGGCGAAAGTATAATGCAAACCAAGCGGTTAATGTCAGAAGTGAGTCATAGTTTAGCGGCGGTTGTTCACTATCTTTGCGATCAACAAGCCAAGTTGCAGCGGACAGAGTGAAATAAGGCGTACCATGGAGCAGCTCGAGTTTTTTCAAGTCCCCAGTCCTTGCGTCGGTGTGTGCACCGTGGACGAACGTGGCTATTGTCAGGGGTGCATGAGAAAGCGTGAGGAACGTTTCAACTGGTTGTCGATGTCGCCCGCTCAGCAGTTGCATGTGATCAAGCTCTGCCGTCAGCGCTACCTGCGAAAAATCAAAAAACAGGGCTCAGACGCATCACCACCTGAGCCTCCTATCGATCCGCAACAACCGTTATTTTAATCCCCACTGGTCACTCACCCAACCACCTGCATGTTCGTCAAAATGACAGCCGATAAAGCGTCGATTTGTCTCAGGTGAGGCGTCGGCTTTGGGTTTTGCATCCAACATGTGCTGAATGTGGTTCACCATGGGATCGCCGCTGTGTAAGCGTTCTTGCCGAGTTGCGACTTCTTTAATCAGTTGCAGACGGTACGAGTTACTAGCACGTTTCATTTGGGCGATCCTCCACGGTTATGACACTAATATGAAAAATTAGTTACTGGTTAAAAAAACGTCAATGCGCCGAAGGGATGAATCGAGGAAATTTCTCAAAAAAAATGTGTTTTAGAGTGGGTCAAAAGAGAGACATCATGAGGTAACCATCGGGAATAGTTAGTCTTCTGTTTCTCGCTTGAGTCTCTGTGATTGAAATAAAAAGTTCATAATTTATTTTGCTTAACGCAATCAACTTTTGGGTGAGGGTCAATCAAAAACGCCTTGCGATAAGCAAGGCGTTGGATAGGCGTTGTTGTTAGGATTGGCAACGCTGTGACGTAATCAATTCATCGATCATTAACTGACCGCGAGTATTACGAATCTTGATGCGATAACTCAGTCCGACTTCCATATTGGCTTTGGTGTCTGGGTTGGTGCAGTAGACATTGATACTTTGGTTGAGCAGTTGTGAAGCGGGTTTTGCGCCTCGAGCATCCGTATTGTAGACCATCATGATTTCAATCGTCGTCCCACTTGCGCTTGCTCGCAAGATGGAGAGTGGCCCCGCCTCAAGTGGCAGTTCGGCAGAAAGCACGCTCGCGCGGTTCTCTGCAAGCAATTCGAGGTTACGTTGCTTTTCCGCATTGGATGAACAGCCCGCGAGCGTCATTACCACTAGCCCGAGCAAAGCCGCCGAGCGGCGCAGGATCGCCATGACCACTAAAACACTTTCTTAAAGGGTTTAACGATAACGGACTGATAGACCCCAGCGGCAACGTAAGGGTCGGCATCCGCCCAGGATTGCGCTTGCTCTAAACTGTCAAATTCGGCGATGACGGTTGAACCTGTAAAGCCAGCTTCGCCTGGGTTCTCTGAATCGATGGCAGGCATAGGGCCGGCGGTTAACAGTCGGCCTTCGTCTTGCAGCGCTTGCAAACGTTCTAAATGCGCAGGACGGACACTTAAGCGTTTTTCGAGTGAATCTTCAACGTCTTGAGAAAAAATGACGTACCACATAGTCAAAATCCTTATCGTGTGGAATAGGGAATTAATGTACCTTAAGTGTGGCGAAAACGACGCGCCGACACTAACAATTTGTGAAGCGAATCATCGCTCTATTGCACGAGGTCGCCCTTCGCTATCAATCGCTACATAGTTGAATGTGGCATCACAGACCATGTATCTGTCTTCAACGCCGTGCTCTTTGACGGGTTTGACCCACACTTGCAAATCAATGCTCATCGAACTGCGGCCAATCTTCTTACATTCGCCGTAGCAGCAGACCACGTCACCGACGCGGACGGGCTTTTTAAAGGTGATGCTAGAGACCGAGACAGTCACAATTCGGCCACTGGAAATCTCTTTTGCGAGGATCCCACCTGCAAGGTCGAGTTGAGACATGATCCAACCGCCAAAAATATCACCGTTGGCGTTGGTGTCGGCTGGCATAGCTAACGTTCTAAGGAGTAGTTGGCCCTTTGGGGCATTGTAGGTATTGTTCATATTTTGCGGACATCGACAAACAAAACAGCGACCGGGGAGGCCGCTGTTAAATTGGAAAGTCAACAGTTTAGCAAACTTTGCGCTGTGAAGTCAGCTTATGAGTTGCTGGTGTTTGACTCATCTTTAGGCATTTGTTTGTAGATGTAGACGCCTGTAAGCAGCGTAAAACCAAAGGTAGCCGCCAAAAGGCCGAACACCTTGAAGTTAACCCAGACGTCAAGCGGCAGCTCATAGGCGACGTAGATATTGAGTGCGGCGCAGAACGCAAAGAAGCCGACCCAAGCCCATGTGACTTTAGCCCACACGCTGTCGGGCAGAGTGATCTCTTTACCAAGCATGCCTTTTATGGCCGATTTACCCATGGCGTGGCTCACCGCGAGTCCAATCGCGAAAACGGCGTAGACAATCGTCACCTTCCACTTAATAAAATTGTCATCGTGCAAGAAGATGGTCATGCCCCCGAATACCGCAACCATCACAAAGGTGATCAACTGCATTTTCTCGACTTTTTTGTAGACGAAATAAGTAATGGCAATCTGGATAGCGGTCGCGACTATCAAAGCGCCGGTGGCAGCGTAGATGTCGACCATTTTATACAGCGCGAAAAAGATGATCAGCGGAATGAAGTCGAGCAATTGTTTCATATCTAAATTCTATGATTGGATAAAATTGCCCTAAGTCTAACCAAATTCCAGCGTCGGACATAGGGCTTAGTGACAATCTGAAACAACTCAGTGGGGTAGTTGACGTTTGAAGTCCTCTAAATAGCCCTCTTCGCGCAGGCTCTCGACCGTAAACAGCAACTCCTCGTCACTCATGGCAAAGCAGCTCGATTTACCGGTCATCACATTAAGGTACTCGTGATATTCGAGTTCGCTGTAGTGGCCGAATCGGTCTTGAACTAGGGTCTTAATACCGTGGTGGATTAAGCGATAATAGGTGTGGCGATGATGTTCCATAACAGACCTCGTTTTTCACTGTGGTCGCAGTGTGGCGATGCCTCACTCAACCTTGTCGAGAACTAGTAGAGACGAAGCATAGAGAGTGCCAACTTGTCGATGAGGTCTATCTCTTTGAATTATAATATGAGTGCCAGAGTGCATATGTCATAAAACTGGCACGTCTCAAATTGCGAACCCAATTGAGATTAAATTCGGTTGTCGCCGGTGCTGAATGCAATGATCTGACTGATTTGTGTGAGGCTACGTCCGCTCTCTTGCTGCCATTGAGTGAATGCGTCACTGGCGGCCTGTAACGAGCGCTTAGTGTCTTTGCCGCCTTCAATGATTTTGCATTGGCGCAAATAGGCTTCCACATCGCTGGAGAGAATGAAGGTGTCGACCCCCATTTGGCGCAGGGTGTAAGGCCCAGTGTTGCCGCCTAGACGCTGCCCATGAGTTTTTAAGTACCCCCAAAGCTCGGTGATACGCTCACTTGGCCACTGCGCGACCATCTGACCAAACGAGCCGTGTTGCAATGAAGCCTCGTAGATCATTTGTGCGTTGGCTTGTATCGATTTCACTTTCGCGTGATGGCGAATGATACGCGCATCCTCAGACTTGGCATCCCAATGTTCATCACCTAGCATCAATAGCCGTTCGATATCGAACCCAAAGAAGACCTCTTCAAAGTTTGGCCACTTGTTGCGCACGACTTTCCAACTGATGCCACTTTGAAACACCTTCATGCTAAAGGCGGAAAGCCAGCGATCGTTGGGTATCGCGGCGATTTCGTCACGAGAAAGCGGGTGAGAGAGCAGAGATTCCAACTGCGCGATGCCGCCTTTTCGCGCTGCTGCTCGCGCCTCAATCTGGGTAAATTTTTCAATCGTCATACCATGATTCCTTGTGTTTAGCGCTGAGCCAATGACGCTCAGCGATCACGATTTAATCAGCGTTAACCCGTGCGGCAGTGCGTCACCAAACACGCGTTTTGACTCCGTGCCTGACAGTTCGCTAACGTGCTCAACCAGGGTTATCCAAGCTTCAGGCAACTTGCTTTGTTTAAGTTTTGCGACGACCTCGGCGCGAAATTCGTCTGAGATATCGAGCTGGCGATCGCCGGTTTTACGGCACATCATTACGGCCGCAAAGGCCACCATTCGGTCTTGTTGCCACGGCTGGTCAAGCAAGGTGGGCAGCCATTGCTGAATCTGCTCCCGAGCAATCACATTGTGCGCACTGCCATAGAGCGGAGTACGGGAAGCAAGGCGGCCTAGCGCCCACCAGTGGGCATCGTTGAACTGGTTTTGATTGAGCGCTTTGCTTAAAAACCAGTTGGCCAGCAGCGTCTTATCTTCCACCTCTAAATGTTCCAAAGAGGCGGCCAGTCTCACCATCGACTCATACCCCATCTCTTGCGCGGCTTTGGCCGATTGCGGGTTTTTCATCGCACCGGGATGCAGGTACTTAGCAATATCGGCGAGCAGTTGCTCTTGCTGCTCTTGATTGAGTCCGCCAGCCACTCGGCGCCAGAACACCCACCAATCCGTCCAGCCTTGGTGATTTTTAAATTGAATCGCTTGCGAGTAGAGCCCCCACACTTGCTCAATCCGCCAATCATCGGTGACATCGCCAAAGCCGGGGCGTAGCGTATAGCCAGCCAAACGTAACCACTGTTTCTCGTGTGCTTCTGAGCGGCGGCGACGCTTTCTTCCTTGAGCCAAGGTGTCAAACAGCTGCCGAAGCGTGGTGAAGTCCCACTCATCGCGTTTGCCCAGTTGACGTTCAAGGGATTTACTCAAGGTGCGAATGTCCGCCTCCTCCGCACTTTTTTTATTCGCGCTGTAGAGTTTGCTGATCAGTGCTTGGCAGTGCGGTAAGTTTGGGGGCAGGCTGTGTGGTTTCTGTTCTTCTTTTTGATGACGAACTTCGAATTCTACTGCCCAGCGTTGCTGCTCGTTTGCGACGCTCACACACTCCATCTTCAATGTGCCCACTTCGGTCAGTTGGCACGCCAGTTGAACTTCGACCCGCTCTTTTTGATTGGCGTGCAACTGTGCCCCTTGGCTGTCCAGTGTCACGACATAAGGAGGCAAAGGCGAAAGCTTGTCAGGGTCAACGTCAACCATCACTCCATTTTGCAACGCTTGATCGTCGCGAATGCGATCATGGGTTGAAGTCAGAAGATTGAAGCGTACCGGCTCGCCGAGAGTGAGGGAAAAGCGACGTCCTGTGAGTCGGATTTCTTGGCCTTCCTCTGAGCCCTTGGCCAATAAACACAGTGCATGGCCCAAACGTTGTTTGTCTGGTAAATGGAGGAAATAGGAGCGTGCGACTCCGCCACCGATCTTGAGTTGTACACCGCGGCGCGCTTTACCAAATGCCACGGCGCCTAGCGCCACTGCCCAATCGGGGTGTGGGTTGTCCAGCAGTCGGACAGGCTCGCCTCGCCATTGGCTAAGCAGCGTCTCCAATCGTTCGCTGATAAGTTCACTGTTAAAAACACCGCCATTGAGTAGCAAGCCAACCGGGACGGCCGACGTGTTGTCTGGTGCTGTGCTTAATGTGTGTTTGAGTGCGTCAAGAGCGACACTTTGATGTTGCTGCAAGAAAGCGGCGACATGTTTACTCACCGCAGGATCGGAAACATAGGGCAGACCGAACTCGACGACAGCGCTGCGGCGTTTGTCTGGGCCCTCGTTGATGTCACTGAGAGGGAAAAAACCTTCCAGCGCAATTTGGTGTACTTCATCTTTGCCAAGCGCCACACTTTTAGTGCCGCCAAGCAGCTTAGAACCACTGCCTAGCATGGTGATTTTGACATCGTTGGGCGCTTGGCGACTCAGCAACTGCTCTTTGGCGCTGCGCGTCTGCTGAATTAATTTGGACAGCGACGCCGCATTGAGTTTTTTACCGCTGTTTAGACGCTGCTCCGCCAAATGGGCTAGGGCGAGATCGAGGTTATCTCCGCCGAGCATCAAGTGCTCGCCTACTCCAATGCGGTTTAACGTCAGCGCATGGTCGTCACTGACTTGTGCGGAGATTAAGCTCAAATCCGTGGTGCCACCACCGACATCACAGACGAGAATCAAAGGTACGTTCGATAGCGCGTCGGCGGCGTTTTCTTGATGACGTGCATACCAGTCATAGCAGACCGCTTGCGGCTCTTCAAGGAGCACCACCTTGTCTAACCCTGCGAGCTCGGCGGCTTCGAGAGTCAATTTCCGCGCAGTTTCATCAAAGGAGGCCGGTACGGTGATCACCACATCTTGCACTTCAAGCGGGTCACTCGGATGGCGGTGATTCCAAGCTTGACGTATATGATTGAGGTAACTGGCGCTGGCAATTAAGGGGGACACTTTGGTGACGTCATTGGCGCCCGCCCAAGGTAATATGTCAGAGCGGCGGTCGACGCCTTGATGAGAGAGCCAGCTTTTAGCGCTGGCCACTTGGCGACCTTCCACTTTCGCGCCAAGCTCACGCGCCCATTCGCCAATAATGACCTGATCCATATCGCCAGAGACGGGCTGATGTTCCCATGGTAACGTCAAATCGCGCTCGCCAATCTGCCCCTTCGCGGGATGATAGCGAAAAGAGGGCAGCAGCGGTTTACGCACCACCTCACCGGGACCAATCAACTGGTCTATATCGAACAGTGCCACTGGGGAGGCGTTGAGATCCGCGGTGATCTCACAATACGCCACCACAGTATTGGTGGTGCCAAGATCGATACCCACTAAATAACGAGCCGTGGTCATGTTGAAAACCTTTTCAATGTGCAGATAGGTTGAAATCAGAGTAAAAACGGCATCCAAGGGATGCCGTTATGGGATTATTCTTCGCGTACGTCAAATTCAACGTGCCATTTTTGGCCGTTATCATTGGCAATGGCTTCAAGGTACAAAGTACCGAGCTCAGTGACGCGTGAAGAGAGGGTGACGGGCACCACTTCGCCTTCTCTACGACCTTCAGAGACGGGCAGCGTGACCTGAATTTCCGGCAGCTCTTCGAGCTCATCTGGCCCCCAATGGTCAAGGTGCGTGCCGGCCAGATCGTCTCGACGCACGGTCGAACCGAAGAACTGGAAGTTGACTGGCTGGCCAATGATCAAACCAAAGGCTTGGCTGGGTACGTCCACGCTTGAGCCTTCTTCCATACCAAAAGGTGCTACACACAGTGCTTCCATCGGCGGCGCCATTCCTGGTATAGCTGGCATGGCACTTTCGATACCGACATAAAAGCTTGAGGCAATACCACCGCGAATACGCACGCCTTGACCACGACGCACCGCGCCATAGTAGGCTGCGCCGCTGGCAACCGCCAGATCAAGGTCGACACCAGTCAATCGCTTGGTCGCAGGGGCATTGGCCTCAGTGAGCCAAGTATTGAGTGTGCTCTCAAGACGTTCTGCCAAAAGAGGCGACTTCAATACGCCACCGTTGAACAGCAGCGCCGTAGGTTTGATAAAGCTGAGCGGAGCAGGGGCCATACCCGGAATACCAGCAAATGGCATGGCACTCTCTGACTCATGTTGGCCACTTTGTGCGCCTGCTTGTTTGACGAGAAAAGCCGCAATGTGACGAGTGATACCCGCATCTTGGGCGTACGGCAGACCCATTTGGGTCAATGCGCCGCGCGCACGTTGAACCGGGTGCTCATCAATCCCTACTTGCGGGAAGAAGCCATCCACCAGTGTTTGCTGCACTTCTTGCTGAGTGAGTTCTGTTTTGAGTGTCGCGCCCAATAGTTTGGAGCCTCGACTCGGCACGACAATCGGCACGCTCGCCAGATCCGCATCGTTGAGCAACGCTTCTTTCGCATCACGACAGGCGTGAGTCATGGCTTGAACTTGCCAAGGTTGCAGCTCTTTGCCTTCTTGGGCAAGTTTCATCTTTAATCGATAGGCGAGGGCCAGATCCATGTTGTCACCGCCGAGGAGGATATGCTCGCCCACCGCGATGCGGTTTAGCGCGAGGTTACCCTCTTCTTCGGTCACTTCAACCAGAGACAAATCCGTGGTACCGCCGCCAATATCGACCACCAGAACCACATCACCGACTTCGACTTCATCACGCCAAGCGTCTTGGCTGTTGTCTATCCAGTTGTAGAGCGCCGCTTGAGGCTCCTCAAGCAGTGTGAGGTGTGTGAGGCCCACATGACGCGCCGCTTCCGCCGTTAAATCGCGCGCGGCAGGGTCAAACGAGGCGGGCACCGTTAAGGTTACGTCTTGCTCTTCTAGCGGGTACTGAGGATGGCGATGATTCCACGCCGCTTTGAGGTGCTCAAGGTAGAGCTCAGTCGCACGCAAAGGCGAGACCTTCTCGACCTCTTCCGGGCTACCTGCGGGCAAAAACGCGTCGCGACGGTTTACGCCGCCGTGACAAAGCCAAGATTTGGCACTGGCCACTAAGCGAATCGGGGTTTTAGCACCGAGGTTACGAGCAATAGCACCAACCAAGGCTTTAGGTTCTGAAGACCAAGGAAGAACGCGCGCAGCAGGGTTCATCTCATGCTCATGGGGCTGATAGAGAAACGAACCCAGTTGAGTATGGGATTCTACCGTGCCCGGGGCAGTCAATTGTGGAATGGCCATCACCTCGACACGCGCATCTTCGACGCGCGTATCAACAAACGACATGACACAGTGAGTCGTGCCTAAGTCAATACCGACACTGAAGGTCGGTGCGTTTGTTGTTTGTTCCATTACAGCTCCACCTCTGCTGGTGCAATGATCGACGCATCATAGTGATCCGCCAACTTAGGCAGCGTCATCGCGCTGGCTTTCCAGCCTTTGTGGACCAAGGTGCCATGGAACGGCGCTTGGCCGGTCACGTTACCCGTTAGACGAACCTTTTGCGGATCAAAACCTTCTTCCACAGTAATGCGGCTCTCTTCCTCTTCTTGACGAATCGGCTCAAGGGTCACGTACTCTGCGAGTACTTTTTGCCCGCCACTATGAATGACGCGCGCAGCAGCGCCAACTTCTTCATCAGAAAACGCACTGACGTCTTCTTTGAGGAAATCAATTAAACGCGCTTCTTGTTGTAACAATGAAAGCAACTGCATCGCGGAATCGGTTGACGCCGTGGCCAGTTTTGACTCCACTTCCACCACTTTCTCAACGATCTTTTCGACTTCAACGACTTTTTCAACTTCGACGATTTTCTCGACCGGCTTTTCTATCTCGACAATTTTCTCAACGGGCTTTTCAACCACTTTCTCAATCACCTTAGACTTGCGTGAAACCGCAACAAGTAACAGTAGAACGCTTGAGGCGGTTAATCCGGCATGAAGCATGTCGAAGGTTTGAGGAATCATTTGTAAATCGAAAGTCATAATCATTCTCTTGGAAACTAAATTTTGCGCCGAGCTAAACACGGCTGCCTGTGTTGGCTGCCTTGGCAGCGGCACAATCATTTGACATGAAATTGGGGCAAATATAACACATTCAAGTGAAACCGCTTGTGTCAAAGCAAACTCGCACCAGATTTGGCGATGTATTTGCTCTCTTTTTAACCATGCCAACGTAATGAATGGTGAAAACGGGCGCAGAAACGGCAAATAAAATCGCGCCAAATCGGTTTAAGCGATGCAATGCTGGTCAGCGCGAGGTCGAGTTTTGCGCCCAGTTAGGGTAAAATTCGGCGCTTTGTTACTGTCACAATAGCGAACCTAAAGGCGAGTCATGAACCACAACCGAGTAGTCTGTTTCGATTTAGAAATGTGTTGCTGGAATGAGAACGGTGTCGGCACCACGGGCGAGATCATTGAAATTGGTCTGGCGGAAATCGATTTGGCCAAAGGCGAGGTGGTTAAGCGAGCGCAATACTATGTCAAACCCGAGCGTGATGAAGTTTCACTGTTTTGTGCGGAACTGACAGGCATTACACCGCGCAAAATTGATAAGCAAGGTCGCCCTTTAGCCGAGGTGATCAAGTCGATGATTAAAAACTTTGGCGGTAGCAATAAGATTTATGCCTCATGGGGGCGAGACGACCAGATCCTTGCGAAAGAGTGCGCAGAGAAAGGCATTGAGATGCCGTTTAGAGAGTTCATTAACCTTGCGACCCTGTATCGAATTCAGCATCGCCTGAAAGATAAACGTATTGGGCATCGCGCGGCGCAAGAAAGTCAAGGCATTGACTGGGAAGGGCGCCAGCACTCAGGCTATGTCGATGCCTACAACCTTGCCAAATTGGCGTTGACCATGCTCTAGATAGCGAGATTGAGCGTGTGTCGAGATTCAATCCGATAGAGAGAAACAAACAGGGAGCCGAGGCTCCCTGTTTGCGTTGATTAAGCGTAGCCAATCAACTCTGGTAACCAAAGAACGATGCTCGGGAAGGCGATCAAGACCGCGATGGTAATGACATCGGCGACAAAAAATGGCGTACATCCGCGAAAGACATCTTGTACTGAGCACTCGGGGCGCACGCCAGCGACCACAAAGCAGTTCAAGCCAATCGGTGGAGTAATGAGACACAGCTCTGCCATTTTCACCACGATAATGCCAAACCAGATTGCGCAGCCAATGCCAGACACACCAAAGGCGGAGTCTGCTGCGGCGACATCCATTCCGCCGTTTAAGGCAATAATGGCAGGATAGACCACAGGTAACGTCAGCAAAAGCATGCCGATGGCGTCCATAAACATGCCAAGGACGGCGTAGGCGCAGAGGATCAGCAGCAGTGTCAGCATCGGGCTTTGTTCAAGGCTAACAATCCAGTCTGAGAAGGCGCTCGGCAAATCGGCAAAGCCAAGAAAACGCACGTAAATCAACACGCCCCAAATGATGGCGAAGATCATCGCCGACAGTTTCGCGGTCTCCATCATTGAGCTTTTCAGCTCTTGCCAGCGACTGCCATGATAGAGTGCGACAAACAGAATGGCGGTCGCGCCAAGCGCGCCTGCTTCGGTGGGCGTACCCACACCACCATAGATACAGATCATGATGATGGCGACAACAAAGAAGATAGGTGCAGCCGCAGGCAGTGACTCCATGCGCTGTTTCCAAGTGTAGCCGCGCACTGGTGGACCGAAGTTTTTGCGCGTCATCGCGAGGAAGATGACTAAGCCGCCATAGATGAGTGCCGAGACCAATCCGGGAATAAAGCCCGCCATCAGCAGCGCGCCGACATCTTGCTCAACAATGATGGCGTAAATCACTAAAATAGCCGAAGGGGGGATCAAGGAAGCGAGTGTGCCACCTGCAGCGACCACGCCTGCAGCAAAGCGCTTGTCGTAGCCGAGTTTGAGCATTTCAGGGACCGCGATACGCGCAAACACTGCAGAGGTGGCTACAGACGCTCCCGACACCGCGGCAAAACCTGCGGTAGAGAAAACCGTCGCCACCCCCATGCCGCCGGGGAGCCAGCCCACCCAACGCTTCGCCGCCTCAAACAATGACTTGGTGAGTCCTGCGTGATACGCGAGAAAACCGATCAGAATAAAGGTTGGGATCAATGAGAGCGCCAACGATGACACTTTAGAGTGAGGGATGGTGCCAGCCATTTTGATCGCAACCATAAAGCCGCGCTCAAAACCCAGTTTGGCACTAAAGATCCAAACCAAACCTAAAAACCCCGCAATCGCAGCGGCAAAGGCGACGCGCACACCGAGAAGAACAAACAGGAGCATGGCTCCGGACACCCACAGACCGATTTCGATACTGTCCATGTTGCCCATCGTAGTAAATAAATCAGACAAGATAAGGCTCCTAGTTGTCGTGACCGCTGACACTTTCAGCTTCTTTTGCCGCCACTTCCGCAGCGGACTCAATCAAAGGTACGGCTACTGGCGAGTCGCCGCCTTGCCTTAGCGCACGTGCATAACCCCAGAGTTGTAAACAGAGACGCAAGGCGAGAATCGACAGCGCCGCAGTGACGACTAATTTGGCTGGCCACGTGGGGAGATTGATGTCGAGTGAGGAGTCGCCAATCGAGTAAGCGCGCCAGAAATGCAGGTAAGAGCCGTAGATCAGTACGAAAGTGACCATCAGCATCAGCGCGGTCGTCAGCAGTTCAGTAAACCACAGCCATCGACCGCGAAACTGGCCGACAACAATGTCCATGCGAATGTGGCCACCCATTCGCTGAGTGTAGGCAATGCCAAGAAAGGCGATAAACGCCATCGCTTGTTCCACCCAATCCACATAACCGCTGATAGGGGCACTAAACAGCCAACGACCCAAGATGTTCACGGTGGCAAGAAAAACCAATAAAAATATGGTGATGCCACCGAGTAAGTTCAGTAGCGATTCAAAACGGAACAACCAGCGATCCACTCGACTGAGCAGAGAGTGATCTTCTCGTACGGACGCAGCAGCCGACATTTCGGCCTCCTTTTGTCTCAGACATTCATCGAATAGCGATTAACGTCATCAAAATAAAATCAAGGTGAAGCAGGAAACGTTGGGCTCAGATTGAGCCCAACGAGCTTAGTGTTCAGTTACTTTTGTGCGAATAACCCGGCGGTGAAATCAAGGACCGCTTGAGAGTCAAACTGATCTTTGTACTGCGCCACCCACTCTTGACGTACGGACTCAGAGAGCGTGTTCAACTGCTCGGTTTGTTCGGCGTTGAACGTCACCATGGTCAAACCTTGCGCTTTAACTGCGGCTTCGTATTTTGCGGTGGTGTTCTGTTCGTAGTTTTGAACGTAGAGATCGAGCGCTTCATCCACAGAACCAAGCAGCGCTTCACGGTGACTGGGTTTGAGCATCTCTAGCGCTTCGGTGTTGACCACCACCGGACAGTTCGCAGAACCTAAGTTGAGGTTGGTGGTGCCCCACGTCGCCACTTTATAGGAGTTGGTGGCGAGATGCGCGTGCGGCGCAAATGAAGCCGCATCGATAACATTGGAGTCCATGGACTGACGAACTTCGGCAAACGGAACACCGGTTTTGATCGCGCCCAGTTTACTTAACACACCCATGATACCGCCCGGGCCGCGGACACGCAGACCGTCAAAGTCTTCCAGTGACGTTAGCGGATCCCCTTTACTGACGATGTTGTATTGCGGCATTGGTGTAGGCATAAGGAGCGTCGCATTCCAGCGAGCGAGGTCCTTAACCACGGCCGGATGCTTGAACAGTTCCATGTAGATTTCGCTCACGCGGCCAAGCGATACATCTTGAGAGAAGGGTAGTTCTGCCACCGTGATGGTGGGGTTTTTGTCTGCGTGGTAGAAGGCACAAAACTGCGCCATTTCAAACGCGCCAAAAGAGATGCCATCGAGATTTTCCCTTGCTTTTGATAAGCCACCGTAAGAAATATTGAGCTTGAACTCGCCGTTGGTTTTCGCCTCGACCAGCTCAGCCAGCTTTTCGACGTTTTCGGTAAAAGCGCGGCGTTTGCCCCACAGAGAGACGTTCCACTCGGTAGCGGCTCTGACTTCCGTTGCGACAAACCCACTTAACGCGAGGGCGGTGATTAAAGTGGCGTTGAGAGTTTTCATTCTTTCATCCTTGTTGTATTGATTTGACTGGTCACCAGTCGTGTAGGGTTGAAGTGGGCGCGACAGGTTTAGCCTGCTTAACATGGCGCTCCGTTTTTTGTTGTGACCCATTGGGTATAGCAAGGGGTTTGCCAACTTGTTGTGATAATGTTAACTGTTTGCGCCGCGTCCGGTGATGAAAGGGCTGAGCGAGCCGACTAGGCGTGATGAACGGCGCAATTTAGACGCAGCAACAAGAAAATCGGCCAAATTTGGCTCATCCTTGTGGGGGCTGAGTGATTGGATGCGCCAAATTTGGCCGATGGCAGTGAGTGCTATTTGTGTACCTATTAAGATTCACGCCGTCGCGCGTCCATCAGGCTTGTTGCTAAGCGGTAGAGGGTACAGGCTGGCGCGGTTTTTGAGTTGCTTAAGTTCAGTGAAAGGCACAATCGTCGTCGTACAACAGAGAAGGGAAATCATGGTCAGTAAACCGGCGTGGTGGGGGCTGCACCTCGAGAGCAGTAGAAAAGTCACGGTCTGGATCGTGGTGATTGCAACGGTACTGGCTATTGTTATGGCTCGGTTATGGATCGAGAGTATCGAGACACGACATTTTGCGGAGCTTGATACCGTCGGTGAAGAGAGGCTGAACCTCTACGCCTCTACCGTTGAGGCTGAGTATCAACGCTTTCACTATCTTCCGTTTATTGCCGCGCAAGATGATGACGTGCAGCAGCTACTGGCAACGCCAAAGAAAACGCGGCTGATTGACGAAGTGAACCAAAAACTGGCTCAGTGGCAAAGTGAATCAGGTGCGGATGCACTGTATCTAATGGACAAATCAGGGCAAGTCCTTGCCAGTAGCAACTGGAACCAAGAGGGCAGCTTTGTCGGCCATGATTACCACTTTCGCCCTTACTTTACCGAGGCGATGGCGGGCCGCAATGGTCGATTTTTTGCCATTGGCGTGACCACAGGTGAACCGGGTCTGTTTCTCTCTCGTCCTGTTCGCGTCGAAAACCGGATTGTTGGTGTCACTGTCCTCAAAGTGGACATGTCTCAATTAGAATCGAGTTGGCACGCAGGTGGCGAAGGGGTTTGGGTCAGTGATGCTGACGGTGTGATCTTTTTGGCCAGTCAGCCGCATTGGCGATACCGCACCTTGGGCGCGATTTCTGACCAAGTCCGAGAGGCATTACGCCAAGCACAAAAGTACGCCAATCACCCGATTGAACCGCTGAGCTATACGGATTTGCCCGCCTCACCACAAGGAAAAACGGTGTTGGATCTTCGCGGCGAGGATGGCGTTGCGACACGCTACGTTCTCCATCAACGCGACATTCGTGCGCTCGGCTGGCGATTGGTCTACCTCAGTGATCTACAAGACCTTACCCAAAGCAAATGCAACGCAATGATCGTGACCGCCTTGCTAGCGATGGTGTTCGCGCTGGTGGCGCTCTATCTGATGAGCCGTTTTCGCCATCAGCAGCAGCTCGAATGGCGGGTGGCGCAGCGCACCAACGCCCTCAGGCAGAGTAACTCGCAACTCAAACGAGAGATCGAAGAGCGTATCCGTACGGAAAATATCTTGCGGCAAACCAACGAAGAGTTGATTCAGGCAGAAAAATTGGCCGCGTTGGGTCAACTGTCTGCGGAGTTGGTGCACGAAATTAGTCAGCCATTGCAAGCGACGTTGACCTATTTAGCCAGTACCCAGTTATTGGTTGAGCGCGGTGGTTATGAGATGGCGCAAGAAAATCTCGATGAGATCGACCACCTTATTCGCCGCGTGACAAAAATCATCTCACGCTTGAAGCACTTTGCCAGCAAGTCGGTCAGCGCGCTATCGCCCGTTGATATCGCACAGTCTGTGCGCAACGCGCTGGTGGTGGTTCAACCTAGGTTAGACAAACATCGCATTGTGCTCGATTGGCAGCCGCCAGAGTCAGCGCTGCTTGTGCGCGCGGAGGAGATCAAGTTAGAGCAAGTGTTAGTGAATCTGCTCCGCAATGCCGCCGATGCGATTGCTGAAGACGCCAATACCGCAAAAGAAGACGATGCAAACGGGTATCGAGAGCACGGTAAGATTCAGATTCGCACTTGGCAGCAGGGCAGCGAGGTGTTGCTCTCGGTGACCGACAATGGCGCCGGCATCGCGGCGGAACACTTGGCGAGTTTGTTTGAGCCATTTTTTACCACCAAACCGGCAGGGAAGGGGGTGGGCTTAGGGCTTTCCGTCTCACGCACGATTGTCGAAGAGTTTGGTGGGCAGTTGGAGGTGATTGCCGCCGACAAGGGCTGCGAGTTTCAGTTGATACTCCAGTGCGCCGAATCGCCTGAAGCAGAATTAAGGAGTTCCTCATGACACACTCTTTTCCCCCGTCAGACGAGTTGGCGGCGCTTGGTCACTCGTTGCCGCCCGAAGTCATCTTGGTTGATGATGAAAGTGCAATCCGCCGAGCGACCAAACAGTGGTTGCAGCTGGCCGGATTGAGCGTGCGAGATTTCGCCGATGCGCAGAGCGCCTTGGCCACCATTGATGCTCAAAGCCATTGTGTGGTGGTGTCTGACATCCGAATGCCAAAAATGGATGGTCTAGCATTTGCCAAGGCAGTACAAACCATCGACAGTGATATTCCGGTGCTGCTGGTAACGGCGCACGGGGATGTCAAAATGGCGGTCGACGCGATGCGTGGTGGTGTGTATGACTTCATTGAAAAGCCGGTAGAGCCAGATTTGTTGATTGACAGAATTCAACGCGCAGGCGAGAAGCGGCGGCTTGTGTTGGAAAACCGGAACTTGCAGCGTTTACTCAGTCAGCGCCCTACGCTTGAAAGCAGAATGATTGGCGAGTCGCCAGTAATGAATGCCCTTCGTCAGCAGATCTTAATGCTCGGCCAAACGCCCGTGGATACAGTGATCAATGGCTCGACCGGGACAGGTAAAGAGCTGGTGGCGCGATGTTTACATGAGGTGAGCGCACGGCGTGATCACCCCTTTGTAGCGGTCAACTGCGGCGCCATACCGGACAATTTGTTTGAAAGTGAGCTGTTTGGCCATGAGAAGGGCGCGTTTACCGGCGCTCAGTCTAAGCGCATCGGGAAAATTGAGCACTCGAACAAAGGGACGCTGTTTCTTGATGAAATTGAGAGTATGCCGATCAGTTTTCAAATTAAGCTGCTGCGTGTGTTGCAAGAGAGGAAAGTGGAAAGAGTCGGCTCTAACCAAGAGATTCCATTGGATTTGTGGGTGATTGCGGCGAGTAAAGTCGATCTCAAACAGGCGTCTGAACGGGGCGAGTTTCGTGAGGACCTCTATTACCGATTCAATGTCATGGAACTGCATTTGCCAGATTTGGCCGATCGCCGTGAAGACATTCCGCTCTTGTTCGAATTTTTTGCACGCAAAGCCGCGATGCAATACCAACGTGACTATCAGCCGCTCAGCGACCAGGAGAGTTTGCTACTGTGTGAACAAGAGTGGCCCGGCAATGTGCGCCAGTTGAAAAACAGTGCCGAGCGGTATGTATTGGGTATCGGCCAGGGCGTCAATTTGGCCAGTGTACTGGGGACGGAGCCACTAACGCCAAGCCCAAATCCAACCAACCTCGCGGATCGCGTGCACAACTTTGAACGGCAGGTGATTGTTCAAGCATTTAAACGCCATAAAGGTAATGTGCAAGCAGTGATGGACGAATTGGAGCTGCCACGACGCACACTTAACAACAAAATGACCCAATACGATATCCAGCGCCGTGACTTTGTGGATTA
>NZ_JCBDGK010000019.1:0-32358 GCF_059834005.1 Vibrio sp. R12-SW3-ISO1
GTCATGCTCTCAACAAAGAAGTCAAGAGTATGACGCGGACTTTCCATCAACATAAATTGTGAACCACGGTAAGCTTCTTTACCGTTGTATATTGGGGCGTAAGCACAAGCCGTCAGCATGACGACTGGTACAAGCAATAACCATTTTTTCATTCTCTTATCTCCGATAACCCTAGGCATTCTTCGTTCCGACCGTTTTTAGTTGAAAAAGTGGAACGCTCTTTGCTTTTCTAATTGTGCAATCATTTAGAATCACAATGCCTAAATCAGCTAAGATTAACTAAGCAAAAAACGAACCAAGTTGGTAATCGAACATGAAAAAAACACTTCTGACCGTTATCTCTGGCTTGTATCTTAGCCTCTTCTCCTCGATCGCGAATGCAGGCTGGTATGAGGTCACCGGCGTCGCTACCGTGGTGTCATCAGAAGAGGTGGCAAGAATACATGCGTTAGAAGATGCGCTTTATAAAGCAGTCAGCTTTTCTGGCGCTGACATCGGCAGCATTAGTAACTTGCGTCCCTTCTTGGAGACATCGCAAAAAGAGTATCAATTTACTAACAGTGAAGTGCGTTACATCTTGATTGACGAGCAGAGAGTACGCAGTGGCACCATGTACTTACGTGCGCGTATTGACATCTATCCATCGGCAACAGGTTGCCACGTGAGTCAATACAAGAAGACCCTCTTAGTGGGCAATATAGATTTAGCTTCCCCCCAGCAAGCTGTCATGGGGCAAATCTATAGTGTCGGGGACGACTTCGCCCAAGTCATCAACCGCCAACTCGACAATGAATCGGCAAGTTTTGTATCGGTAGGCACCACAGATTTTGAAATCAACAAAGATTACCCAGAAAGATTAAAAATGATCGCGCAAGATACTGGCGCGCAGTACATCATTGGCGGCGTTATCAACGACTTGACAGCGACCATTGAACAAAAATTGCTGCAAGACGACATCATTAACCGACAGTTCTCACTCGAGATGACGGTGTACGACGGCAAAACGGGTAATGAGGTTTACCACCGCAACTATCGTGAAGTGGCAAAATGGCCGTTCCCTAAAACCAGCCAAGTGGACACTAAGAGCGCGCGTTTTTGGGCGTCGACCTACGGCAGTATGATGTTGCGCGTAAGCCGAAACATCATGTTGGATCTTGAATCTGAAATCTCTTGCAAAATCACCTTACCTGAAGTGGTCGCCAAGTGGGGCAACACCATTACCATGGATCTCGGTCGTGTACATGGCGTCGTCGAAGGCGATAAGTTGCAGCTATGGCATACAGGTTCTTTCATCGACCAACGTGGGTTACCACGCAATAAAGTCACAGAAACGGACATCACACTGACGGTAACTCGTGTGTATGAAAACGAAGCTGAGCTTACTATTGACCAACCCGAGCTACTGGGGAGTATTCAAATTGGCGATGTGATGCACAAACTGCTCTAGCGATGTTCAAAAGTAAATCAGATCATAGTGTTACCTCTTAACAACAGCACAAATTGGGGTATCATACTCCTGAGCTCCCGTGGCACAGCTGGATAGCGCGGCCCCCTCCTAAGGGGCAGGTCACAGGTTCGAATCCTGTCGGGAGCGCCAATATTCAAGAGCGAGTATCCACTCGCTCTTTTCTTTCATTGTGAACCTCTGCGCAATTACTTTTACTCTCTATTTTCCCTTGCGGCGAATCTCTTCTAAACTAGTAATTAACAAAGTTGTAGATAACCGCACAATGACAAAAAGCAACCTCATTACCAATACAGGCCATCGTTTTATTTCAAAAGCGAAAACCGCCTACAAAATTCATATCCATACGCCGGATGATAAGGTGTTGCACCGTTCGGTTGGCTATGTGCGTATCGGTGAAAAAAAAGGCCTGCAAAAAGCGATTCGCCTGAGAAATGAGCTGGGTAGCGAAATGTGGGGCAAATTCTGGCGTCGCATCCTCAAAGACCCCTATCTGATCACGCGCCTCCCCCACTCACTGGAACCTAAAATTATTTATAAACCTCGACCAACAAAACACGATCCGGAGGCGAGAGACGAATGCTATATCGCCGCATGGAGAAACTACGATGACAATGGCCGTTTAATCTATAAAAGTGTCGTCTGTTCTATCAAAAAGCATGGTCGCTTGGGTGCCTACACCAAAACCAAAAAAGCCCTATTGGAAGCCAATAAGGATAATCTTGAAATACTTGAGTTCATGGGCCGCTTAACGAGTATCGCTCTCAAATAATCAAACTACGTTCTCAAGCCATAACGTAAAAAGCCTTGGCAGATGCCAAGGCTTTACTATCAACATAGTGATCAACTTACTCTTCGTATTCAAACTCAGGAACGTTGATTTCGACGCGACGGTTCTTTTGACGACCTTCGCTAGTCTCATTTGACGCGATAGGGCTAGATTCACCTTTGCCCTCTGCAGTGATGCGCGAAGCATCGATGCCTTCATTTTCAAGTAAGCCGGCGATCGCTTGCGCACGCTTCTCTGACAACGTCTGGTTGTACGCCGCTGAACCTGTGGAGTCCGTGTGACCTGTAATGGTAACGGTAGATTGCGGATACTGCTTCATCATGGCAACAAGTTTGTCGAGCATCGCGACACTTTCTGACTTTAGCTCAGCGCTGTTCACTTCGAAGATACCGGCATCAACCAATTGCGCAGTGAACTTCTTGGTTGCTGGCTCAGCGACCACTTCTTTCACTGGCTCTGCTGCCATCACCTCGGCCACTGGTTCTTCCGTTGTCATCGGCTGCTCACTCGCACCGAAACGGTAAACGAAATTCATCGTAGCAGAGTTCACGGCTGCACGAGCTGAGTTGTTATTTACGTCAGTCAAGCGCTGATATTCAATACGCACACCAGTGGACTTGCTCGCATTGAGCTCAACACCCACAGCCCCTAAGAATGACGCATCATTCTCACTTCCATAATCGACATAGGCACCGCCGACTTTACCGTAGAGTGAAATCACATCGGTCAGAGGTACACTGAGTTTCGGCGCAAGGGTAAACGCGCTGGCGGACTCGTCAGCAATACCATCAGCGGTGTATTTACCGAGATAGTCATAACCGGCTTCTAGGCCAAGCCAATCCATAAACTGGTAACCTGCAAACACACCACCTGTGATAGCATCATCATCACAATCTGCGGTCATATCACACGCATCATTTAACCAAGATTTACCGACTTTACCCCCTAAGTACACATCAGCGAATGAAGGCGCTGAAGAGAAAGCGAGAGCACTTGCTACAACCACTGCTACTGTTTTTATTTTCATTTATTTTCTCCTTAATGCGCGGTCCGTTGACCACCACTTCCATTGGAAGACACCCTTTCAGAATATGTGAAGAATGACCAAATGTCTTGTCTCAAAGGTTAAAATAGCGTGAAAAATTATATTGATAAGTCAGTGATTAGTTAAACAAAGAAACCCAAAACTAGTGAACACCCCATAGATGTAAAAAAGCCGCAGAGATTAACCACTGCGGTTAGTGTCTTGATCTACTTAACGCGCGATTTACGCGTTCGCTTCACGCTCAGCAATAAAAGCAAGTGCCAATTCAATACGAGCGACAACGCGTTCTTTACCGACAAGCGCCATCACGGCATCCACTGATGGTGATTGACCACCGCCAGTCACAGCGACGCGCAGCGGCATACCAATTTTACCCATGCCGATCTCAAGCTCTTCACACACAGTCGCAATGATCGCTTGCTTGATGTTGTCGGTTGTCCACTCTGTCAGGGCTTTCGCTTTCTCTAGAGCAAGTTGCAGAGGCTCTTTGGCAACGCCACGAAGGTGCTTCTTCGCCGCTCCGGCTTCAAACTCCGAAAAGTCTTCGTAGAAGTATCGAATTTGCTCAGCCAGTTCCACTAATGTGTGACAACGCTCGCCGACCAGTTGAATCACATCTGTGATCGCCGGGCCATTTGAGATATCAAGTTTTTGGTTATCCAAATGCCATTGAAGATGCGTTGCAACGTACGCTGGATCGGAGGTTTTGATGTAGTGGTTGTTCAACCAAAGTAACTTGTCTGTGTTAAACGCAGAAGCAGACTTAGAAATCGCCTTCAAGGAGAAATGTTCAATCATCTCTTCGCGTGAGAAGATCTCTTGGTCGCCATGAGACCACCCCAAACGCACTAGGTAGTTGTTGAGTGCATTCGGCAGATAACCTTCATCACGGTATTGCATCACAGAGACCGCACCGTGGCGTTTTGACAGCTTCGCACCGTCATCACCCAGAATCATGGCACAGTGGGCAAACGTTGGCACGGGTGCACCTAGCGCTTTGTAAATATTGATTTGACGAGGCGTGTTGTTGATGTGGTCTTCACCGCGAACAACGTGAGTGATACCCATGTCCCAATCGTCGACAACAACCACAAAGTTGTAGGTTGGCGCGCCATCCGTACGACGGATAATCAGATCATCCAACTGATCGTTGCCAATTTCGATGCGGCCGCGAATTTGGTCGTCAAACACTACGCTGCCTTCTTTCGGGTTGCGGAAACGAATCACACACGGATCACCCTCTTTTGCTGCCGCGTTGGCAGCGATGATTTTCGGGTGGTTGGCGTCGTAGCGCGGCATCTGCTTTGCTTCTTCTTGTTCTGCGCGAATTTCGTCAAGCAGCTCTTTCGGTGCGTAACATTTGTACGCTTTGTCTTCAGCCAGCAGTTTGTCGACCATTTCATTGTAACGATCAAAACGCTTGGATTGGTAGTACGGGCCCTCGTCCCACTCAAGTCCCATCCATTGCATGCCTTCAAGAATCGCATCGACAGCTTCTTGTGAATTACGCTCAAGGTCGGTGTCTTCAATACGAAGTACAAATTCACCGCCTTGGCTTTTTGCGTAGAGCCAAGAATAAAGAGCAGTACGAGCGCCACCCACATGGAGGTAGCCTGTCGGGCTTGGAGCAAAACGAGTTTTAACCGTCATGTAAAATACCTTGATTGTCTGAATGACTGCGCCGCCTTCCGTTTACGAGGAGTGTGACGCCAAAATTGCGCGTTATTTTAGCACCGATATGTAAATCTACAATCCGTGGTTAAGGTGTTTTACTGCCCAAGAGAGAAACTCTTGGCGTTCTGAGGCAGGAAGCGTGAGAAAATCATGTTGCAACCGCGATGTGCGTGTCGATTCCTCCTTATCCGTCAGACTCGGTGTCGCTTCTAGGCCAACGTCGGATGGCGCTGGAGACGTAGCAACCGTCGCAGTTGATTTTAATGTTGAGGTGCGCAGCTGCGCTTTACCATCACCAAGTTCGTTGTAGCTTGCTAACATTTCATCGTAATTTTTGGTCAGAGAAAAACTCTGATCGTAGATTTCATCGGATTGATACGGCAAAGGCTGGCCATTGACGTGTAAATGGACACTCGGTGCCCGTTTATACCGCTCTACCCCTCTTTGATCGCGGATAACAAAGGGTTCTGCAATAGTCACCGCTTGATCGTGCGCCTCAAATGTGACCACTAGAGGTAAGCCATTAAACTTCTGTTTACCTCCGTTGGTGTCAATCATCCCACTGACTCGCACTAGCAGTTGATTGGTGCCGTTGGGCAGTTGCCATTCACCCGGTTTAACATGAACAATGGTATCGGTTGAGTTGAGCGCTAACACCTCCACTCGCCCCTCGGTCGTCAATTGCACGCTGGCCCACAGTGACTGACAGATAAACAAACTCAGCAGCGTTAATGATCTCATCACGATCTTTCCTCTATTTTTATAATGGCAAACACATAGCAGTGGCAAAAGTACAAAAACGACAAAAGGCGGACAGAGCCCGCCTTGCCTTTCTTGCTCTAAATTAGAATACCCATTCGGTACCGATACGAATCATCAAATCGTCATCAAACGCTGCGTCGTCCTGCTGTGTCAAACGAACGAAGGTGTAGACAGAGTTAAATGAGTAACCGAATTCACCACTGATAGAGGTAGAATCCAGATCCTTATCTTTTCGGCCATCTTGCTTACCGGTTTGATCCGCGTAGCCGACACGAATATTGGCATTGCCAAAGTAGTAGTTCGCTTGAATGGAGTAAGCGTCGATTTCACGCTCTTTGTAGCCGTAGCCGCCACCATTGTTGGTCGAGTCGTAAGAGCCAGACTTGTACGCACCTAATAGGTTGAAGTTGTCGAGTGGGCGAAGCTCAAAACCGACAAAGTACGCATCAGTATCACCAATTGATGCGGCAACTCCTGGTTTCCATGAAGGAAGACCATTTGGATCTGGGTTGTTCGTATCCCAAATGCCAGATTCGCCACCTTCAAACGTCGTTCCTTCTGCGGTTTCAAACGCCGCGTGCAGGGTCAACATATCCATTGGCGTCACAGAGATAGAACCACCAAAGAAGTTCGAATCTTCGTGATTTTCGCTACCGTTACCACCGGCCAAGCTAAATTTCACCATCTCACCAAACACTGGCGAATCGTAGCGGAACATTTGGCTCTTACGGTCAAAGTGGTAACGCTCACCGCTGCGCCATGCGCGGTCGAATGTGCGGCCTAAGTTTGATGCTGAGTATGGCCAGTCCACCAATTCATACATAGGTGTCAACATACGACCAAAACGCACGGAGCCCCAATCATCGCCGCGTAGGCCAACGAAGGTATCACGATTGCCGAGCTTAGCGCCGTCATCCAGAACCCAACCCGATTCCACTTGAGCAAATGCCGTGACGCTGTCCGTCATCACTTTCGCAGCGCGAAAACCAACACGCGTTTCATTCTCTAGTGCCCAGCCTGCATCCGGCCCTGCATCATTCGATGCGCCGTAATCCACCGCTGAAATGGAGACCACACCATACACTTCAACATTGGCATCATTTGGGTCACCTAACATGTAAGCGTGTGCAGCGCCCGCAGTCAGAGTCTCCGCAGCAACTGCTGCGCAAAGAAACGTTTTTTTAAAGTGAGACATAAGATTAACCCCTATATAGTCATTTTTTGAATTTTTCTCTTGCCTCACCACCGCGCTGATGAATTCACAGTGGTGAGGACTCTTTATGGACGGGCTCATCTTGGCAAACTTTTTTCGCCTTAAAAAACAAACCAAATTATTTTTCGACTCACTTCAAATTTGTCATTGAGAGAATATCTAAATCAACGATATTTCAATGGGTTAATAAAAACCTAAAGCGATAAAAACGGCAATTTTGAGCTTTTTCTCCCTGCAAAGCGGTGAGATTGTTAACGCCGTCAAAGCCTATTTGCGTTTATTTAGCTCACTTTATGTTTATAGTAAAAAAAGGGTGAACACGATCTCACTTGATGCAAGTCACTGATTTTATTTAATACGTTGATTTCAACGAATTTGACGTCATTCGGGCTCCAATGCTTGACCTTTCCCCTGAGGGAAGGTTTATGCTTATCGAACTCACATCGAATGACAGTGAAAGGCCGTCGCTATGTACAGATTTGATATTCCATTACAAGGTTTGAGTTGCATGGGCTGCGCACGCAAAGTAGAGCGAGCGCTGATAGAGCATCATGTGCTCACCGTCCTCGACGTATCGAAAAAACACATTGAAGTCGAAAGTCACGTCCCGTTTGGCGAACTGGCGAAAACGGTGGCGTCTTTAGGCTATCAATCAGGAACGAGCTGTGCGTTTTCACTCTCGGGGCTAAACTGTGGCCGATGCGTGTCCAAGCTGCGAACGGCGCTCGAATCCCATCCGTCTATCGGTGATGTCGACATCTCCACCACCAAGCTCACCGTGACCGGTCTACTCACAGCAGACGAGATCATCGCCCTAGTGCAAGAGACGGGTTACGACGCAGTGCCGATTGAAGACTCCCCGCTCATATTGGAAGACACAGTTAGTGAAGACCCTATCCGTGAAGAGCCTATCAAGGAGAGTGGTGATGAACCGCAGAGCTCCGCGCAAAGAAATAGTAATGAGCACCGCCTCTATTTCGCTATTTCAGGGATGACGTGCGCCAGTTGCGTCAGCTCAGTGGAAAAAGCCTTACTCTCCGTCGAGGGCGTGAGCAGAGTCAGCGTTAATCTAGCCGAGCAAACCGCCTCAGTATTCAGTCAACGAGAAAGCGCACAGATACTGGCTGATCTTGTAGAAGCGAGCCAGCATGCGGGTTATCAAGCCACACATATCGCCGATCCTAACACCCAGCAGGACGAGCAAGCGGCAAATTTGGCAAAGCAGCAAGCGCAGCACAAGCGTAGCGCACTGGCCGGTTTAATCGTCGGGGCGCCGCTCATGCTATGGGGTGTTCTCGGTGGCAGTATGATGATCCAAAACCGCAGCGACCAATGGGCGTGGGGCTTTGTTGGCTTGATCTGTTTTGCGCTACTGGCGAGTGCAGGAAGAGGATTTTTTGTTAACGCTATCGCGGCACTGCGCCATAAACGAGCGACCATGGACACCTTAGTCGCTCTGGGGACTGGCGCTGCATGGCTCTTTTCGATGCTTGTGGTTATCGTGCCACAGTGGTTCCCTGTTGCCTCAAGACACGTCTACTTTGAAGCCAGTGCCATGATTATCGGCCTGATTTCGCTCGGCCACTATATTGAAGCGAAAGCGAAAGCCAAGACCACCCAATCGCTTAAAGCCCTGATCAATTTGCAAAGTAACGATGCGCTGTTGGTCGACGAGCAAGGTGAACGAACCATCCCTATCGACCAGATCACCCAAGGTATGACGCTACGCGCCATGCCTGGGACTCAGTTCGCAGTCGATGGCGTTGTCACTGACGGGGAGTCCTATGTCGATGAATCGATGCTTACCGGGGAGCCGATCCCAGTCTTCAAACGCAGCGGTGACACCGTACATGCCGGTACCTTGAACCAAGATGGTAGCTTGCTATATCAAGCCACCAGCGTAGGCAGTCAAACCATGCTGGCAAAAATCGTCAAATTAGTCAGAGACGCGCAAAGCAGTAAACCGCAGATTGCCAAACTGGCCGATCAGATTTCATCCGTTTTTGTGCCTATCGTCGTCGCGATTGCTCTGATTGCGGCCGCGGTCTGGTTCTTTGTTGGCCCTGAGCCCAAAGCCAGCTATATGCTGGTCACGGCGACCACAGTATTAATTATCGCCTGTCCATGTGCGCTCGGCCTTGCGACGCCACTGTCAGTCACGGTTGGGATTGGTAAAGCAGCGGAGCTAGGGATCTTAATTAAAGATGCGGATGTGTTGCAGTCGGCCAGTCGCATCGATACGGTCGTCTTTGATAAAACGGGCACCTTGACGCAAGGTAAACCGGAAGTGCAGTTTCACGCCCGCTACCATATCGATGACGAGACGCTTTTAGGTCTCAGCGCGGGTATCGAACGTCACTCGGAACACCCATTGGCAAAAGCGATCGTGCACTACGCCCAAGCGTCACACATCACACCACTGCCTATCACACACTTCACTAACCTTCGCGGGCAAGGGGTGACCGGACACTATCAAAAGCGATCTCTAAGTGCTGTCTCTCTCAACTATGCCAAGGCAAAAGGCTGGGATCTTAGCCTCGCCGACGCAGACATCAAACGTGCAGCTGACCAGGCTTACACGCCAATCATTATTGCTTTGGATGAGCAGGTTGTCGGTGTGATGGCGATCGCCGATGGCATTAAACCTGATTCCGCGCGAACGATAACCACTTTAAAAAATATGGGGATTACCCCTGTGCTGCTGACTGGAGACAACGCCCATGTCGCCAACGCCATCGCAAAGCAGCTCGGTATTGATGACGTCATCGCCGAAGTGCTGCCAGATCAAAAAGCGCAGCATATTGAGTCACTGAAAGTGCGCGGTCAACGTGTCGCCATGGTCGGTGATGGCGCCAACGATGCACCCGCGCTCGCCTTAGCAGACATCGGTATTGCGATGGGCAGTGGCAGTGATGTGGCAATTGAAAGCGCGCAAATGACGTTACTCAACGCCTCGCCGATGGCGGTGGTGCAGGCCATCGAGCTCTCTAAAGCCACTCTCAAAAACATGAAACAGAACTTATTTGGTGCTTTCATCTATAACTCACTGGGCATTCCCGTCGCCGCTGGCGTGTTATACCCACTCTTTGGTTTCTTGCTCAGCCCCGTCATTGCTGGCGCAGCGATGGCTTTATCGTCGATTACTGTTGTTAGCAACGCCAATCGACTTCGACTTTTTAAAACCTCAACTCTGCTTGGAGATCGCTCATGAACAGATTGCTGAAAACCTCAATGTTGACTGCCCTACTCACTATAGCGCCGCAGGTACTGGCAGCCGATGTGGTCAACCATAAATCGCCGTACTGTGGCTGTTGTAGCGAGTGGACTAAACACATGGAGCAGGCAGGGTTCACCGTCAAAGAAGTACTGCATGACAACATGAACCCAATTAAAGAACAGCTCGGTATTACCTCGCAGCTTGCCTCTTGCCATACCGCAGAAATCGACGGTTATGTATTTGAAGGCCACATCCCCGCCAGTGACATTCAAGCGTTTCTCGCCAACCCTCCCAAAGGGGCAAAAGGATTAGCGGTGCCGGGTATGCCGATGGGCTCACCCGGTATGGAATATGGAGAGAAAAGCGACGCCTATTCAGTGTATGCGTTCAATGAGCAAGGGCAGGTATTTGAATACCGTCATTATGAAGCGAAAGAGTAAAAAGTGAGTCAGTCACCATCAAGGCGGCTGACATGAGGTGTAAAAAAGCCAGTCAAGAACACATCAGGCTCTTGGCTGGCTTAACATCGCCTCTCATTATTCTCCTTGAACTAAGGCTGCCATCATCTCGATATGCAGCTCATCATCATTGAGGCAAGGAATAAAATTAAACTGCTCTCCCCCATGCTCTTCATACAACTCTCGACACTGCTCGGAAATCTCCTCTAAGGTTTCCAAACAATCGGCAGAAAAGGCAGGGGTCATAATATCGAGCTTTTTGATGCCAGCGCTCGGCAACTGTTCAATGGTTTTGTCCGTATAGGGCTGAAGCCACTCTTCTCGACCAAAGCGCGACTGGAACGTGGTGCCAATTTGTTCACTGGTTAATCCCAGCGCCTTACCCAAAAGCTCAGTGGTTCGCAAACAGTGCTGTGGATAGATGTCACCGTTATCGGCGTAGCGTTTAGGGATGCCATGATACGAACAGAGCAAGTAATCCCCACGCCCATGTTGGCGCCAAGAGGCTTCAACACTGGCCGCCAGCGCTTTGATATACAGAGGATGATCGTGATAGTCGCGCAGCATTCGATAATTGGGTAACACGGGCATCGTTTTAAAGGCTTTCGCTAAGCCATCGTTGACCGCGCCAGTGGTGGTGCCGGAATACTGAGGGTAAAGAGGCAGCACAATGATCTCTTCGACGCCTTGTACAAGCAGTGCCTCAACGCCAGATTGCAGACTAGGATTGCCATAAGTCATGCCAAGCTCCACTGGCATCGATAAAAAATCAGCCAGACGCGCCGCTTGGCGCTTAGAGTACACCATCAGCGGCGACCCGTCTTCCATCCAAACGCTTTGATATAACTTGGCGACTTTGGGCGAGCGAATGGGCAATATCACACCATGTAAAATAGGGCACCACAGCCAGCGGCTCATGTCGACGACGCGATGATCATGAAGGAACTGACTTAGAAAGCGCTTCACGGCTGGTGCGGTAGGTTCATCGGGTGTGCCCAAGTTCACCAATAGCACACCTTGTTGTTTTTTATTCTGCATAGAGTCCGCCGATCCTGTGTTGAATCCAGTCTTAATTGTCTGAAAGATACGTTGCCTAGCCGCGTTAAGTTCAAGAGAAATATAAAAAAAGCGACCCGATTAGGTCGCTTCACTATAACAAATTTCACAAAAGTGATGATAATAGGTATTGCCTATTATGCTAATGCCTTCTCGATATCAGCGCTCACTTCCGCCACTTGCTTAGTACCATCGAATTTCAAGTACTTAGTGTTACCTGCTGCCGCTTCTTTACCGTAGTATTCGATCAGTGGCGCAGTTTGATCGTGGTAGACACCTAAGCGAGCGCGAACGGTCTCTTCTTTGTCGTCATCACGAACCACAAGGTCTTCACCCGTCACGTCATCTTTACCTTCCACTTTTGGTGGGTTGTACACAACGTGGTAAGTACGGCCTGACGCTAGGTGAGCACGACGGCCTGCCATACGCTCAACAATCACATCATCAGCGACATCAAACTCAATCACGTAATCAACATCAACACCCATCTCTTTCAGGCCATCCGCTTGAGGGATAGTGCGAGGGAAGCCGTCTAGAAGGAAGCCTTTCTCACAATCGTCTTGAGCGATACGCTCTTTGATAAGACCTAGGATGATTTCATCCGATACTAGTTGACCAGCATCAATCACAGCTTTCGCTTGCTTACCAAGCTCTGTCCCTGCTTTGATCGCAGCACGCAGCATGTCACCAGTAGAGATTTGTGGAATACCGTACTTCTCCATGATGAATTGAGCCTGTGTGCCTTTACCTGCACCTGGAGCACCTAGAAGAATGATGCGCATGTTAAATCCTCTTAAGATAATAATGGTTTATACCGAAGCTCACAGCGGCTTGCCACTTGGAGCCAGATCATCGGTAAGTTTCGGTATAACGGTTGTCATAATCAGCCGTTGCGTCTTGCAAGGCACAATGGACAACGTCCTCATACAAACACGGTTTACAATAGATACTGTCATAATAAACAGTAAAACAGGCGTGCACATTACACGCCTGTTTGATCGGTTTCAAGCTGGCATTCTATCATACAATTTAGGCTCAACGCGCCTATTACGACTAAAGAATGCTTAAACACTCACATTCGCCTGCAACATCATGAGTTTTTATGCATTTTGAGTGCAAGGTCCTCACAATTTCCTGCAGATTCGAACCAATAGACGTAAAAAGCCCGCAAGATACGGGCTTTTGCACGACGTTATGCCATTATCCTTTAGTCAAAAGGGTATTGATGGCGCCAAGGAACTGAGACGGGTCCGCCATCGAACCACGCTCTGCCAGCATGGCTTGACCAAGCAGTACCTCGACCCAACGGCCAAAGGCTTCCTCATCGGCCTCATCCGCCATACGCTTAACCAGCGCGTGCTCTGGGTTAAGTTCAAAGATGTACTTCACTTCTGGCGCGGCTTGACCTGCGGCTTCCAGCAGTTTGGCCATCTGTGTCCCCATTTCGAAATCATCGGTAACAACGACCGCTGGCGTCGATGCGAGTTTAAAGGTGGTGCGAACCTCTTTCACGCGATCGCCTAAGTAAGCCTTAGTGCGCTCGACAACCGACTTAAACTCTTCCTCGGTCTCTTTTTGTTTCTCTTTCTCCGCTTCGTCTTCGAACTGGCTAAGATCGAGACCCGCTTTCGTAATGGACTGGAACTGCTTACCATCGAACTCAGTTAAGTAGTTCATCAGCCACTCGTCGATGCGGTCATACATCAAGATAACTTCAATGCCCTTGGCCTTAAACTGCTCAAGGTGAGGGCTATTCTTCGCCGCCGCGTAGCTGTCTGCGGTGAGGTAGTAAATCTTATCTTGGCCCTCTTTCATACGCTCAACGTAAGAAGCGAGGTCAACCGTTTGCTCTGCCGAGTCCACTTCCGTGGACGCAAAACGCAGCAGACCGGCTACTTTCTCTTTGTTCGCCATGTCCTCAGCTGGGCCCTCTTTGAGCACCAAGCCAAACTCTTTCCAGAATGACTGATATTTCTCGCTGTCATTCTTAGCCATGCGTTCAAGCATGGTCAAAACACGTTTGGTACACGCATTACGCAGGGATTGAGTCACCTTGTTGTCTTGAAGAATTTCACGTGACACGTTGAGTGGTAAATCGTTGGAATCGATCAAGCCGCGTACAAAGCGCAGGTATGACGGCATGAACTGCTCTGCATCATCCATGATAAACACACGCTGCACATACAGCTTAAGACCCGATTTGTGGTCACGGTTCATCATATCCCATGGTGCTTTTGATGGAATGTAAAGCAAACTGGTGTAGTCGTTTTTACCTTCCACTCGGTTGTGGCTCCATACTAGCGGATCGGCAAAATCGTGCGATACGTGCTTGTAAAACTCTTGGTACTCTTCCTCTGAGATGTCCGACTTATTGCGAGTCCATAGTGCTTGCGCTTTGTTGATCTGCTCCCACTTCTTCTCGTCGGTCTCTTTGCCTTCGTCATCACGAACGGCCGTTTGGATTGAGACTGGAATACCGATGTGATCGGAGTATTTGCTGATCACATCACGCAAACGCCATTCGTTTAGGAACTCTTTACCCTCTTCACGCATATGAAGAATGATGTCGGTACCGCGCTGCTCTTTGACGATATCTTCGATAGTGTACTCACCTTCACCTGCTGAGTGCCATTGCACCGCTTGATCGGCAGCCAGGCCAGCTGCGCGAGTGCGCACCGTCACGGCATCTGCGACGATAAAGGCGGAGTAGAAACCCACACCAAATTGACCGATTAATTGCGAATCTTTGCTTTGCTCTTCCGACAGCTTAGAGAAAAACTCTGCAGTGCCCGATTTAGCGATCGTACCTAGGTGTTCAATCACGTCATCACGACTCATACCGATGCCGTTATCGGAAATGGTCAGCGTGTTTGCCTCTTGATCAAAAGAGAGCTTCACACCCAATTCGGCGTCACCTTGATATAAATCGGGATTGGACAAGGCTTGGAAACGCAGTTTATCCGATGCGTCTGAAGCATTAGAAATCAACTCACGAAGAAAGATCTCTTTGTTTGAGTAGAGAGAATGGATCATCAGGTGAAGCAGTTGTTTGACTTCAGACTGAAAACCACGAGTTTCTTTGTTATTCGTTGCTGTTTCGCTCATGATAACTCCACATTTGGTGCTTTTTATTCCAAGGCCACCTGCCTGTTCGCAGGAATATTGGCGCTAAATCTGACAGTTAAGATGAGGGTGGAGAGTGTAAATTCAAGGTCAAAAAACATAAAAACAGTGTTTTTTTGGTTTTATTTTGATTATTCTTGCACATCTAAAAATGAATAAATCATAAAGAGACGCCAAGATTTGCGCTGTTTTGTTCAATCAGCACTGCTTGGTGGCGAATGGATGCGCATTACGTTACTTGAACCTTTTTATAGAAATGGCCAACCTCAATGAGCAACATAGGTACTAAGTTCAACCTCGCGAACCGCTTCACGTTTGACCCAAACACCAACTCTCTAACCGATAAAGAGAGTGAAAACGAGGTGATTCGTCTGGGCAGCAATGAAAGTCGCATTCTCCTTTTATTGGCAGAAAAACCCAATGAAGTTGTCTCCCGCAACGAGCTGCACGATTTCGTGTGGCGAGAGCAAGGGTTTGAAGTCGACGACTCTAGCCTTACTCAGGCCATTTCTACACTAAGAAAGCTATTGCAAGACTCCACCAAGTCGCCTCAATACGTTAAAACAGTGCCTAAACGCGGCTACCAGTTGATCTGTCCGGTTGAAAGAGCGTTGCCTCAAGTCACCAGTGACGATCTCGACGAGATGGACGACAGCCAAGATGCTAACGTTGCAGGGTTCGACACCAACGAGAGTGCAACAGCGTCATTGTCCCAGACCGTTGATACCACAGCCGGCACGGTGGACACCAAAAAACCTAAAACCAACAACAAGCCCTTGATGATGGTATTGCTTGTCATTACCGTCATGCTGCCTATCCTAGCCATTCTGCTGGCAAAACCGGCGCAAACGCAGTTCCGTGAGCTAACGGTGGTCGATAGTACACCGGTGAGAACGCCGCTGAACCACCCAGATTTAAGCGTGTGGATGCCCTCTATCGAGCAGTGCGTCAAACGCTACAACGAAACACGTCAAGGGGATTTAGCGCCTGTTGAGGTGATCGCTACGGGTGGTCAAAACAATCAGTTAGTCTTGAACTACATTCACTCTCTTCAACAATCAGGTGAAAACATCACCTTGCGCATTGTTGCCGAGCAAGACGATCTCTCTCGAGTATGCCAGTAGGAGTTACCCATGAATCATAGAATCGCCGCTGGCCTCGCCATTATCTCTGCTGCGTTAAGTAGTTGGCTCTACTGGGGCAGTGATATCAAAATTGAGAAAATCCTCACCTCAAGTGAATGGCAATCGAAAATGGTCACCCTAATTGACCAAATGCGCCATGAACAAGATATCGGTCCTTTGCGTAAAGTGGACGTGGTTTCAAACGTTAAATATTTACCTAATAACACTTACATCCGCGTTTCTACCGTCCGCCTTTTTCCAGATACCGACTCACTAGAAAGCATCATCAATATCTCGGAAAGCGGTAAGTGGGACATCAGTGATAATTACTTGCTGATCACTCCAAGTGAGTTCAAAGATGTCTCGTCTGCGCAAACGCGCGACTTTTCCGAGCAGCAGTTAGAGCTCATCACACAGATCTTCAGAATGGATGCTCAGCAAAGTCGCCGCATAGATATTGTCAATGAGAAGACCTTGCTTCTGACCAGCCTCAGCCACGGCTCGACGGTGCTGTTCACCAATTAATACCTCTAGGGAGCTTCGGCTCCCTTCTTTGTGGAGAACATATGCTAAAAGCACACATTGATATTTACTACTGTCGCCAATGTAATTGGATGCTGCGTGCCACTTGGCTCAGCCAGGAGCTACTGCACACCTTTAGTGAAGAGATCGATACGCTGTCGTTACACCCAGACACCGGTGGCCGATTTGAAATTCACTGCAATGGCGTGATGGTGTGGGAAAGAAAGCGCGATAGTGGCTTCCCAGAAGCAAAAGTGTTGAAACAACGAGTGCGCGACATCATTGATCCACAAAGAGATTTGGGCCACAGTGATACCAAGTAGCCCAAAAAGGTGTACTAGCCTTATTCTCAAATATTCCTTGTTTACAGCTGACAGCTCACGATGCACTCATCGTCAAAAGTGACGGTTTTCAGCTCGCCATCGTCATAAAGTCCGTAGCTAGGCGCAAAGCCGTTACGAGGGAAGGTCACCGAACCTGGGTTAAACACAAAGTGTTCACCATCTCGCTGCGCCACTGGGATGTGAGTATGACCATGAACCAGCACATCATTGGGGCTTAGAGCTGGACGCTTGTCCGCGTTGTACAGATGACCGTGGGTTAAAAACAGTCGAGTGCCCGACTCCAAGACCAGCCAAGCGTAATCGGCCATAATAGGGAAGTCGAGCAACATCTGATCCACTTCACTGTCGCAGTTGCCACGCACGGCAATGATCTGCGCGGCAAACTCATTGAGCCGACTAGCAACCTCGGCCGGGTTGTACCCCTCAGGGATCGGGTTTCTTGGTCCGTGATTCAGTATGTCTCCAAGCAGCACCAAAGTCTTAGCGCCCGATGCTGAAAAGGCTGATAGCAATACTTCAGTGGCAGGAAGGCTGCCGTGTATGTCTGACGCGATAAAAATAGTCACCTAATGCGTACCCTTAACGTAAATAAGGCTATTGTACGCACTGAGCTACACATCGTCATCATTGAGCATGCCGTTAATCACAATGTTGTTGTAACTGACCATCCCAATAATCTGGCCATGTTCGATCACAGGGGCACGGCTGATACCAAAGCGCTCAAAGAGGCGTGCGCAATATTTCACATTCATATCAGGGCTGACGGACAATGCAGGCTTGGTCATAATTTCATAGATGTTTGTCCGCTCTGCCGAGCGATTCTGCGCCAACACTTTTTTCGCGATGTCGTTCATCAGTACAATGCCGTACTCATCCCCTTCATGCCGCTTATCAACCACCAACGCTTTGACTTGGTGTTGGCGCGCAAGCTGGATCCCCTCTTTGACGGTCGTTAAGCCATCAATGATGACATAAGTATTGGCCATCACATCGCGCACTTGCACTCTATCATGACTGTTCATAACTCATCCTCCACCACTTTGGTCAATGTTTCTACTTGGTGGGCGACCCCCACCGCATCTTCAATATCAATTTGAATCGCGATGCCTTGCCCAGAGGTTTGATCAAACTCTCCAACCTCGTTGATCGTCTCCAGTATGTGTCGCGATAAGTGCTCCTCGACCACAAACAACAGCACATCCTTTTGCACATCGAGCGTCAGACCAAAAAAGGTTTTCTTCTGTTTTAATCCTTCGCCACGGGCATTGTTAATAACCGTGGCCCCCGTAGCGCCCGCAGTGCGCGCCGCATCAAGCACCACGTCGGTTTTGCTGTCTTCGACAAACGCAATAATGAGTTTAAAGCGCATTAGTTTCATCCTCCTGATTGGCGCGTTTATTCAGCCAATCTGTCATTTGTGCATAGCCCATGACTGAAATAATGGGGAATAAGCTGGCAAAGGCGATAAGGCCAAAGCCATCGATCATTGGGTTTCGGCCCGGTACGGTAGAAGCAAGCCCTAGACCAAGCGCGGCCACCAAAGGTACGGTGACCGTTGAGGTCGTCACACCGCCGGAGTCGTAAGCCAGTGGAATAATCAACTTAGGAGCGTAAAAGGTTTGAATCACCACCACAATGTAGCCAACGATGATGTAGTAGTGGATAGGATCGCCAACCACAATTCGGTAGCTACCAAGCGAGATACCAAACGCAACCCCAAGCGCCACCGCGATACGCAACCCATTGACACTGATACTGCCCGCCGAGACTTGATTAGCTTTGATGGCAACGGCGATCAGTGACGGCTCTGCAATAGTGGTACTAAAGCCTATAAAAAAGGCAAACAAGTAGACCCAATAGTAGTCAAACCACTCTAGTGGTGCGGTGAGGTTATCTCGAAACTGATCGATAAAACTGGGCGCCGTCAACTGAGTGGCCATTGTCTCGCCGAGCGGAAACAACGCAAGCTCCAAGCCAATAAGAAACAGAGATAAGCCGAGAATGACATAGACAAAACCGAGCAATACCTTAGCAAGGTTGGTGACCGGGCGTCGTAACACGGCAAACTGGAATCCGAAGATAATGGTCGCAATCGGCACCACATCGGTGATGGTACCAAGCAGAGTATGAAAAAAGTGTTGCCATTCCATCATGCCACCACCATGCCGTATACCATGACGAACATCATCGGCAGCAATGAGGCAAACGCAATCAAGCCAAACCCATCGATCATGGGGTTACGTCCTTTGATCGCACTTGCAAGCCCAACCCCTAGTGCCGTGACGAGAGGAACCGTAATGGTGGAGGTCGTAACACCGCCGGAGTCGTAAGCGACGCCAATGATGCTCTCCGGCGCAAACATCGTCAGTACCACTACACCAATGTAGCCACCAATGATCAGATACTGAATGGGCCAACCTTTTAAAATTCTCAGCACACCTAACATGATCGCAAAGCCCACCGAGAGGGCGACAGTGTAGCGTAAGCCATTGGCGTAATCATCCATCGCCTCCGGCCTGTCGGCAATCATCCCTCCTTGCGCCGCCACTTCTGCGGCTTCTGAGGCAACTGCCGTGAGAGCAGGCTCAGCAACGGTGGTCCCAAACCCTAAACAGAACGAAAACAGCAGCAACCAAAAGACACTCCCCTTACGCGCAAACGCTTGCGCCATGGATTCACCGATGGGAAACAACCCCATCTCTAAGCCAAAAATAAAAAAACTCAACCCAAGTACCACCAACACGAGTCCAAATACAATTGAAGGGAGGTTGGGAAGTGGCTCTTGCAAAACAACCAATTGGAAAAAAGCAATCACAGCGATGATGGGCAGTAAGTCACGTAAGCTGCCCATTAAAGAACGAAATAGTGCCCTTATTGCTTCCATACTCTCTCCGCTGCGATGAAATCCACACTATTTATCATGGCAAAGGAATTCATCCTTAAGTGTGATAAATCTGGCATCTCTCCCGATAGAACGCACGAATGTTTCATTTTGTGAGTTGGCGAGTGAGCCAATAAGCAAAGATGCGGTCAAACCGAGTGAAGAGCGATCTATTCATGCTTGAGATCGCTATAATGATTCGAGAAATCAAAAAGAAGGGACAGCAATGAAAATTTTGCTCACCGGAGGAACCGGGTTTATTGGCAGAGAGCTGCTTAAGCAGTTGACCACTCATGAAGTGACAGTATTGACCCGATCTCCCTCGCGCGCTCGGCAAGTCCTCGCCCACCTAAAACAAGGCAATCTCTCCTTCATCGACAGTTTGGACGACTTTCATGATCTCAATCCCTTCGACGCCGTCATCAATTTAGCCGGAGAGCCCATTGCCAACAAACACTGGACTGACACCCAAAAATCCTTAATTTGTGAGAGTCGCTGGCAACTGACAGAGCAGTTGGTCGCCTTGATTCACGCAAGCACCGCGCCGCCCTCGGTATTTCTCAGTGGCTCTGCGGTGGGATACTACGGTGACCAACAAGCGCATCCGTTTGACGAAAGTCTGCAAGTGCAAAGCAATGACGATTTCGCTCATCAAGTCTGTGCACGTTGGGAACAGATCGCTCTGCGCGCACAATCTCAGCACACGCGAGTGTGTTTGATGAGAACAGGTATTGTACTTGGTCCTGATGGTGGGGCACTGAAGAAAATGCTGCCCCCCTATCGCCTCGGATTAGGCGGCCCAATAGGTACTGGCAAGCAGTATATGCCTTGGATACACCTGATGGATATGGTGCGTGCCATTGTCTACTTGTTGGATACCGAACATGCCCAAGGCGTGTTCAACTTCACTGCGCCTCACCCTGTCACCAATACTCTGTTTAGTCAGACGCTGGCTCGTTGCCTGCGACGGCCGCATGTGCTTTTTACACCGGCATGGGTAATGAAACTGGTGATGGGCGAGAGTGCGACCTTACTGTTTGATAGCATCCGCGCGAAACCCAAAAAGCTCACCGAACTGGGCTTCACTTTCCAATATTCACGACTTGAGCCCGCCCTCAAGCACCTTTTGCAGCCCGTTGGGCGCTAACAACGGATCATAAATACGACAACCATGACTCAACACATTTTGATTACAGGCTGCTCGAGCGGCATAGGCTATACGGTTGCCCACGCCCTTCATCAGCGAGGATACCAAGTCATCGCGTCTTGTCGTCAAGCACAAGACGTCGAGCGATTGAAACAGGAAGGGTTGCTGTCGGTGCAACTGGATCTCTCTGATCCACAAAGTATCGAAACAGGCTTTCATGAAGCCTTAGCATTAAGCAACGGCCGACTTGATGCTCTGTTCAATAATGGGGCCTACGGTCAACCTGGGGCATTGGAAGATCTCCCGACAGAAGCCCTGCGCGCCCAGTTTGAAAGCAATTTTTTTGGCTGGCATCATCTTGTTTCTTTGGCTCTGCCGATAATGAGAGCGCAAGGCGCTGGGCGAATCGTACAAAACAGCTCGGTACTTGGATTTGCGGCGATGAAATATCGTGGTGCGTACAACGCCTCCAAGTTTGCTCTTGAGGGGTGGACAGACACACTCAGACTCGAGCTGGCCGACACCAACATTCACATCAGCCTCATCGAACCAGGTCCCATAGAGACGCAGTTTCGCGCCAACGCCTTGGTGGCATTTCAACGCTGGATCAAGGTGGAAGAGAGCGCGCATCGTGCGCACTATGAGCAACAATTAGCAAGACTTGGCAACGATACTTCAAGCAACCGCTTTGTTCTTCCCGCCTCTGCCTGTATTGCGCCTGTGGTTCATGCATTGGAGTCCGAAAAACCCAAAATCCGCTACAGAATTACCACGCCAACGCGAGTGCTTTGGTGGTTAAAACGTCTACTATCGAGCCGAGTCTTGGATCGACTATTGAGCAAGGCTGCATAAAAAATCGTCTGTATGTAATTTAATCGTAATATTGAGACAGTAAGATTTAAATCGTTGCCTTCGCGCCACTGACGAACTCCCATCGTTTTGGGTTTGGCCACATAAAAATTCATTATTACAGCGTTACATTCGGATAAGACTATGTCATTAAACCAGTTGAACTGGCTGAGTGTCGGTGTTGCGCTAACGTTACTGATGTTTTTGTAACACCTTCGCTTGCACATTGTAAAAAAGGTAGGATAACCCTTCGGTTTCCTACCTTTTTTGCTGTGTTACCGCTTTGAATTCAGCTTGTGCGTTAGCTGGTCAAGTCATCGAAAAACTTCTTCACACCATTGAAAAAGCCTTCTGATTTCGGCTTGTGCTTGGTCGCCGCTTCACCACCGCAAGACTCTTCAAACTCTTTAAGTAGCTCTTTTTGACGGGCACTGAGGTTCACTGGCGTCTCTACCACAAGCTTGACAATCAAATCGCCAATACCACCACCACGAACGCCTTTTACGCCTTTGCCGCGCATACGGAACATACGACCAGTTTGTGTCTCCGTTGGCACTTTAAGGTTCACTCGGCCGTCCAATGTTGGGACTTCCACCTCACCACCGAGCGCTGCCATAGCAAAGCTCACAGGCACTTCACAGTAGAGGTTATTACCATCACGCTCAAAGATGTGGTGTTCTTTCACGTGTACTTGTACATACAAGTCGCCCGCTGGTGCGCCCATCTCTCCCGCTTCACCTTCACCTGAAAGACGAATGCGATCGCCAGTATCCACACCGGCTGGAATCTTAACGTTAAGGGTTTTGCTTTTCTGTTTACGACCTTGACCATGACACACATTACATGGGTCTTTAATGATCTTGCCTTTACCGTGACAGGTCGGACAGGTTTGTTGAACCGCAAAGAAACCTTGGCGCATCTGAACTTGGCCATGACCATGACAAGTACCACATGTTTCAGGTGATGTGCCTTTCTTCGCGCCGCTTCCTTCACAGCTGTCGCAATGGACTAACGTAGGAACTTCAATTTCTTTCGACACACCACGTACGGCTTCTTCAAGCGTCAATTCCATGTTGTAGCGTAAATCAGCGCCACGCTGAGCGCGAGCTTGACCGCCGCCACGACGACCGCCACCAAAGATGTCACCAAACACGTCGCCAAAGATGTCACCGAAATCGGCACTACCGCCACCGAAGCCGCCGCCTCCCATACCGCCTTGTTCAAAGGCTGCATGGCCGTACTGGTCATAAGCGGCTTTCTTCTGTGGATCGAGCAGAACTTCGTACGCTTCTTTTACTTCTTTAAACTTATCTGCAGCGCTGTCATCACCCTGATTACGGTCTGGGTGGAATTTCATCGCTAGGCGTTTGTACGCCTTTTTGATATCACGCTCTGATGCATCGCGGCTTACGCCTAATACTTCGTAAAAATCACGTTTTGACATGTTTCTCGTCACCAAATTTATTACTGCAAACGGTCAACACCGCTTGGTGTTATATCTACCTAACTAATGGCTCTGGATTTTAGCGATCCCACACCAAAAAGACACTTTTAGTTAGATGGACATAATGTACAAACATACGGGCGTAAGAGTCTCCTCAAACGCCCGCATCATAGTTAAGTTAAGTCCGAATCAAGAATTACTTCTTGTCGTCTTTGACTTCTTCGAACTCTGCGTCAACCACATCGTCTTGAGCGTCGCTGCTTGCTTGCTCGCCACCTTGTGCTTGCGCTTGAGCTTGCTGCTGAGCGATTTCCATCAGTTTCTGAGCCGCAGTCATCAGTGCTTGAACTTTCGCGTCGATCGCTTCTTTGTCTTCGCCTTTACGTGCTGTTTCTAGCTCAGAAATCGCGGCTTCAATCTTCTCTTTCTCGTCAGCTGGAAGCGCATCACCCGCTTCTTCTACTTGCTTACGAGTACCGTGAATCATTTGGTCCGCTTGGTTACGTGCAGTCGCTAGCTCTTCGAACTTCTTGTCCGCTTCTTTGTTCGCTTCTGCTTCTTGAACCATTTTCTCGATGTCTTCATCGCTTAGACCACCAGACGCTTGGATAGTGATCTTCTGCTCTTTGCCAGTCTGCTTGTCTTTCGCTGACACGTGTAGAATACCGTCCGCATCAAGGTCGAAAGTCACTTCGATTTGTGGCATGCCACGTGGCGCAGGCTGAATGCCTTCTAGGTTAAATTGACCTAGAGACTTGTTGTACATCGCTTGCTTACGCTCACCTTGAAGAACGTGGATGGTTACCGCGTTCTGGTTGTCTTCCGCTGTCGAGAAAACTTGGTTCGCTTTGGTTGGGATAGTGGTGTTCTTCTCAACCAACTTAGTCATTACGCCGCCCATTGTCTCAATACCTAGAGACAGAGGTGTAACGTCAAGTAGCAGTACGTCTTTAACGTCACCCGCAAGTACGCCACCTTGAACAGCAGCACCCATAGCTACGGCTTCGTCAGGGTTTACGTCTTTACGCGCTTCTTTACCGAAGAACTCTGCAACTTTCTTCTGAACCATAGGCATACGAGTCTGACCACCGACTAGGATAACGTCAGTGATTTCATTCACTGAAAGATCCGCATCCGCTAGTGCGACTTTTAGTGGCTCAAGTGAACGTTGAACAAGGTCTTCAACTAGAGATTCTAGTTTCGCACGCGTCACTTTCACATTCATGTGCTTAGGACCCGTCGCATCCGCTGTCACGTATGGTAGGTTTACGTCAGTTTGAGAAGTCGAAGAAAGCTCGATCTTCGCTTTTTCTGCCGCTTCTTTCACACGCTGCATCGCTAGAGGATCTTTCTTAAGATCGATGCCTTGCTCTTTCTTGAACTCTTCAACGAGGTAGTTGATAAGGCGGTTATCAAAGTCTTCACCACCTAGGTGAGTATCACCGTTGGTTGCAAGAACTTCGAACGTTTTCTCACCTTCAACTTCATCGATTTCGATGATAGAGATATCGAACGTACCACCACCTAAGTCATAAACCGCGATAGTGCGATCGCCGCCTTTCTTGTCTAGACCGTATGCCAACGCTGCCGCTGTCGGTTCGTTGATGATACGTTTTACTTCTAGACCTGCAATGCGGCCTGCATCCTTAGTTGCTTGACGCTGAGCATCGTTAAAGTAAGCCGGTACAGTGATGACCGCACCTGTTACTTCTTCACCTAGGAAGTCTTCCGCTGTTTTCTTCATTTTCTTCAGAACTTCAGCAGAAACTTGAGGTGCTGCCATTTTTTGGCCTTTCACTTCAACCCAAGCGTCACCGTTATCAGCCTTAACAATCTTGTATGGCATGATTTCGATGTCGCGCTGAACTTCTTCGTCTTCAAAACGACGACCGATCAAACGCTTGATTGCAAATAGCGTGTTTTCAGGGTTAGTAACTGCTTGACGTTTCGCAGGCTGACCAACCAATGTCTCGCCGTCTGTGTAAGCAATTACCGATGCAGTAGTACGTTCACCTTCTGCGTTTTCAATCACGCGTGGTTTGTCGCCGTCTAATACAGCAACACAAGAGTTAGTAGTACCTAAGTCAATACCAATGATTTTACCCATCAGGCTATCTCCGAATAAATTCTATTTTCGTTGTGCTATATCCCCTATGTGGGGATGGAGAATCGGGTTTCAACCCTTGCTCACAAACAAAAATAATCATGTTTGCTTCTCTATGCCCCTTAGATAAGGTCTGGAATTACCTTTTCAAGGGACAAAATGAAAAAAATCGTAATTTTTGTTTAGAAACAACAAAGCGAGGCCGAAGCCTCGCTTTGCTCGCTACTCTATCGCGCATAATGTCGCGATTATTTCGGTTTACTTCGCTACCATCACCATGGCAGGACGAATCACGCGTCCGTTCAACTCATACCCTTTTTGCATCACAAACATCACCGTGTTCGATTCATGATCAGGGCTTTCCTGAATGGACATCGCTTGGTGCTGCTCAGGGTTGAACGCTTCACCTTCTGGGTTGATCTCTTTCAAACCAAACTTAGACACGGTATCGACAAACGTTTTATGCGTCAGTTCAACACCTTCAAGAATCGGCTTGACCGCTTCATTCTCTCCGTCTGCCGCTTGAATCGCACGCTCTAGGTTATCAATCACCGGTAACAGCTCTTCAGCAAACTTATTCAATGCGTATTTACGTGCTTTGTCGATCTCGGTTTCCGTACGGCGACGCATGTTTTCGACTTCTGCTTTCGCACGCAATACACCGTCTTGCTGTTCTTGAATTTTCGCTTCGCTTGTCAGTAGCGCCGCTTCTAGTTGAGCAATCTTCGCGTCTTTTTCATCACCCATCTCTTCAAGCTCAGCTTCCACTTCTTGTGCTGCCGCTTCGGCTTTTTCCGCTTCTTCGATGATTTGATCAAGCTCTTCTTCTTTAATCTTGTTTTCTTCGTTGCTCATGGTCTCTCCAGAATTCAATGTTCTTTGTACTTAACGGCTCAGTTTGCCACCACCAAATACAAAAAATTCGCACAATTAGCTAACTTGCCATTATTATGGGGATGTAGATTGTCGATTCAAGCCTATTTAGCGCGGAAAACTTATGAAAAAACCTTTTGAAGTGATCGCTATCATTGGTAAGCCCAGAGATCAGCAGGCTATCCAAACGCACCGAGAACTGTACACTTGGTTAAAATCAGAAGGTTATCAGGTTCTTATCGATGATCGCCTCAGCGAAATCTTAGATGACCTACCGCAACAAGATTTCGCCAGTTTGATTCGGCTGGGCAACGTCGCAGACTTGGCGATTGTCGTTGGTGGTGACGGCAACATGCTAGGCGCCGCTCGTGTGCTGTCGCGCTTTGACGTGCGCGTCATTGGTGTGAACCGAGGAAATCTCGGCTTTTTGACGGACTTAAATCCCGAAGACTTTCAAGCGGCGCTGAAAACCGTGCTAGCGGGAGACTACATTGAAGAAGAGCGCTTTTTACTTGAAGCGGAAGTCCATCGTCATGGCCAAGTTAAAAGCCACAACGCTGCGCTAAACGAAGCGGTACTTCACCCCGGGCAAATTGCGCACATGATTGAATTCGAGGTCTATATCGATAATAGCTTCGCGTTTTCTCTGCGTGCGGATGGCATCATAGTCTCAACGCCGACCGGCTCTACGGCTTATTCGCTCTCTGGGGGCGGTCCAATTCTGTCGCCTAGCCTCAACGCTATCTCGCTTGTCCCTATGTTTCCCCATACCTTGTCGAGTCGACCTTTGGTCGTTGACGGAAAACGGCGTATCAAGCTACTGGTGTCGCCCGATAACCGAGGCACACAGGAAGTCAGCTGTGATGGTCAAGTGTCATTGCCCGTCTCACCGGGGGATGAAATCCATATTTATCAAAGCCCTAACGTCCTGAAACTTATCCACCCAACGGAATACAGCTACTATCATGTGCTGAGAAACAAACTGGGCTGGTCCAGCAAGCTTTTCTAACAAGCGGCCCTAAACAGAGATGAACACTTGAAAGGTTGATGTACACACATCAACCTTTTTTAATCGCCCTCACAAAATTTGTTGCCACCATCTTTACTGTATAAAGAAACAGTATATACTGCTTCTTTATACAGTATTGTTCATTTAAACAGGTGCTAAAAATGCTGGCTCATCTAAGTGTGAATAATTTTGCGATTGTAAAATCTCTACAACTTGAACTCTCTAAAGGAATGACAACCATCACCGGTGAAACGGGCGCAGGCAAGTCCATTGCGATCGATGCGCTCGGCTTATGCCTTGGTGGCAGAGCGGAAGCCAGCATGGTTCGCCAAGGTGAAGATAAAACGGAAGTCAGTGCCGCGTTCTCACTAGAAAACAATATTCACGCAACACGATGGCTAGAAGATAACGACCTGCTCGATGGGAGCGACTGCATTTTGCGTCGTATCATTAGCAAAGAAGGCCGCTCACGAGCCTTCATTAATGGTAGCCCAGTCCCTCTCTCTCAGCTCAAGTCGCTCGGACAACTGCTGATCAATATTCATGGCCAACACGCGCATCATCAATTGATGAAACCTGAGCACCAACTCGCCATGCTCGATCAGTACGCTGGGCATATACACTTGCTCAAAAGCACTCGTAATGCTTACCAACTCTGGCGTCAGGCGGACATTCATTTCAAGCAACTTAAAGAAAATAGCGCAGCTAACCTTGCGCAAAAACAGTTGCTTGAATACCAAATTAAAGAGTTAAACGAACTCTCTCTAGGGGAGGAAGAATATGAAGAGCTCGAACAAGAACACAAACGCCTCTCCAACAGCGGAGAGCTCGCCACCACCTGCCAACAAGCCATTGAGCTTATTTACGAAGGTGAAGAAGTTAATGCGCTTGGTATTCTCCAATCAGCCAGTCAGTCCTTGATTCAACTTGCAGAACTCGACGATAAGTTGGCTGCACTGCCTAATATGCTGGCGGAAGCCCTGATTCAGATTGAAGAAGCCAACAATGAGCTTCGCAACTACCTCGACAATATTGACGTTGACCCTGCGCGCATGGCTTATGTAGAAGAGCGATTCTCCAAAGTGATGTCTATCGCACGTAAACACCATGTGATGCCAGAAGCTTTATATCAACATCACCAAGAGTTGTTGGCACAAATCGACGCGCTAGACTGCTCCGATGACAAACTCGAGCAACTGGAAAATGAGGTGAGCAAGACTTTTGCAACTTTTGTCGAGCACGCAGAAAAACTGAGTAAATCACGTTCACGATACGCCAAAGAGCTCAACAAGCTGATTTCAGCCAGCATGCACGAGTTGAGTATGGAAAAAGCGAAGTTTTGTATCGATGTGGTCAGTGATACGGCGCATCCGTCTCCACTTGGCCTCGATCAAGTATGCTTCTTAGTCTCAACGAACCCCGGCCAACCACTTCAACCGATTGCCAAAGTGGCATCTGGAGGGGAACTTTCACGCATTTCCCTAGCCATTCAAGTCATTACTGCGCAGAAAGTCGACACACCAAGCCTCATTTTTGATGAAGTGGATGTCGGTATCAGTGGGCCAACCGCCGCCGTAGTCGGTAAAATGTTGCGAAAATTAGGAGAATCTACCCAGGTTCTCTGTGTAACTCACTTACCGCAGGTCGCCGGATGTGGTCACCAGCAACTGTTTGTTGCCAAAAACACTAAAGCAGGTAAAACGGAGACACAGATGCGTGTTCTCGATCGCAATCAGCGCATTAGCGAGCTTGCCCGCTTGTTAGGTGGAAGTGAAATTACCGACTCAACCTTAGCCAATGCAAAAGAGCTCCTAGTCGCCGCTTAGGGTGACTCAACAATAGATCCCGCTCAGGTTAGGTAGCCAAAGTTCCCTAGCTCAGGAATTTTGGCTCGAATTTGCAACCTAATTCAAAAATCATGGTCTGAAACAGTTCAAATGCCGATGAGCTTTTTACATTACAAGCAAGCTTGTTTATTATCGGCTCAGTTTTAGAACCCTCTGCAGTAAGAATACTCGTATGCAACTAACTAAGTGGCTTATCGCATTACCACTCGCGATCACAACCCTGACTGGCTGTTCATTATTAGAGAAGCTGGTGTATCGCATTGACATCAACCAGGGCAACTATGTTGAGCAAGAAGCGGTAGAAAAACTTAAATTCGGTATGACCAAAGAGCAAGTACGTTATGTGATGGGCTCACCGATGTTGGTTGAAAATGGCTACCCTGACACTTGGTACTACATTTACCATCACACTAAAGGCCACCATGACTCGATTCAAAAAAACTTAGTGGTCAACTTCAATGGCAATGGTCAATTGGTTGATGTGACTGGCGACTTCACCGCCAGTGACGATTTTTTTGAAAGTATCAATTAATAAAGTGCCTATTCGTTGAGGCGCTATTCGCGCAAAAACGTAAAACGCTGACAAGATGTCAGCGTTTTTTGATTAGGCCTGTTCTTTCCTAAGCGGGTTCTTTTTGCCCCCTGTCACTGGATCTGCGCTTCCGGCCGCTTTGGCTTGTTCTGCTCGCTTGCGTCGGATCTCTTTCGGGTCCGCTAATAAAGGTCGATAAATTTCGATTCTATCTTTGTCTCGGACAGTCGCATCCAACTTCACATTGCGACTAAACACCCCAACTTTATTTTTTGTTAGGTCAATATCGGGATAGCGTTCCAAAACGCCAGATTGCTTGATGATTTCCTCAACCGTCATCGACTTGTTGACCACCAAAGTGTAGACCCGCTGCTCATTGGGTAGCGCATACACCACCTCAACATGGATCATATCAGACTCAATACTCATAGCAGTTATATACCTGTTTCGCTCTTGCGGTAAAAGCATTGACCATATTGCTCGTCAACTCATTGAAGATTTTACCAAAGGCCATCTCAATCATTTTGCTGGAAAACTCAAACTCTAACTTAAGCTCTACTTTACAGGCTCGCTCATCCAGCGGTGTAAAATACCACCCCCCTTTCAAGGTTTTGAATGGGCCATCGACCAAATTCATGATGATCGCCTCACCAAAGTGCAACGTGTTTGAGGTGGTAAATGTCTTACTGATACCCGCTTTAGACACATCGACCGACGCCACCATGGCATCTTGGCACTCTTCAATCACTCGAGAACCGGAACAGCCTGGAAGAAACTCGGGATAACTCGCCACGTCATTGACCAACTCATACATCTGCTCTGCACTAAAAGATACCAGCGCTGAGCGACTGACTTGCTTCATATTGACTCCTTACGACTAAGCTTGGGCATCAAGCTGGCGATAATTTTACTTTTATTTGCACTCAGCGCAAACAAAGGGATTTGCTAAGCACTCAACCCTCTTTATAATGACCGTATTATGGCAAAGAAAAACTCAAAACAAAAAGCGGGTAGCAATACCATCGCGCTCAATAAAAAGGCTCGCCACGAATACTTCATCGAAGATGAGATCGAAGCAGGTCTAGAGCTACAAGGGTGGGAAGTGAAAGCCCTTCGCCAAGGTAAAGCCAATATTTCAGAAAGTTACGTATTTATGCGTAACGGTGAAGCCTTTGTGAGTGGAATGACGATCACTCCTCTAAATCAGGCATCGACACACGTAGTGGCGAACCCGACGCGTGTGCGAAAACTACTTATGAGCCGTCGAGAGCTCGACAACTTAACCGGACGCATCAACCGTGAAGGCATGACGCTTATCGCCTTGTCTCTCTACTGGTCTAAATCTTGGGTCAAAATGAAAATCGGCGTAGCAAAAGGTAAAAAGCTACACGACAAACGTGATGACATCAAAGATCGCGACTGGCAGCGTCAAAAAGCTCGAGTAATGAAAAGCGCGCTGCGCTAATCTTAACCACTTAAACGCATAGTGCTAGACAGGCATCACTAATCTGGTACTATGCATCAACAACCTTGGGGCTGATTCAGGATTCGACGGGAATTTTGCAGTCTAAGGTGCATGCCGAGGTGCGGTAGGCCTCGTTAACAAACCGCAAAAAAATAGTCGCAAACGACGAAAACTACGCACTAGCAGCTTAATACCCTGCTGAGAGCTCTCTCGCCCTAGCTTCCGCACGTAAGACGGGGACCAACGAGGGATCAAACCCAAACGCGCTAGCCCGGATTCTCCCACCTGAGAGATGAACGGCGAATTATAATTCAGGTTAGTCATTCATTCGCGTGTCGGTTCGCAGGTGGGTGGCGAAACTAAAGATCGACTAAGCATGTAGTACCAAAGATGAATGATTTTCGGACGCGGGTTCAACTCCCGCCAGCTCCACCAAATTCGTATACGAAGACGTTCTAGAACGTTTGAAAGCCCCGCTAAGCTCCTAGCCTAGCGGGGCTTTTTGTATCTATAATGTTCGAGATTGTTTTACTAGATTCGTAAAACTTGGTACCAAGCTATGTACCAAGGTGAGTTTAGTACTAAGCATCTTGGTACTAAGTTTGGTTTAGTACCCCTCAAGGAGCATTAAGATGGCTAGAAACGTAAAACCTCTAACTTTCACCGAAGTTAACAAAGCTAAACCAAAAGAAAAAGAATACACATTGAGTGATGGGCAAGGCTTGATGCTGAGTATCCGACCATCAGGTAGCAAAGTTTGGCTTTTTAAATATCAGAAACCCTTTACCAAAAAGCGTACTAATATTTCGTTTGGTAGCTTTCCCGAAATTAGTATTGCCGATGCTCGCAAGTTAAGGCTTGAGGCTCTAACTCTTCTCGCAAAGCAAATTGACCCTAGAGAACACAAACAACAACAGACACAAGGAAAACTTGCAGAGCTTGAGCATACCTTCGAAAAAATCTCAGAATCTTGGATGACCGTAAAAAAATCTACCGTTTCTGAAAAATATGCCACGGATATCTGGCGTTCATTTGAACTACACATATTCCCCAAGCTGGGGAAATTACCTATCAGCAAACTTACGGCAATTGACACCATCAACACTCTCAAACCAATTGCAGCAAAAGGCTCTCTAGAAACTGTCAAGCGCCTTTGCCAACGCATCAATGAAGTGATGGATTTTTCGGTAAATACGGGGATTATAAACTCAAACCCTCTAAGCAAGATTCACTCAGCTTTCCACGCCCCTAAAAAGAAGAATATGCCAACGATTACTCCAGAAGAGCTGCCTCAGTTCATGAAAGACCTATCTAGAGCAAGCATCAAACTTACAACACGATGCCTTATTGAATGGCAGTTGCATACTATGACAAGACCTAATGAGTCATCTGCCGCCCAGTGGTCAGAGATAGA